>JAFVQC010000116.1 GCA_017504995.1 Clostridia bacterium
CCTTCATGGTCACCGTCACCCCAAAGGAATCGTTCAGCAGGTCGGTGATCGACTCCGCGATGTCGTATTCCTTATCGGTGGCGTATTCGGGATAAACCACGCTCACCTTGGCGACCTTATTTTCTACCAACGCCAACAAAGGATTTTCCTGCGGCACCGCAGTGGTGCCTGCAGGGGTCGTATCCGCAACGGGGGTCTCGTCCTTCTTGCCGCAGGCGCTCAAAAGCGTGACCAGTGCAAGCAGGGCGCAAAGAAGCACTAAAAATTTCTTTTTCATAAAAGGTTCTCCTTATAAGTCATAACATTAGGAATATACGGTGTTCGTCGTCCTCGTAAAGTTTTGACCCGTAAAGGGCAGGTCGAACACGATGGTATCAAAGTACGCCCAGAAGATCTTATCGCTGTACATATCGTTGTTAAACAGATTCTCTTTCAGCCACGGAACGTAGTTTTCCGTCCATACGGCAAGATCTCCGTGCCAGTCCCCTTGGGTGGGCGTTGAGCCGGGCTTTTCCTTGGCGATAGGCCACATAATATAGTTCGCCTTCACGTTCTGCCAGAACTTGCCCGCGGCATCGTGCTTGTAATAACCGTGGTGGGGCATCTGCACCAGATTGCAGCGCATCGCGTCTCCGTAGAGATTTACCATGACCGCCGTACCCTCGCCGTATACGTCACCCGTGATCATGACGGTATCCAGATCCTGCGTGCGGGTCGCGTCCTTCACTACCACGCGGGTCACGACGGAGCTGGTGTTAAAGTTCGTCATGTTTCCGTGAGCGCGAAGATCGGGAGAAAAGACGATCTGCAGGTCCACGTTCCGCACGTGGAAGATCTGACCCGCGTGCGCTTTATACAGATCCGCGCCCTTCTTAACGTAGTTCTGCACAACGGCTCTGTACTTGGGCAGACCCGTATCGTAGCTTTCCGCGTCCGACAGGTCGTCGTACATCTCGGGACTCGGCAGATTCAGAATCACCGATTCTACCTTGACCTGAGTGTTATATCCCAACGAATCAAACGCCGAGAAGGCGCCCATATGGTCGCTGTGTCCGTGGGTAAGGATCCAAGCCGCGATGGTAGGCTTCTTGCCCTCGGGGGTATACTGCTTGACGATCTCCATGATTCGTCTCGCGTTCTGACGCTTATACTCCTCGCTACCTGCTGCCGTATCGTTGTGTCCGCCGTCAAAGACCACGAAACTACCGTCTGCCAGATAGAACATATAGCACTCGCCGTTGTAAGTGGTGTCGCCCGTTCCAATGGGGTCGTTACACCCTACCTGGAACAGCTTGGGCGAGTAGCCCGCTATTACGTCGTATTCACCTACCGTGGGGGAAACGATACCCGTCACGGTAACCGACTCCGCAAAAATCCTCGCTCTTTTATCGTAGGAGTTGTAAAAAACGTTGAGAACGGTTTCGCCGTCGGTGTACTGCGCGTACTTGTTATCCGCCGTCAGAAAATCGTAGGAGGAGACCTTCCAATAGCCCGCTGCGGCAGCGACTCCCTCGTACGCCTCAATATCAGCGGCGGAAACGTCTCCGTACAGAATCATCGTACAGCCGTCACCCACGTCGTAATCGCGGGAGGACAGATTCTTACCCAGCGCGGGAACAGTGTCCCGCTTCAGCGCAAGACCCGTCACCTTACCCGTGTACAGCATCGTTTTCTCTATGTACAGAGAATCTGCCGTCTTGGCGGTAATAACGTGCGCATAGAACTCTTTGTTCGCCTTGGTCATGCCCTCGTCCAGATGCGCGCAGACCACGATCTTGTTGCCGACGACCTTTACCGCCCATTCGCTATAGTACAGCTCGGCAAGCGCTTGCTGCGATTCGGCGTAAGCGGTCTTACCGACCAGAATTTCCACCGCAGAAGCATCGTACGCCGCGGTATCATCCTTCATGGTCACCGTCACCCCAAAGGAATCGTTCAGCAGGTCGGTGATCGACTCCGCGATGTCGTATTCCTTATCGGTGGCGTATTCGGGATAAACCACGCTCACCTTGGCGACC
>JAFVQC010000117.1 GCA_017504995.1 Clostridia bacterium
CCGTTTTCGTCACAAAGAATAGAAGTGAGAAATACGAACCCAAAGAACTTGTTTCAAGTTCTTTGAAGGAGTCCAGAGGAAACTTTCTCGAAAGAAAGTTTCCTTTGGCGCGTCCCCTAACGCATCCCCCTTAAATCACTTTCGTTTCGTTGCTGTAAAAGAGATCGCAGGTGAGGGTGGGATCGAGGGCGAGGAGCTGTTGCTTAAGAGTGGGGAGGATGGGATTTTCGGTAAAGAAATGTCCCGCCTCGATGAGATTAATCCTTTCCTCGGGGGCATCCACGAGGCTATGGTACTTGAGTTCTCCGCTGACAAAGGTATCCGCCCCTGCCGCAATTGCCGCGGCAAGATCGTCCGAGCCGTTTCCGCCCAGCACCGCCACCCGATGGGAGGGTACGCCGCCGTCTGCCAGCAGAACGAAGGGAGCGCAAAGCCGTTCCTTGACCAGTCTTGCGAAGTCCTCTGCCGCCATTGGCTCGGCAAGCGTTCCGATCCGTCCGATTCCTTCCTCGCCGAAGGGGATCGCGTTCTCCAAACCCAACAGATCGGCAAGGACGTCGTTGACACCGCCCTCTACCGCATCCAATCGGGTGTGGAAGGAAAAGACCGAAATGCCCTCTCGGACAAGGGTCATCGCCTTCGCCGCCACGGCACTTCCGTCGTTGAGCGCCCGCAAGCCCTTGAAGATCAAGGGGTGATGGGAGAGGATCAGATCGTAGCCGCCTTCCGTGGCTCGCGCCACCGCCGCGGCGGTCACGTCGAGGGTCAAAAGGATGCGGCGTACCTCGCGCTCCCCGTTGGGACAGCACATCAGCCCATCGTTGTCCCATTCGCAGGAAAGGGATGGAGGGATTGTTTCATTCAATTTTTGATACAGTTGATTGACCGTCAGGAAAGCCATGTGTCGATCTCCTCCCGTAGCTTGATTTCCTCGGAAGCGTCTGCTCCCGCTTTTCTTTTTCCTTCGATCCGCCGCCCAAGGATCTGTTGCCAATGCAAGAGAAGCTCCCGCGCCGTCTCGTCCATGCGCTGAAGATTTTCCTTACCGAACGCCAGCTCGGCGGCGGTTCGGACCTCGGTCCTTCCCGTATATTCGGCGCAAATGATCTGATATATTTTATCTTCTTTTACCAGTGCTTCCTTCACGATGCCGTAGCCGTTTTCCAAAAGAAAGGCGCGAAGCAGCTCGGCGTGTGTCATGGGCTGAAGGATCAGCCGCACGCCCTCTTTTTTCGTCCAAGGTGCGCGGGCGAGGATATCGGCGATCAGCTCGCCCCCCATGCCGAGAATCAGAATATCGTCGGGGGCGTAAGACTCGATGCCGCAAAGACCGTCGCAGAGCATGGTGGAAAGCGTTTTTTCCAAGCCCCATTCTCTTACGTGAGCGCGGGCGCGTTCGATTGGTCCTTTATGAATATCGGATGCAATACCGCCGCGGATCTTCCCCGTTGCCGCGAGAACCACGGGCAGATAGGCGTGATCGGTTCCCACGTCCGCAAGGAAGCTTCCTTCTCGGACGAGGTCGGCGGCGCATTGCAGCCGTTTGCTTAACTTTGGTAGATTGGTCATAATCCGTTCCTTTTTTGATGGGGGACTCCTCGCCGACGTGGCGTATCAGAGTCCCCCGTTCGATTGTTTTTAGCGATCAGTTAGCCGCCAGATAGTCGTTGATCTTCTTTACCAGCGCGTCCGCGTCGGTTCCGTGAACCATGCAAGCGTCAGCGATGGACTCGCCTCTTGCGGAGGGACAGCCCAAGCAGTGCATGCCGATCTCGAAAAAGAACTGAGCCGTGCCGGGCGCTTGATCCAGAACGTCGCCGATGATGGATTCTTTCGTTACCTTCATGATTGTTACCTCCTTTTATATTCTACCATATATTATAAATCGAAAGGGCGCGTCTGTCAATATTTTTTCATGAAATCCCAGAGGTTTCCTCCCTATTTTCTTCGCTTTTTCACCCTTGTGGGGAAAAATACCGATTTTCGATAAAAAACGATAGCGGGAGGCAAAACGCCTCCCGCGAAAATTATTTGATCCGTCGAACCTCAAAGGAAGGGGGCGTTTCGTTTTGATACGCCGCAAGAATTCCTTCGATCTGTTTTTTCGTCTCCACGGTGAAAATAAAATGCCGATGTACAATCCCATACCGCGCAAGCTCTGCCTGCTTGTCCGCCATGTAAACGGGAACCGAATTGAGGATCACGCTTCGATGCTCCCACTCCCGCAGAACGGGGAAACGAATCCCTCGGCGGTCGGTCAGCGTCGCGCGCCCCTCGGCGCAGGTACGGCAATCTCCAAGCTCCCGCCCCACGCATTTTTCGGTGACCATCAAGGGGATTCGACCGTAAACGACAGCACCGCTTTTGCCCCCGATATCCCGCATCTGCGCCAAGGACAGCTCAGGGGAAAGGATCAGATCGGCAAGCCCTTCCCTCTCCCAATACGCCGCCGTGGGACGGTTGGCAATATTCAGACGCAGGTCGCCGTGAGGAATAAGACCCGCTTCCTTTGCCAAGGACACGTGTCCGACGTTTCCTACCAGCGCGTGGGTCGCGCCCAAGCGTCTTGCCCGTTGGAGCAGGTCGGCGACCTTCTGCCTCTCGGTATCAAAGATCACGGGGGGCAAGAAAACGCCGTTGGTGCTTCCGTCGTATTGCGCCACGGGGGTATAGATCAGATCAAAATAATCGCGCGCCGCCTCGGGTATCCGATCGGCAAAGAAAAAGACGGCGGAGCGCAAGGGCACTCTTCTTTCGGCAGGGCGATGGTCGGGGACGGCTCGGAAATCCTCTTGGGAGCGAGGCATCGCTTTCGCCCCAAAGGCGTCGATGGCAGACCGCCGTAGGGCGTTCAGGGCGGATACGGGGAGCATCAAGCCCTCGCCAAGCTCGATCTCGGCAGAGACGATCACGTAAGGCGTGTTTCCGAATTTCGTCAAGCTTCTCTTTACCGCTTCCTCAGAGAGGGGCGCGGTTCTTGCTTCTTGGGGCACGTCGCCGCAAACGGTGACCGACCGTCCGTCCTCCCCCGAAAGGGTCAAGCGTGCGGGGGAGTCCTTTTGTATGCTTGCGTGAAGCGCAAGAGGGATCTTTCTCGTGATCCCTTCAAAGGTTGTCAGCGTACGGGAGCGTTCCTTGTCCGCGTCGGAGCGAACGCCAAGCATCTGCGCGCCGATCTTTTTTTCGTAATATCCGTCGGTCAGCCCCCCACGGGAAAAGATCGAAGCCAGTCGGGACAGCTCGTCCTTGTCCGCGCTGCGGTTTTCGTCTATCAGTCTGCGGAAGATCCTCGCCACGTCCCGCACGTATTCGGGAGATTTCATGCGTCCCTCGATCTTAAAGGACGCCACGCCCATTTCCATCAGCTCGGGGATATGGGCGGCAAGGCTCAGATCCTTCAGCGACAGGGGATAGGTTGCTTTTCCCTTCCCCGCAAAGGGCAGACGGCAGGGCTGGGCGCACTCGCCGCGGTTGCCGCTTCGCCCCCCTACCAAGGAGGAAAAGAGACATTGCCCCGAATGACAGACGCAAAGCGCGCCGTGAACGAATACCTCGGCTTCAATGGGCGATTTTTTTATAAACAAGGACAGATCCTCTCGGCTCATCTCGCGGGCGCAAACCATTCTGGAAAAGCCAGCCTCGGTAAGCCGTTGCGCCGCCTCGGCATTGTGCCCCGCGCATTGGGTGCTGGCGTGAAGCGGAATCGGGATCCGATCCCGAATGAGACTCGCCGCGCCAAGATCGGCAACGATCAGCGCGTCCGCCCCCGAAAGATACGCATCCTCGGCGGCGCGGAGCATAGAGTCGGTTTCCCTGTCGTAGATCATGGTGTTGGCGGTCAGATAGACCTTCGCGCCATAAGCGTGCGCCAGCGCGATGCCCTCTCGGAGCTGTTCGGGGGTGAAATTCTTGGCGTGAATGCGGGCGTTGAAGGCAACGCCGCCCATATAGATCGCGTCCGCGCCCCCCTCAATGGCGGCGGCAAGCGCCTCGGGAGAGCCGGCGGGGCAAAGCAATTCGGTTTTTTTGTGGGTTAGGGTCGCCATAGACAGCTCCTTTCGTGAGAATGGAATACTATTATTATAGCCGTTTTTTGCGGAAAAGTCAAGAGAGAAACCCGACGCGCCTGCCTTCACTCTAAAAAATGTGCCTAATTTTCTAAAAAAATGTGCTTGACAGGGTGGACGGATTGGTATACAATTGATTTATAAAAATCCAAAAGAAAGGTGGAAACGGATATGTATCGTTTTCCTATCGGCGTGATTATTGATTCCTTCCGTACCGATACCCGTACCGCGATCAAAAAGGCGGCGGCGCTTGGGGCGGACGGCATTCAGATGTATAGCACCAAGGGGGAGAATGCTCCCGAAAACCTTACTCCCGCAAAAAGACGGGAGCTGCTTGATTTCGTCAAATCCAACGGCTTGCGTTTTTCTGCTCTTTGCGGCGATCTCGGACGGGGCTTCGGCCACGCCGAGCTGAATCCCGAACTGATCGAAAAATCCAAACGGATCCTCGATCTTGCCAAGGAGCTGGAGACCGATATCGTCACCACGCATATCGGCGTCGTCCCCGAGGACGTGACCAATCCCCGTTACGGCATCATGCAGGAGGCTTGCTTTGAGCTTGCCCGTTACGCCGACAGCATAGACGCGCATTTTGCCATCGAAACGGGACCCGAAACCTCGGCGAATCTCAAGCGCTTCTTGGACGGGCTTCACTCTACGGGTGTTGCCGTCAACCTTGACCCTGCCAATCTGGTGATGGTGACGGGGGACGATCCCGTTACCGCCGTTCATAATCTGAAGGATTATATCGTGCATACTCACGCCAAGGACGGAGTGATGCTCCGACGGACCAATCCCGAATATATCTATCGTGTCACCCCTATGCCCGAGGATATAAAGGGGATCGATTTCTTCCGTGAAGTGCCGTTGGGAGAGGGCAAGGTGGATTTTGCCGCTTATCTCAAGACGTTGGAGGAGATCGGCTATCGCGGATTTTTGACCATCGAGCGAGAGGCGGGAGACGACCCCGCGGCGGATATCGGCAAGGCGAAGGACTACTTGCTGGATATCATCGAAAAAAACTGACGGAGGAAAAAGAATGAGGCTGGCAGTAAGCTCCTATTCCTTTCAGCAACGGATCAAAAAAGGGGAGATGACCCAATTCGACACGATCAGAGAAGCCGCGCGCATGGGCTTTGACGGCATTGAGTTTACCGATCTGCGTCCCGAAAACGATCCGAAGCCCACCCTTGAGGAGCAGCTTGCCTATGCCAAGCGGCTTCGGGAGGAAGCGGCGGCAGAGGGCGTGGAGATCGTGGGATATATGGTCGGCGCGAATCTGTATCGGGGCAGCCGAGAGGCGGATGACGCCGAGGTGGATCGTCTGAAGGGACAGCTGGACGTGGCGGCGGCAATGGGGGCGAAGCTCTTTCGCCACGACGTCTGCTATTCCGAAAAGCTCGGCGAGAAAGTCGTCGGCTTTGACCGAATGCTTCCCACCATTGCCGAAAACGCAAGACGCATCACCGAATACGCTCAAGCCCTCGGAATCCGAACCTGTACCGAGAACCACGGAAGGATCGCGCAGGACAGAGATCGCATGGAGCGATTGTGGCTGGCGGTGGATCACGAGAACTACGGGCTTCTTTTGGACGTGGGCAACTTTGCCTGCGCTGACGAGGACTCGGTTCTCGCCGTGTCTCGCCTTGCCCCCTTGGCGATTCACGTTCACGCCAAGGACTTCCTTGCGTATCCTTACGGAACGCCCGTTCCCGAGGGAGTCAAGAGCTTTTCCACCCGCGCTTGCAATCAGTTGGTGGGTTGCGCCGTGGGCGACGGCGTGATCCCCGTGAAGCAATGCCTGGCGATCCTCAAAAACGCGGGCTACGACGGCTACGTGACCGTCGAATTTGAAGGGCCAAAGGACTGTATAGAGGAAATCGAAAAAGGACTTTCCCGACTGAAGGAATATTTGTCTTAAAAGAATCCATGGAAAATAATGAAAACAGCGTAGCGATGAGAGCCTTCACGCTACGCTGTTTTTAGGAAGAATACATCGGCGTTCTCGGCGATCCGTAGCCTTCCCCGTTTGCTTGCGATTTCTCGGAAATTTGAACCTTTTTCCTGCAAGAATGAATAAAATATTACCGATTGTTCTCTATTTTACCGATTTCTGTTGACAAATTTTGCACTTTGTGGTATCATTATCTAAAGGTTGCTTGCGCCGTGAAAGTATGTTTGCTTTCCTCGCGCAAATACTAATCCTATATCACGTTACGTACAAAAAGAAGAAAGGATTCATTTTTATGATGACTCATGCAGTAAACGAACGCGAAGAAAGAGAAAATATTCTGAAGCAGGTCAAGGAATACTGCGAAAAGTACCACACCAAAGCCCCCTACAAGGAGGGTGACCGTATCCCCTACGCATCCCGTGTTTACGACAGCGATGAGATGTGTAATTTGGTGGATAGCGCGCTGGAATTCTGGCTGACCTCGGGAAGATATACCGATCAATTCGAAAAGGAATTTGCCGCGTATCTGGGTGTCAGACATTGCAGTCTAGTCAACTCTGGCTCGTCCGCGAATCTCTTGGCGTTTATGACCCTCACCTCTCCCCTCTTGGGCGACAGAGCCGTTCGTCCCGGTGACGAGGTGATCACCGTTGCCGCAGGCTTTCCTACCACGGTAACCCCCATCATTCAGTACGGCGCGATCCCCGTATTCGTGGACGTGACCATTCCTCAGTATAATATCGACGTGACCAAGCTGGAGGCGGCTCTGTCCGATAAGACCCGCGCGGTCATGATCGCCCATACCCTCGGTAACCCCTTCGATCTGAAGGCAGTCAAGGCATTCTGCGAGGCGCACAAGCTGTGGCTCGTAGAGGACAACTGTGACGCTCTCGGCTCGGAATATACCGTCGACGGCGTTTGCCGCAAGACGGGTACGGTGGGTGATATCGGAACGAGCAGCTTCTATCCCCCTCACCACATGACCATGGGAGAGGGCGGCGCGACCTATACCGACAATCCCCTGCTTGCCAAGATCATGCGCTCCATGCGTGACTGGGGACGTGACTGCGTTTGCCCCTCGGGTATGGATAACATCTGCCAGCACCGCTTCGACCGTCAGTACGGCGAGCTTCCTCTTGGCTACGACCACAAATACGTATACTCTCACTTCGGCTATAACCTGAAGGCGTCCGACATGCAGGCTGCCGTTGGCTGCGCCCAGCTCAAGAAATTCCCGAGCTTCGTGGAGCGCCGCCGCCATAACTTTGCGTATTTGAAGGAAAAGCTGGCACCCGTTGCCGATAAGCTGATTTTGCCCGAGGCGTGCGAGAACTCCAATCCCTCTTGGTTCGGCTTCCTTCTGACCTGCCGTGAGGGCGTGGATCGCGAGAAGGTCGTCCCCTATATCGAAAGCCGCGGCGTGCAGACCAGAATGCTCTTTGCGGGCAACCTCACCAAGCACCCCTGCTTCGACGAGATGCGCAAGAGTGGCAAGGGCTATCGGATCGTGGGCGAGCTGACGAATACCGATCGCATTATGACCGACACCTTTTGGGTCGGCGTTTACCCCGGTATGAACGACGAGATGCTCGATTACATGGCAAAGACCATCATCGAAGCTGTCAACCTTTAATCTTTAAAATTCAATACAATCGGCGGACTTCGGTTCGCCGATTATACTAAATAAAAACATAACGAAAAGGGAGAAAACCATGAAAATTCGTCTTGCCGATTACGTTGCGGACTTCCTCGTTTCTCATGAAATTACCGACTGCTTTACCGTTACGGGAGGCGGCGCGATGCATCTCAACGATGCCCTCGGTCATAAGGAAGGACTGCATTGTCTTTACAATCACCACGAGCAGGCTTGCGCCATCGCGGCAGAGGCTTACGCCCGTATCAACAACAGAATCGCGGCGGTCTGCGTGACCACCGGCCCCGGCGGTACCAACGCCATCACGGGCGTGGTGGGCGGCTGGCTGGATTCGATCCCCATGCTGATCCTGTCGGGACAGGTTCGCTACGACACCACCGCCCGCGGAATGGGTCTTGGTATTCGGGCGGGAGGAGATCAGGAGTTTGATATTACCAAAGCCGTCGCTTCCATGACCAAATACTGTGAAATGATCGAAGATCCCACGAGAATTCGCTACGCGCTGGAAAAGGCGCTCTATCTTGCCACCCACGGCAGACCCGGTCCTTGCTGGTTGGATATCCCCCTGAATTTCCAGGGCTGTACCATTGAGACCGATGACCTCGTGGGCTACGATCCCGCCGAGGACGCTCCCGAAGCGCCTGCGGTGACCGACGAGATCATCGACGCGGTCATCGAAAAGCTGAAGGCGGCAAAGCGCCCCGTTCTGTACGCGGGCAACGGCGTTCGTCTGGCTGGCGCGTTTGATCTCTTTAAGTCTGTCGTTCCCAAGCTGAACGTCCCCGTGGCGACGGGCTGGGATAATATCGATATGATGGCGGATGCCGATCCCCTTTACGTGGGACGCGGCGGTATCATGGGCGATCGCGCGGGCAACTTTGCCGTGCAGAACGCCGACGTGATCCTCTCCATCGGCAACCGTCTTTCGATCCGTCAGGTCGGATATAGCTGGAAGACCTGGGCAAGAGAGGCATTCGTCATGATGGTGGACGTGGACGGCGAGGAGCTGAAAAAGCCTACCTTGCACGTGGAGCTTCCCATCCACGCCGACGCAAAGGATTTCCTCGGGGCGCTTGCGAAGAAGCTTCCCGAAACGGGAACGCTCTGCGCCGAGACCGATTGGCAAGAAACCTGTCGCGCATGGAAAAAGAATTATCCCGTGGTTCTGCAAAAGCATAAGGACGCCGAGGGTCTGACCAACCCCTACGCCTTCATCGGCGCGCTTTCCTCTCGCCTCCCCGAGGGCTATACCACCGTCGTAGGCAACGGAACGGCTTGCGTGGTCGGAAGCCACGGCTACGAGATCAAGGAGGGTCAGCGCTTTATCATCAACTCGGGCGCGGCTTCCATGGGTTACGACCTTCCCGCCGCCATCGGTGTTTGCGTGTCTCTTGGGAAGCAGGAGATCGTCTGCATTTCGGGAGACGGCAGTATCCAGATGAACCTGCAGGAGCTTCAGACCATTCTGACCAACAAGCTCCCCATCAAGATCTTCGTCATCAACAACGACGGCTATCATTCGATCCGTCAGACCCAGACCAATATCTTCGGACACCACACTAAGGTGGGTATCGGACCCGAAAGCGGTGACTTGTCCTTCCCGTCTTTGGAAAAGCTGGCGTGGGCGTACGGTTATCCTTACCGCGCTTGCCGTACCAATGCCGAGATCGAGGATACCCTTGACGCCGCCTTTGCAAGCGAGGGCGCGTTCCTCGCCGAGATCTTCGTAGACGCGGGACAGTTCTTTGAGCCCAAGAGTGCCACCAAGAAGCTCGCGGACGGCTCGCTGTTCAGTCCCCCCTTGGAGGATCTTGCTCCCTTCCTTGACAGAGACGAGCTGAGATCGATCATGAAGATCCCCATGATCGAGGAATAATTCCGCTTTGGCGTATAAAAACAATAAATTATGATAAATTTTGATCATTTTATCTCTTGCATTCCTGTTTTATTTGTGGTATAATTATCCTGTTAATTTTTTTGAGTGAGAAGAAAGGAATTGTTATGAGTCTGTTGAATCAAATCAAGCAATACAAAATCGTTCCCGTGGTGGTTCTTAAGGAACTGGATGAGACGATTCCTACCTTGAAGGCGCTCTGCGACGGCGGCTTGCCCGTAGCCGAGATCACCTTCCGTACCGCCTGCGCCGCAGACGCCATTCGTTTGGGCTGTGAGAAATTTCCCGATATGCTCATCGGCGCGGGAACGGTCATCAACGCCGAGCAGGCAAACCGCGCCATCGATTGCGGCGCGAAGTTCATCGTCGGACCCGGCTTTGCCGCCGAGGTGGCAGAGGTCTGCCGCGCGAGAGGCGTGCTGTATCTCCCCGGTTGCGTAACGCCTACCGAGATCATCACCGCCATTTCCTACGGTCTTGAGATCGTAAAATTCTTCCCCTGCTCCAATTTCGGCGGACTTGGTACGCTCAAGGCCCTTGCCGCCGCCTTCCCCACTATGCACTTTATGCCTACGGGCGGTATCTCCGAGGACAACGTGCTCGAATACCTTGCCTTTGATAAGATCATTGCCTGTGGCGGAAGCTGGATGATGAAGGGTAGCCCCGAGGAGATTCGGGAAAAAACCGCCCGCGCCGTGGCGAAGGTAAACGGCTGAACGAATTGAACTTGAATATGAGGTGAAAAGAATGAAAATCGTATGTTTCGGTGAATTGATGTTAAGACTTGCCCCCAACGGCTACTACCGCTTCTTCCAGAACGATCAGATGCAGGCGACCTTCGGCGGCGGAGAAGCAAACGTGGCGGTATCCCTTGCCAATTACGGTATGGAAAGCACCTACGTAACCAAGCTTCCCAAGCACGCCATCGGTCAGGCGGCTGTGGATTCCCTGCGCTATTTCGGCGTAGATACCTCGAAGATCGTTCGTGGCGGCGACCGCGTGGGCATTTATTTCTTGGAAAAGGGCGCGTCTCAAAGAGGATCGGTCTGCATTTACGACCGCGCGCACTCTGCCATCTCCGAGGCGTCCGCTTCCGATTTTGATTGGGACGCCATCTTTGAGGGCGCGGATTGGTTCCACTTTACGGGAATTACCCCTGCGCTGGGTAAGAACGTGGCGGCGATCTGTCTTGACGCTTGTAAAGCCGCAAAGGCAAAGGGCGTGAAGATCTCCTGTGACCTGAACTACCGCGGCAAGCTCTGGACGAGAGAGGAAGCAAGGGCGGCAATGACCGAGCTTTGCAAATACGTAGACGTTTGTATCTCCAACGAGGAGGACGCCAAGGACGTGTTCGGCATCGAGGCGGAAAATACCGATATCTACGGCGGTAAGCTGAATCACGAGGGATACAAGTCGGTGGCAAAGCAGCTGGCGGATACCTTCGGCTTTGAAAAGGTTGCCATTACGCTCCGTTCGTCCATCTCTGCCAGCGATAACGACTGGGCGGGAATGCTTTTTGACGGCGAGAACTACTGCTTCTCCAAGTCCTATCACTTGCATATCGTTGACCGTGTCGGCGGCGGCGATAGCTTCGGCGCGGGTCTGATCTATGCGCTGATGAACGGAAAGGATACCCAAAGCGCCATCGAATTTGCCGTTGCGGCATCTGCCCTGAAGCATTCGATAGAGGGCGACTATAACCGTGTGTCGGTTTCCGAGGTGGAAAAGCTCGCGGGCGGCGACGGCTCGGGCAGAGTACAGAGATAAGTTAGATAAGCGTTATGAGGACGCGTTGAGGGGAACTTCTTTCGAGAAGTTCCCCTCAAACTCCCTTCAAGAACTTGCAAGCGAATTCTTGAAGCTCATATTGTTCCTGTTCGCCCGTTAATTTCCTCGTTTTTATTGACAACAAGCGGGAGGAGCAAGCCCCTCCCCTACCTCGTGTGGAGATATTTCAAACGCCAATTATATCAATTATATTTGTAAAATGTTACGGAAAAACTTTATGGCTATCGTCAAACAAACAAAAAAGCGGTAGGGGAGGGGCTTGCTCCTCCCGAAAAAACAAAGGTCAACCGCAAGCAAACGGCGAATCGAAAAACGAAAAAACCACAAAAATCCGTAGGGGCAGATTCAAACTTCGTCAGAATCGCCCGCGGGTCATTCGTGAATGACCCCTACTTCGTACCGACGGATTTGGATGCGAATTGGACCGTCGAGGACGCCGGTCCCTACAGTCTCCTGAAAAATGTCGCGTTGCGGCTTACCGTTTCTTCACAATTTGCGTTTGTTTCAAAAGAACGGTGTCCGAAGGTGTTTTTGAGTCTTGTAGGGACCGGCGTCCTCGACGGTCCAAGAAACAAAGGTCAACCGTAAACGAATCGCCACCGAAAAAACGGTTTTTACTTGATTTTTCTTCGTCTTGGTGTTATAATAAAAGCAAAGAACTACGAACGAAAAGGACAAAACCAACGTGAAAAAATTAAGATACGGAGTCAAGGGCATGAGCTGCGCCGCTTGCGTGGCGCACGTGGAGCACGCCGCCGCCAAGGTGTGCGGCGAGGACGCGGTCACCGTCAGCCTGCTGACCAATTCCATTACGGTGCTGACCGCGGACGAAACCAACGAGGAAAAGCTGTATGCCGCCTTGAAAAAATCCCTGTCGGCAGCGGGCTACGGACTGGAAAATGAGAAGGATCGTAAAAAAGATCAAGCCGAGGAGGAATTCAAAAAAGGAATCCGTAAGCTGATCGCCTCGGGTATTCTGACGGTTTTTCTCATGTATATCGCCATGGGCAATATGCTGGGACTTCCCGTACCCGCCTTCGTAACCGAAAACGGCGTGGTGTTCGGACTGTGTCAGCTTGCCTTGGCGTTGCCCGTTATTCTTCTGAATTTCAAATTTTACCGAAACGGCTTTTTCGCCCTCTTTCACGGCGCGCCCAATATGGACTCGCTGATCGCCATCGGGTCGGGCGCTTCCCTTCTGTACGGCGTTGTGGCGGTGGGCATGATGGCGTACGGCTACCAAGTAGGCGATCACGAGCTGGTACACGGTTATATGCACAATCTGTATTTTGAATCCGCCGCCATGATCCTGACGCTAGTGTCTCTCGGAAAAACGCTGGAGGGACGGGCGAAATCCAATGCCGCGAGAGCGGTGACGGGGCTTGCCGCTATGCTGCCGCAAACGGCTCGTTGCGAACGGAACGGCGAGACGGTGGAGCTTCCCTTGTCCGAGCTTCAGGTAGGAGATACCGTTCTCGTTCGGGAAGGGGAAACGATCCCCGTGGACGGCGTGGTTCTGGAGGGCGTTGGCGCGGTGGACGAATCCGCCATCAGCGGAGAAAGCCTTCCCGTGGAAAAATCGGCAGGAGATGAGGTTCGCGCCGTTTGTACTCTGACGGGCGGTCATCTGAAGCTCCGCGCCGAAAAGGTTGGATCGGATACCACCCTTTCCCGTATCATCGGACTCTTGGAGGATGCCGCCGCATCCAAAGCTCCCATTGCCCGTATCGCGGACAAGGTCAGCGGCATTTTCGTGCCCGCGGTCATCGGCATTGCCCTTCTGACTGCCGCGATCTGGTTGATCGTGACGCGAGACGTTGCCCGCGCCTTTGATTGCGCCGTCTCGGTTTTGGTGATCTCCTGTCCCTGCGCCCTCGGCTTGGCTACCCCCACCGCTATTATGGTTGGAATTTCCCGTGGCGCGGGACTGGGGATTCTGATCAAAAGCT
>JAFVQC010000118.1 GCA_017504995.1 Clostridia bacterium
GCGGTACGCTTTGCACCGAAAGCCCCACCAGCGTCCCCAGCCGATCTGCTCGCTCGCGGGCATAGCCGATATCCGCAAAAAGCGTGCCGTCCGCAAGGACGACCGAAAATTTCTTTCGTCCCTTGGCTTCGGCTTTGAGAAATTTCAAGTGGGAAGGGATCAGAGGGTCGAATTGGGGATAATCAAAGGCAAACAGCGTTTCGTGGAGCATCTCTGCCATCTCGTTCTCGTCGGGACAGTAAAATTCGGGCAGAATGCCGGAGGGGGTGCTCTCTTGTGGGGCGGTGGCAGGCTCTCGCTCATAGGTGAACACGGTCATGCCGAGTCTTGAGTGGATGCCGCAATGTCCCGCTGGCAGGGAAAAAATATCCCGATACAGATCCTCTGCGCCAAGGCTTCCCGCGGGAGAGAGCAGGTGGGCGCGCAGACGGCCCGTGTCGATCCGCGCTTTGCCCCGCAGGGAGTGAAACAGCCCCTTGATCTCCGAGGCAAAGACCAGAGAATCGTTCTCCGTGGTATAATAAAGAGGACGAAGCCCGTCCTCGTCCCGCGCCAGAATCACCTCGCCTCTCTTTTCGTCACAGATCGCCAAGGCAAACGCGCCGCGCAAATGCTTGGCAAATTCCGTTCCGAAGGCAAGATAGGTGTGAAGAACCAGCGAGGCATCGCTCCCCTCGCCAAGCTCCCGATACAGCCTTGCCGTGTCGTCCTCGCGGCAGAGCGTACCGTCCAAAACCACGGTGTAGCGCCCCTCGTCCTGTGTCAGGGTAACGGGCTGCAAGGGAAGTCCGTTCCTGTCCGAGCGCATTCCGTTATAGAAAAGCCCCAGTCCGCGGCAAAGATACGCCCCCCGACGGTCCCGTCCCCGCAAAATCATGGCGCGGCTCATTTCGGGCAACAGCCGATTGGGTGACAGTCCCGTATCTTTGCTGATCACTCCACCGATGGCGCTCATTTTTTCTCTCCCCCTTTTTGTCTTTCTTTTGATTTTAATATATGAGAGGGAAGCGGGAGATATTTCTCAGTAGAAAAAAATTATTTGGGTTCATTTTGCCTTTGCTTGCATATACTGTCATTGAAACCGCAAACGGAGGTGTGTCATGTGTCGGCTCAGCCTGAAGAAATTACTGGGAATTGCCGCCATCAGCTTTGGCGCGGGGATTTTTCTATCCTTTTTGCTACCGCCCTACTTCCTTGCCTTTATCGAGGCGGCAGTGGTGATCGTGGCAGGCATTTTGCTTCTCGGTAGGCGATGGTAGACACGGATGAAATACCGAACAGACGGAAAGGGTGATGACATGAAGATCGTATTGGTACGCTCCCCCGCGATTTTGACTCCGATTTTAAGAAAAGTATTTGGCATTCGAAAAAAGTAACGAAAAAAGGATATCCGCGGGAAACTGCGGATTTCCTTTTCTTGTGGAGCAATTCGTTGATTCGGTTCTTGACAATCGGAGACGCTTATGCTATAATGAACGTATGATGCAAGGAAAGGAATTTTTGTTTGCGATATGATGGAGAATCTCGGTTATTATAACGGAAAATACGATCGGATCGAAGCCATGACCGTGCCGATGAATGACAGAGCCTGTTATTTCGGCGACGGTGTTTTTGAGGTCGTGTATACGAGAAATCATATTCCTTACGCCCTCGACGAGCATATGGACCGAATGTATGCCAGCGCGGAGGAGCTTGGGATTCGGATCGCCATGACAAAGGAAGAATTCTCGGCGCTGATCTGTGAGCTGATCCGAAAGGTGGAGGCGCACGAGCAGATCGTTTACTGGCAGGTTTCCCGCGGAACGGAGATGCGCAGTCACGCGCCTACAAGCGAGCTTATCGCCAATATATGGGTGACCATTCGCCCTATGAAGCTCAGAGATACCTTTACGCCCATGAAGGTGATCACCTTGGAGGACACGAGATTTTTGCATTGCAACATGAAGACCCTGAATCTGATCCCCACCGTGCTTGCGTCTCAAAAGGCGGTGGCGGCAGGGGCGGACGAGGCGGTGTTCCATCGGGGGGAGAGGGTGACCGAGTGCGCGCATTCCAATATTTCGATCCTGAAGGACGGGGTGTTGCAGACCGCCCCCGCCGACTGCATGATCTTGGCGGGCGTGGCAAGAGGACATCTCTTGGCGTTTTGCCGCGAGTTTGGTATTCCCGTTCGGGAAGAGCCATTTACCGTGGCGCAGATGATGGAAGCGGATGAGATCATCGTGACCGCGTCGGGTACGCTTTGCCGTCCCGTAGGGGAGATCGACGGCGTGCCCGTGGGGGGAAAAGCCCCCGCGATCCTCAACCGTCTGCGCGATGCCGTGGTCGGTGACTTTATGGAAAAAACCGAAAAATAACCAATACAGAAAATACGCTTGCGATGTTTTTTTCGCAAGCGTATTTTTTGTGCAACGCCCCCGCCATAGTGGCGGGGTTCAAAAAAGGGTAACCGACAAACAGAAACAAAAACAGGGTATCAATCAAAAAAATTATGTGTGTTTGTAGGGACAGGCGTCCCCGACTGTCCGAGAAAAACAAAAGGAAAGATCTAAACTTTTGTTGAGTGAACAAACAGTATCATACGGTCGGTAGGGCAGGGGACTGCGCCTCCTACTTTCTCAAAAAAGTAGCTGCACGGAAACGGACAGTCGAGGACGCCTGTCCCTACAAGATATAATGTTATTCAAAGGAAGCTTGCGGGGGAATGAAGCGTTACGATTAAAAGATTCCCGTAATAAAGATTTCAAGACCGATAAAGATCAGGATCGCGCCGCCGAGGATTCCCGCTTTTCCCGCCAGTCTCGTGCCCGCCTTCTTGCCGATAGCGATGCCCGCAAGGCAGATGAGGAAGGTGACGGCGCCAATGAGCAGGCAGGCAAGCAACGCCTCCATGCAATTGTGATCGGAGATGGTAAAGCCTACCGACAGCGCATCGATCGAGGTAGCAACGCCTTGGATCAGCAGGGCGCAAAGACCTGCCGCGGGCTTGTCCTCATCGGAATCCTTGTTTTTGATACCCTCGTAAAGCATTTTGCCGCCGATAAAGCCCAGCAGGGCGAGAGCGATCCAAGGAATACACTTTTCAAATGCGCAGAATAGTTGCGCCACGGTGGAGACACAGATCCAGCCGATCATGGGCATGGCAAACTGAAACAGCGCGAAAATACCCGCCACGCCGCACATTTTGCGTTTTTTCATTTTGGATTCGTTCATACCGTTGGCGAGAGAGGCGGAGAAGGCGTCCATGGCAAGACCGACGCCGAGCATGATGCTTGTAAAAAAGAATGAAAAATCGAGAGTCATCGTTTCCTCCAAAAACAAAAATTCCAAGCGCGGCAATTGCCGTACTTGGTTCAAAAAACAAAGACCCCACGTACGGCTATGCCCATAGCCTACGTGAGTCTCGCAAATTAAAGCAAGCCAGACCAAACGGTCAGTATGTTGACTTGCTGCGCCGCGCGCTTGCTACTCCCTCACAACAAGGCACATTATACCACAAAATGCGCGGTTTGTCAACAAAAAACGAAAAAATTTTAATCCTTGTCAAAGGAAGGAAGAAATGCTTGTCCCATCTTTGATTTTTCAAATTTTTCCAAAAAACATTGACAAACGGACGCGCTTGTTTTACAATATATAGGAATGTTTTTTGTTGTTTTGAAAATCCGATGAACGGATACGGAAACGGAAAGGATATAGAATGCGTAAAACAAAAATCGTATGCACGCTTGGACCTGCCAGCGATACCAAAGAGGTCATCGCGGCGCTTTGTCAGGCGGGTATGAACGTGGCAAGGCTGAATTTTTCTCATAACACCCACGCCGACCATCAAAGAAAGATCGACCTTGTCAAGGAAGTGCGTGAGGAATTGGGACTTCCCATCGCCATCATGCTGGATACCAAGGGCCCCGAGTATCGGATCAAAACCTTTGAGAACGGAAAGATTATGCTTTTGGACGGCGCTCGGTTTACCTTCACCGCCGACGAGATCGTGGGCAACGAGGAGAGAGTGTCGGTCAGCTACGCGAGACTTCCCGAGGAGCTTTCGGTGGGAGATACCATTCTGCTCAACAACGGACTTCTGACCTTTGAGGTAGAGGAGATCAAGGGCGCGGATATTGTCTGTAGGGTCGTCTGCGGCGGGGAGCTTTCCGATCGCAAGAGCATGAGCTTCCCGGGGAAGGTCATGAAGCAGCCTTATCTTTCCGAGCAGGATAAGAAGGATATCCGCTTCGGCGTGGAAAACGGGGTGGATTATATTGCCTGCTCCTTCGTGTCCTGTAAGCAGGATCTGTTGGATATTCGGGACTATATGCGAGAGCTGGGTGCCCAGAATATTGAGCTGATCGCCAAGATCGAGAACCAATCGGGCGTGGATCATATTGACGAGATCTGCCAAGTCTGCGACGGCATCATGGTTGCCCGCGGTGACATGGGTGTGGAGATTCCCTTTGAGTATCTTCCCGCGATACAGAAAAAGCTGATCACCAAATGCCGTATGCTCGGCAAGCGCGTGATCACCGCCACCGAAATGCTGGAGTCCATGATCACCAACGCCCGTCCCACGAGAGCCGAGATATCGGATATTGCCAACGCGGTTTACGACGGAACCAGCGCGATCATGCTTTCGGGAGAAACTGCGGCGGGAAAATATCCCGTGCAGGCGGTGAGAACCATGGCGAAGATCGCCGAGACGACCGAAAACAGCATTGATTACAAGAAGCGGTTTTATACCGCGGATTTCCAGATTCGTAACATGACCGACGCGATCTCTCACAACACCTGCGGCATGGCAATCGACGTTGATGCCAAAGCGATCGTCGCCTGCTCCTTGTCGGGTATGACCGCCAGAATGGTTTCCCGCTTCCGCGCGCCCGTTCCGATCATCGGTCTTACCACCAACGAAAACACGTGGAGAAAGCTGGCGCTGTCATGGGGCGTGATTCCCGCCATGTGCGAGGAGTTTACGTCCACCGACGTGCTGTTCTATACCGCAAAGAAGATCGCGATCAAGGAATTGGGTCTTGCGAAAAAGGATCGCATCGTCATCACGGGCGGCGACACCACGGGACATTCGGGCAATACCAATTTGATTAAAATTGATGAAATATAAGGAAAAGGACTGATCCGCGGATCGGTCCTTGCTTTTTGGGGAAGAACGAAAAAAGGATTGAATTCTTTACAAGATTGTGGTATAATGCTATTAACGGTATTTTTATGAATGGAAAAAGGTGAAAATAAGATGATAAAAAAGAAAAAAGTTACCTTATCCACGACACAGATCATACTCTTGAGTTTCCTTGTGACGATTCTTATCGGAAGTCTGCTTTTGTCGTTGCCAATCAGCGCGCGGGACGGAGAAGCCGTTTCCTATCTTGACGCGCTGTTTACCGCCACCACCGCCACCTGCGTGACGGGGCTGGTGACCCTGCCCACGGTCACGACGTGGAGTGTGTTCGGGCAGGTCGTGATCCTTGTTTTGATCCAGATCGGCGGTCTGGGCGTGATCACGATCCTGTCGGGATTTATGCTGATGCTCAATCGGAAGATGGGCATCGGGGATCGGCTGCTGATTCAAGACGCCTTTAATCTGAATACGATGTCGGGGCTTGCAAGGTTTATCAAGAAGATCCTTTTCGGCACGTTGCTGATCGAAGGAATCGGCGCGCTTCTTTCTATGTGTGTGTTCGTTCCCGATTTTGGCGCGCGAGGAATATGGATATCGGTCTTTCACGCGGTTTCGGCGTTTTGTAACGCGGGGATCGATATCATCGGGGAGAACAGCCTTTGCGCATACGCCACCAATCCGCTGCTTAACGGCGTTACATCGCTCCTGATCATTCTGGGCGGTATCGGCTATATCGTTTGGTGGGACTTGCTTCGTGTGCTGAAGAACCGCACGCCGCAAAACAGAAGGATATTTCGATATCTGACCCTTCATACCAAAATCGCTATCGTTGCGACCCTTTGCTTGATTCTGGGCGGTGGGCTGTTGATCTTCCTTTTTGAGTATGACAATCCCCGAACGATTGGCGACTTGTCTTTGCTTGATAAAATACAGGTGTCGCTCTTTCAGTCGGTTACTACGAGAACGGCAGGCTTTGCCTCTGTGCCCCAAGAGAATCTGACGGGTGCGGGGACGGTGGTCTCTCTCGTTTTGATGATGATCGGCGGATCCCCCGTGGGAACGGCGGGCGGTGTAAAGACCGTAACGGTGGTGGTACTGCTTTGCTCTGCCTTTGCTACGGTCACAAACAAAAAGCAGGCAACGGTATTTCACCGTACCGTATCGGAAGAATCGATCCGAAAAGCCGTGGCGGTGGTCGCGACCTTTGGGGTGATTATGATTTCTTCCATCATCTTGCTGGCGGCGACTGCCGACGTGCCCGTGATCGACGCGGTCTATGAATCGGTCAGCGCCACGGCGACGGTGGGCTTGTCCCGCAATCTGACGGCAAGCTTGACTCCGATGGGAAAGATCATCGTGATTCTGACTATGTATTTTGGAAGGGTAGGACCGATCTCTCTTGCCGTTGCGCTGGGAAGTAAAGGGGAAACCCAAAACGTGGTGTCGGCGCCTGCCGAGGAAATCAGTATAGGATAAAGGAGATAGAATGATGCAGAAAAAGAAAACCTACGCCGTATTCGGACTTGGAAGATATGGAATCGCCGTGGCAAGTGAGCTTGTGAAAAACGGCATGGAAGTGATCGCTGTGGATATGGATCAGACCGTCGTCAACGACGCGGCGGCGTATTTGCCGATCTGTAAGTGCGCGGACGTGACCGATCCCGAGGTGATCGACCGCCTTGGTATCGCGGAGATCGATACGGTAATTGTTTGTATGGCGGGCAATCTGGAAGCCGGCGTTTTGGCGGTTACGCTTTGTAAAGAGGTTGGAGTAAAAACCGTCATAGCCAAATGCGCCAACGAAACCCACCAGAAGATCTTTTTGCGGGTGGGGGCGGACGAGGTCGTATTCCCCGAAAAGGAATCGGGCATTCGACTGGCAAAAAACATGATCAGCTCGGGATTTATCGATATGATCTCCTTGTCCGAGGACGTTTCTATCGTGGAGATCGAAGTAAAGGACGAATGGGTCGGCAAGAACCTTGTGGAGCTGAATCTCCGTAAAAAATACGGGTTTAATATCGTGGCGATCCGTGTGGGGGATCGCGTGAACGTGGCAATCGATCCCTTCGTTCCGCTTACGGAAAAAATGACGCTCATCGTCATCGCCAATCCCGCCAAGCTGTCGAGAATGAAATAACAAAACGGGGCTAAGTTAATGACTTAGCCCCTCACTCGGACACCTAATTCGGCATTACGGTACTACGGTACACAGCCTTTGATGACGTAATTAAAATTGAACCGATTTGACCGCAAAATAGCAGTCAAATCGGCGTTCGGGGTCGGCAACTTGCCGCCGGTACGAGTGCTCATAGTAGACTTCGCTATCGGGTACTGAACAAAGAAATTCGGCAGTACTAACAGCGACATTGGCTGTCGGCACTGCCGACTGGTCGAGGTGACAAGGTAACTCCGCTTCGCTCCGTGATACCCACGCCCTGCGCCTGACAAGCGAGCTTGTCGATCTTCGGGCGGGGTATGCGAACTTGCGTTGTTGCAGGGCAACAACCAAGCTCAAATTGGCGCATCAATCGAAAAAAGCAAAAAGAACGGACGAACCGTTCTTTTTGCTTTTTTGGTCGAGGTGACAAGATTCGAACTTGCGACTTCTACGACCCGAAGCGTAAGATGATAGTTTTTTCCTTGATTTACAAGGCTTTTCGGGGCTTTCAAGTCCGAAAACGATGCTTTCGGGTGCTCTTATAAGCACTGTTTCCACGTAGTCCAACTCCGTAGATGGTCAAAGATGTGGTCAAGCCACAACCGCTCACGACAAAGAGCCGAGAAATTCATCCGATGTCACTCACAAATAAATCTTATTAACGGAAACATTATACCATAAATTCTCTCAAAAGTCAAGATTACATTTCGGGCGATTTTGTAACGCAAAGGTTCTCTCAACACGCAAAAATTGAGTCGCTGAAGTCAAAGAAAAAGCCCGACGAAAAAGTTGGATTTATTTTCGAAAAAGGTCTGGACTTCCTCTCTCTTCTGTGGTATGTTGTTGTGCTGACAGAAAAGGAGGCACAACCTATGAAAAGTATGATAAAAGAGCTATGGCACGGAAACATAATTCCTCAAGAGGACAGCCGAACAAACTCACCGGAAATGAAAGAACTCCTCGGCTATATGGCACGGCATCACGAGGATCTCGAAAAGAGCTTCACGGACGAGCAGAAAGAAACCTTCGAAAAGTTCCACGATTGCTGGAGCGAGTATATGAGCCTCGCCGAAGCAGCCATCTTCGAATACGCCTTCCGACTCGGAGCGAGGCTCACAATTGAGGTTCAGAAGGATACATAGGAACAAAATACAGTTATAGGTTCACAGCCCTCGTTCCGAAATGGAGCGAGGGCTATCTTTATACAATCTTAATACCGCGCGGTAGAGTGCTAACGCCGTCTTTATCTGTTTTTTGGTAAAATGTATATAGTAGAAAGAGTATAAGGAGAGGTGTATAATGCGGCCTTTACATAAATTAAAACTGTCATCATTCCAAGTCATTTTACTTGGCTTTGCGGCAGTAATACTGATTGGAGCGTTTCTGTTAATGCTCCCTATATCAAGCAAGGAAGGTGTCGTAACACCGTTTTCGGATGCCTTGTTCACATCAACCTCAGCAGTATGCGTAACGGGACTAATCGTGCAGGATACGGCAACCTATTGGTCGTATTTTGGACAGGCAATTATCCTCATACTCATTCAAATAGGAGGCTTGGGTGTTGTAACGGTTGCAGCTTCGGTATCTATTCTCGCAGGCAGAAAGATCGGGCTTGGACAGCGAAGCACGATGCAGGAGGCAATGTCAGCCCCAAGCGTTGGCGGTATCGTACGTCTGACTTGGTTTATTCTCAAAGGTGTGCTGATCGTCGAAGCCGTTGGAATGCTCGCTATGATTCCCGTGTTCTGTATTGATCACGGAGCAAAAGGAATATGGATGGCGGTGTTCCACTCCATATCGGCGTTCTGCAACGCAGGCTTCGATGTGATGGGAGATGTCAGTGGACAGTATTCGTCACTAACGGCTTATGCTGCAAATCCCATTATCAGTATTGTTATAATGCTGCTCATCATAATCGGCGGCATCGGCTTCTTGACTTGGGAGGATATATACAGGCACAAATGGCGTGTCAAAAAATACCGCACGCAAAGTAAGATCATACTTGCGATGACGGGTGCACTGATATTCATTCCCACGCTGTATTTCTTCTTCTGTGAGTTTGAAGGATATGCTATCGGTGAGCGAATACTGCTATCTTTGTTTCAAGCAGTAACGCCGAGAACGGCAGGCTTCAATACGGCAAATCTCGGACTTATCAGTGAGGTCGGACTCTTGCTTATGATCTTCTTAATGCTTGTGGGAGGCTCACCCGGATCAACCGCAGGCGGTATGAAAACCACAACGCTTGCTGTTCTGTTTGCTTCCGCAACCTCGGTATTTCGTAAAAAAGAGAACACACAGATGCTTAAGCGTCGAATTGCAGATGATACAGTCAAGCACGCCTCGGCAATCTGCCTTCTGTATATCGTGCTGTTTTTGCTCGGCGGTGCAGTCATAAGCGCGGTAGAGGGATTACCTCTGATGACCTGTCTTTATGAAACGGCATCGGCAATCGGTACGGTCGGTCTTTCATTCGGAATAACCCCGTCGCTCGGTACTGTATCACGAATTATTTTAATTGCTCTGATGTTCTTCGGACGTGTCGGAGGACTTACCTTGATTTACGCCACCTTCGGCGGTACAAAGAAAAATATATCGAAGCTACCGATAGATAAGGTAACGGTAGGATAAGGAGATAATACTATGAAACACAAATCAATTTTGCTCGTAGGAGTTGGCAATTTTGGAAAGCATATTGCAAGAAAATTTAACGAGCTTGGACACGACGTAATGGCAATAGATCAGGATGAAGAACGCATCAATGACGTGATGCCACTCGTAACGAGCGCACAGATCGGTGACAGCACAAACGAGGACTTCCTTCGTACTCTCGGTGTGGATAATTATGACGTGTGTATTGTGACCATCGGAGGCGATTTTCAAAGCTCACTTGAAACAACGTCCTTGCTAAAGGAGCTTGGCGCGAAAAAAGTGGTTTCCCGTGCCGAGCGCGACGGTCAGGCAAAATTTCTTCTCCGCAACGGCGCTGACGAGATCGTATATCCCGAAAAGCAGCTTGCGTCTTGGATGGGCATACGGTATAGCGCGGATCATATCCTTGATTATATCGAGCTTGACGGCGAACACGCCATATTTGAAGTCACCGTACCGAAGGAATGGATCGGTATGACGGTAGGACAGCTTGATATCCGCAGAAAATACAAGATCAACATTATGGGAATTAAAAAGAACGGCAAATTTTCTGTTTCTATTACGCCGGATACGGTGCTGACCGAGGATAAGACCTTGATGGTCGTTGGAGAATATAAGGCACTGCAAAAGTGCTTCCGCATATAAACGCAAATCAGAAATCTAAAAAGGAGGTGGCATAATGGTAGTTCGGGATATTATATTGGTAGTCGCGGTTCTCGGAGTAATGGTTTTCGGCTTTTTTGTAATGAAACGCCTTGACAAATTCCTTGACGAGAACAGAAAACGCATTGAACAAGAAGAAAAGGAAAAAGAGCCGTCCTGCGTTATGCTTACCACCGATATGACGGATGAAGAGCTTATAAAGAATATCCGTACATACGAAAAGCAGCATGGTGACGCACACATTACCTTATATCAGGACGAGGATGAGTTGTACGACGAGCTATTTGACGGAAAACGGTAGATTTTTTCATAATTTTGTGATATAATAATTGAAAACAATGTACGGCAGCTTGGCAGAACATCCTGTTTTTGTCAGTTATGTACAGCTTGCTATGTGAGTGAGGTGAAATGATTGCGCTTCGTTGAATACGGGAAAGAAAACCTTGAAAAAATCGTGCTTTTGCACGGTGGCGGCTTATCGTGGTGGAACTATGAGGACGTAGCAAAGTCGCTTCAAAATGAATATCATATCATTTTGCCAATACTGGACGGTCACGCCGAGAGTGATAAACCTTTTACCACAATAGAGGATAATGCTAAGGAGATTATAGAATATATTGACACGCGTTGCGGAGGCTCTGTTTTACTGATCGGTGGTTTATCCTTGGGAGGACAAATTTTGTTGGAGGTTCTATCCGAGCGGAATGATATTTGTAAATATGCTATAATTGAAAGTGCGCTCGTCAGACCGTCAAAACTAACATATTCTATGATCAAGCCGGCGTTTGGTAGCTGTTATGGCTTGATAAAGCACAAATGGTTTTCCAAACTTCAATTCAAATCACTTAAAATTAAACCCGATTTGTTTGAGAGTTATTTCAAAGATACTTCTGCCATATCAAAAAAAGATATGATTGCTTTTATGCAAGCCAACTCTTTGTATTCTCTAAAGGAATCGATAAAGAACTGCACCGCAAAGGTTCATATATTTGTTGGTGGAAAAGAAAACAGTTCGATGATAAAATCTGCTGAAGATATTCATAGAGCATTGCCTCAGAGCTTGTTGCACGTACTGCCCAAATGGTATCACGGTGAGTTTTCCATAAATCATAGTGAGGATTATGCAAGCAAAATAAGAGAAATCGTCCACGATTGATTTATAAACATATGAAATAAGAAATCGAATTCAAGAATAAGGAGGAAGGGCTCATGAAAAAAACGAATACGAAAGAGCATATTCTCGTGTGCCTTTCCTCAGCCCCGTCAAATGCGAGAATCATAGAAACGGCAGCTAAAATGGCAAAAGCCTTCGGAGCAAGCTTTACGGCGTTGTACGTGCAAACACCTGCCTCAGAGCTTATGCTTGATGCGGATAAGGCTCGTCTTGCAGATAATATTCGCTATGCCGAGTCACTCGGAGCGAACGTGGCGACCGTCATCGGAGATAACGTTGCATTTCAGATTGCCGAGTTCTCACGGTTGTCGGGCATTACCAAGGTCGTTCTTGGAAGAAGTGTAGCTCCTAAAAAAAGGCTTTTCAAAAAGCAAACGCTTACAGATCAGCTGATCGCACTTGCCCCGAATCTTGACGTACATATCATTCCCGATATGACGGTCAAGCAGAAGGAGCAAAAGGCTCGGTTGTTCGGTAAGAGAACCCTCTTGTCTACGCTGAAGGACTTTGGGATCAGTGCGCTCATTTTGGCAATCGCATCGGGAATATCCTTTGGGTTGCATTATATGGGCTTTACCGATGCCAATATTATCACGGTATATATTCTTGCTGTTCTCGTAATATCGGTGCTAACCGAAAACAGATTTTGTTGGGTTATCAGCTCTGCCGCAGGTGTTCTGTTGTTCAATTTCTTCTTTACCACCCCGAAGTTCTCTCTGATGGCTTATGACAAGGGCTATCCCGTAACCTTCGCAGTGATGCTCGTTGCTTCATTGGTAACGGGCAGTATAGCCGCAAGAATGAAAAACCATGCCAAGCAATCGGCGCAGACGGCTTACAGAACGAAGATACTGCTTGACACCAACCAAATGCTTGCT
>JAFVQC010000119.1 GCA_017504995.1 Clostridia bacterium
GGCATCGCTTACCGTAAGGCTCGCCCGCGGGTCATTCGTGAATGACCCCTACAAAAGATAACACGATCATCGTAGGGGCGCTTCATGAAGCGCCCGCGAAAAAACGAACAAATTTTGTGATCAATCGGCGAACCGAGAAGGTTTCGTCCGACAAAAGGGCGGTTTCAATCCCTTTTTCCGTAATTTCCCGTGGGAAAGGGGCGTTCTCGTTGTCACCTCGCCCCAAAAGAGGGGGGAAGCCGTCGAACGAATTTTGGAATACTTACGAAGGGAGCGACGGAATCCGACAGGACTTTTTCTTCTTTTTTGATACAATCACGGTGAGAACATCGGACGTCCTCGGGACGTCGGAAAGGAAAGGATATGGACGGAAAACGAAACAAAGCCGAGGGAGCAGAACGCCTTCCCGAATCGGTACGGACGAGGGAGAAGGAAGAAGCGAAGGAAGAAGCGAAGGAAGGCAAACGGACGGGGACAAGCACCCTGCCAAAAGCCCTGTTTTTTGGGGCGGTGTACGCCCTTTGGGGATATCTTGCGGGCGGGGTGGCGTTGCCCTTTGCCGCAAAGCCCTTTGGGGTCGCCTTGCTCTGCGCCTCTGACCGTCGGGTCCTTTGGATCTTGGCGGGGCTGTGTGCCTCGGCGTGGTTTGACGAAAGACGGCTCTTTTTGCTGATCGTGTACGGCGGCGCGGTGCTGTGCCGTCTGCTGGTTCGCTTTGCGCTGGATGCGCCCTGGTCCGAGGAGGAGAACGCCGAGGCGGGGGAAAAGCGCATCAGCGAGGTCTGGCATCTGTTCTTCTCGGAGCATATCAGCCTTCGGGCGGCAACGGCGGCGATCGCCGTCTTTGCGGTGGGACTGGATCGCCTGATCCGCGGCGGATTTTTGTATTACGATCTGTACGGAACGATGCTTTCGGTAATTGCCGCGCCCACGGCGGTCTTGCTGTTCAGCGGATTTTTCAGCGACACCGCGGCAGGGTATTGGAGACGGCAGGCAGGGCTTCTTTCCATCGCCTTCGTCCTGCTTTTGGCGGCGAAGGGAATGACACTGTACGGCGTGAGCCTCGGCGCGCTCGGGTGCATGCTTCTGACCCTGTATCTGACCAGAAAGCAGGGGATCTTGTCGGGTGTGATCGGCGGTACGGTCACGGGACTTGCCCTGTCGGTCTCCCTTGCGCCCCTCTTTGCCTTCTCGGCGCTGGCGGCGGGACTGCTGTACGCCGTCGCCCCCGTCCTTGCGCTGACTGCCGCTTGCTCGGTATCGATCGCGTGGGGCTTTTACACCCAAGGCATTGGCGCGCTGACAGGACTTGCCCCCGCCCTCTTTGGGGCGTGCGTGCTGTTTGGCGTGCTGGACAAGCTGTTTTTTTCGGCAAAGGCGAAGGAAGCCGAAGCAACAGAAGAATCCGCAAAGGCAATTCCACGGGAGGAGACGGTCGCCCTTGTGGTGGAAGCGTCGGGTGCGCAGACGTTGCGGCTTGCCGATACCCATCGGCGGATCAAGCTGCTCTGCGAGGGATTTTCCTCTCTTTCCGAGGTCTTTTGGGGCTTGAGTCGGCGGATGCAATCACCCACCGAGGCAGATCTGCGGCAGATCTGCGACCGCGCCTTTGAGGACTCCTGCGCTACATGCGCGGAGCGTAGCGCCTGCTGGGGGGAGCGATATCATCTGAGCGCGGGAGAGCTGAATACCCTCAGCGCCATTCTGCATCGGAACGGACACCTGACGACGTCCGACGCGCCAAGGGATCTGTCTGCCCGATGTGACAGACTGCCCGATATTTTAGAGGAGATCAATCACCGAGCCACAAGGCGGGCAGGGGAGCTGTTGCAGGGGGATCGGACCGAGGTCTTTGCGCAGGACTACGAATCGATCTCGGAAATTCTCGCCGCGGCGATGGTCGAGCAGACGGGGGAATACGAGATCGACGAGGACACGTCTCGACGGCTTTGCGAGGCACTCAGTGATCCAGCCCTTGGCGTTTGCGGCGTGTGCGCCCTCGGTAAGGGACGGCGGCGGATCGCGCTGTCGCTGTCGCGCACGCAGGGAATCGATCGGGATCGGATCTGTCGCAAGGCAGAGGCGATTTTGGGCGTTCCCTTGCGGATCGGCGAAGGCTCGGAGGAGACGACCCTCGTGCTGGAGGAGGCGCAGACCCTTGCGGTAAGCTGCGCCAAGCGAACCCTTTGCGCCGAGGGGGAGGAGCAATATTGCGGCGACACGGTGAACCTGTTCCGTGATCCCGACGGAACGTTTTACGCGCTCATCAATGACGGGATGGGATCGGGCAGGGAGGCGGCGATGACCTCGGGGATCAGCGGACTCTTCCTGCGCCGCATGATCGGCGCGGGGATCCCCTGCGAGACGGCGCTGAAAATGCTCAACGGTTTTTTGCGTAACCGCGGCAGCGGAAGCCTGCACGAATGCTCCTCTACGGTGGATCTGATGGAGCTGGATCTTCTGCGCGGCAGGGCTTCCTTTTACAAAAGCGGCGCGGCGCCCACCTACGTGTTCCGAAGCGGCAGTCTGTTTAAGCTTCGCTCCCACACCGTTCCCGTGGGGATCATCAAGCAGACCGATATGAAGCGGATCCGCTTTGAGGTGGCGGCGGGAGACGTGGTGGTGATGATCAGCGACGGCGTAACGGGGGGCAGAGAGGAATGTCCGTGGCTCTTTGATCTGCTTCGCAGTCAGGGAGATTCCGCCTCGGCGGAGAGATTGGCGGATCTGATCGTGAAATACGCCAAGGGCGAGGGCTGTCGGGACGATCTGTCGGTGCTGATCGTGAAGATCAAGGAAGCGGGAAGGAGAGAATCGTGAATCAAGAAAAAAAGGAAGAGCAAAAAGAGAATATTCGCCTCGGCGATCTGCTTTTGATCGTCCTTGTCTCGTTCTTGCTCCTTGCCGTTGGGGTCGCTCTGTGTCTTTTGCCCCCGTCGGAGCTTTCCGAGCGTGAGAATCGGCGCTTGCAGCCGTGGACCGTTCCCACGGCGGAGAGCCTGCTTTCGGGTCGGTACGCCGAGGAGCTTCGCCTCGCGTGCGTGGATCAGTTCCCCTTGCGAGAGCAGATCGTCACGTGGAAGGCGACGGCAGAGAAAGCCCTTGGGTTCGGAGAAAATCACGGTGTGCTGTTCGGCAAGGACGGGTATCTCATTCCGAGATATAAAACCAATGATGAAAGTGTTTTGGAGAAAAATATAGAGGCGATGGACGGCTTTTCGGAAACGATAGCAGAGCAGGGGATTCCCACCTTCGGTCTGTTCGCGCCGAGAAGCGCGGATATCATGACGGAGCGTCTGCCTGCGCTATATCGGCGCGTTGCCGATCTTGAGGCAGAGGAACGGCTTTTGGCGACGATCCAAAACCGCCCCTTTGAGGCGGTTCTGCCGAGGGAGCTTTTACGGCAGGCGGCAGAGGGCAGACAGACCCAGTATCGGACCGATCACCATTGGACGACCTACGGCGCGTATCTTTCCTATTGCGCGCTGATGGAGCAAATGGGGATCGAGCCATACGAGGAGTCTTTCTTTCGGATCGAGAGGGTCAGCGACGACTTTCTCGGGTCGTTTTACGCAAAGGCAGGCGGCGTGGCGGATCGGACCGATACCGTAGCGCTTTACCGTTACGAGGGAGACGGTGGCTTCGTGATCCGAAACGAGGAAACGGGGGAGCGACTTGACGGCTTTTACGACGAAAGCGCCCTTTCGGGATCGGATCACTATCGGGTGTTCCTCGGCGGAAATTACGGTCGGATCACGATTTGCGATCCCTCCGCGGAGCGTCCCCGTCTCCTGCTGATCAAGGATAGCTACGCCAATTGCCTGATTCCGTTCCTTGCCCTGCATTTCGATCTGGACGTGATCGACCTGCGCTACTATCCCAAATCCCTTTCCGCCCTTCTTGAAGAAAATGACTATGACCTCGCCCTCTTTGTTCAGGGCGTAAGCACCCTTCTTGACGACCCCGCCCTCGCGAGGTTGCGGGGGACGCGATAAGGGACGCGCCAAAGGAAACTTTCTTTCGAGAAAGTTTCCTCTGGACTCCTTCAAAGAACTTGAAACAAGTTCTTTGGGTTCGTATTGTTCTTCTTTGCCCCTTGTGGATAACCGCAAGGGGTTGATTCGTGTCTGTGGTAAAAATCCGTTGGACCCAACAACTTTGATGTCCTTGCGTTGTCGCAAGGTTTCGGCTTTGCCGAAAAATCAAAGTTGTCTTTTCCGAATATGCCTGTGGCATATTTGGAAAAAGGCGTTCCGACGGATTTGGACGCGAATTGGACCGCCGAGGACGTCGGTCCCTACAGGATTCAAAAAAAACGATCGAACACCGTTCTTTTGAACCAATCGACGAGCCGAAGAACAATAAAATTCATGTAAAACCCGTAGGGACCGGCGTCCTCGACGGTCCAAAAAACCAAACAAATTTCCACAATCAATCGGCGAACAGGAACGGCATCGTTTCCCGCAAGATTCACCGCGGGTCATTCGTGAATGACCCCTACAAAAGATAACACGATCATCGTAGGGGCAATTCATGAATCGCCCGCAATGAACGAAAAATTTGCAAACGAAAACGGGAGCACCAAGGCGCTCCCCTACCGTCTCTTGAAGAATATTGTTTTCGGTAGCCGTGATGATTTTCATTGACCATTGTTTCAAAAGGAAGGTGTCCGATGGTTTTCTTCAATCTTGGTAGGGGAGC
>JAFVQC010000120.1 GCA_017504995.1 Clostridia bacterium
CGTTTCTCTCGATTTTCGAGGGTCGAAAATCAAGCAGGTGAAAGAGTCGGTGCCTTTGTTGGCACTCGACTCGGCTCACAGCGGACGGCAACGCCGACCGCACAAGGGTTTTTGAGGGTTTCACGCCCGATAATTTTACGGTGCCGAAAACTGGGGCTGGTGGGCTACCATTGGTGCCAAAAAATCACGAAAAGCCCGTATTGTAAGGATAAATTACGGTGCCAAGCAAGGTGCCAAATACAGAAAGGATGGTTTGCCCATTGGATAACGAACAGAAACAAGAAAAAGAGGTAAAGGTGCGTATGCAGACCTGGTATAAGCCGTCCACGCTGGAAATCGTAGACCGCTTATACAAGCAAGACGACTGCCGAAGCCGAACGGAATTCATCGAGAAGGCAATCCTGTTCTACGCCGGATATCTCAGCACGGAGAATGCAAAAGGATACCTGCCGAACGTGGTGACCTCTACGCTCAAAGCTATCGTAGACAACAGCGACAACCGACAGAACCGAATGATGTTCAAGCTGGCGGTGGAGATCGCTATCGTGCAGAACCTCATCGCCGCTACTCAAGACATCGATCCCGTGTCCCTCGAACGACTGCGCGGTGAATGCGTTAAGGAAGTCAAGCGGCTCAACGGTGGCTTCTCCTTTGAGGATGCGCTCACTTGGCAGAAAGGATAATGACCGATGGCAAAGCTGATCACCAAGTTCAAATATCTCAAGCCGAACGCCCGACAGAGCGTTGGCGGTTACGCAAAATATATTGCTACCCGTGAAGGCGTGGATAAGATCGACGAGTCCTATCGGCTCTCGCCTTGCTCACTAAGGCAACAGCAGCTCATCGAAAAAATCCTCAAAGACTTTCCCGACAGCAAAGAGATGTTGGAGTATGAGGACTATCTGAAGGAGCCAACGGTGGGAAACGCTTCCGAGTTCATCACCCGCGCTCTGGAAGATAACGCTTACGAGGTGATGCAGACCAAGACCTACGCTGACTATATCGCTACCCGACCGAGAGCCGAACGCTTCGGCTCTCACGGTCTGTTCACCGATGACGGCATTCAAGTGAAGCTCGGAGAGGTCTCGGATGAACTGAATCACCACGACGGCAACGTGTGGACGGTGATCATATCTCTGCGCCGTGAGGATGCAGAGCGCCTCGGATACAATCAAGGAGAACGATGGCGGGATATGCTTCGCACCAAGACGAATGCACTCGCTAAAAGTTTTAAGATACCGATGGAGAGTCTTCATTGGTACGCAGCCTTCCACAACGAGAGTCACCATCCCCACGTTCACCTCATGGTGTACAGCGACAGATCTCAAAAGCCATACCTCTCACGGCAAGGCATTATGAGTCTGCGCTCATCTCTCGCAAGAGATATCTTCGGCGATGACCTGCGGGAGATCTACCAAAGGCAGACCGAGCATCGTGATGACTTACGCCTGCACAGCAGTCAGCTTATCGCAGAGATCGTGGAGAAGATCAACTCCGGTGTGTATGATAACCCGAAGGTGGAAGAAATGCTGAAAGAGCTTGCCGACCGACTCTATCATACAAGCGGAAAGAAGCAGTACGGCTATCTGAAATCCGACGTGAAGGCTATCGTCAACCGCATCGTCGTGGAACTATCGGCCGACGAACGGATCGCCGCCCTCTATGACCTTTGGTACGAACAACGAGAGAAGGTACTCGGCATCTATACCCAAGACCTTCCCGAACGGATACCTCTCGTGGACAATCCCGAATTCAAATCGGTGAAGAATGCGGTGATCAGCGAAGCCATGAACATCCTTGCCAACATCACTACCGTCGATGAGGACGAGGAAGATATCGTCCTCGATACACCCGAACCTGCGCCGGAAGAAATAGAACGAACCGAGCAAGAGAGCGAGTCCGCAGCTCCCATGAGCGACCGAGAACGGATCTCCGCTATGTGGCGGTACTACCGTCAGGCGAAAGAAATGCTGGACCGTGAGAGCGACGACTACGATCCCGACACGGCAGTGGATCTGCTCATCGACTCGGCAGAGCTGGGATGCGACGTTGCCAAATACCGTCTCGGAAAAATGTTCCTCCGAGGTGAGGACGTGACAAAGAACACCGACTACGCTCTGCGATGGTTAGAGGATGCGGTGGCAGACGGTAATCAGTACGCCGAATATCTGCTGGGCAAGACTCTGCTCCGTGGTGAGGATGCCGAACAAGACCTGCCTCGTGCCGAGGATCTGCTCAAGCGATCCTCCGACAAAGGAAACCGCTATGCAAAATACGCTCTCGGCAAAGCCTATCTCGAAGGACACCTGCTCCTACAGGATATCCCCGAAGCGATCCATCTACTGACCGAATCGGCAGACTCCGGCTTCGCTCCGGCACAGTATCTGTTGGGGAAACTGCTCTCGCAAGGTGAAGTCATCCCAAAGGACTTGGAGAGAGCTATCGACTACCTCGAACGAGCAGCAGGTCAAGGGAACCCTTACGCCGCCTACCTTGCAGGCAAGCTACTGCTCACCGAGGAAGATATCAAGGACATCCTCCGAGCCATCAAGAACTTCGAGATCGCCGCGGAGAACGGCAACGACTACGCCGAATACCAACTCGGAAAGCTGTACCTCTACGGCAGAGAGATCGACCGTGACTATCACAAGGCGATGGAATATCTGCAATCTGCAGCTGATAAAGGCAACCCCTATGCCAAGCAGCTCTTGCACAGCGTAAAGAGTAACCGCCATTGGTCGGCGGCAATGGGATCGTTCCGTTTGCTCCATCACCTTGCACGAATGCTCCAAAATCAGTTAGAGGACGAGCGCAAGGAGAAGCTCGGCGGTATCGACCGCAAGCTCAAGCGGAAGATCGACGAGAAGAAACAGGCACACGGTCTCAAACAATAATCCCAACGAAAGGAGAACCCATGTCAAGCTATATCCATTTCACAGAAGAACAAAAGGAGCAGGCTCGGCAGACCGACCTCTGCGATCTGCTCCAGCGCCAGGGCGAGAAGCTCAAACGCTCCGGCAGAGAATACGAATGGCGTGACGGCTCACAGAAGGTAACCATCCGAGGAAACCTGTGGTTTCATCAGTACGAACGAGTCGGCGGCGATGCTATCGACTTCGTCCGAAAGTATATGAACAAGAGCTATCCCGAAGCGATGGAATACCTGCTGGGCGGCAGCGGTATGGGTACGCTGACTACTGCACCGCCTGTGGTCAGAGAGCAAAAGCCCTTCGAGCTGCCACCGAAGAACGATAACAACCGCCGAGCCTATGCGTATCTCTTGAATAAGAGAGGCATCAACCGAGAGGTACTAAACGTCTTTTTTTATACCGGACTGATCTACGAATCGGCAGACTACCACAACGCCGTGTTCGTGGGCAAGAATCCGGAAGGAGTTGCCGTTCATGCTCATAAGCGCGGAACAGGCTCGGAGAGTACCTTCAAAGGAAACGTGGACAGCAGCGATCCGAGATACAGTTTTCACTGGATCGGACGAAGCAACCGAGTCTATCTTTTTGAAGCACCGATAGATATGCTGTCCTTTATTTC
>JAFVQC010000043.1 GCA_017504995.1 Clostridia bacterium
GCACGAAAAATGACCGTTTCCGCATCTGTCGATTTATCGCATTTCTTATTATTGTGTTTTGAGGACCGCCGAGGACGTCGGTCCCTACAGGAATGGTAAAAATCGCCTCCGCATCTACGGAAAAACCAAAACATCAAATCGACAGCGCATCCCTTGAACTGCACAACCTCGGGGCGGTGCTTTTTGCCCCGAGGTGTTACCCCTCCCTCAGCACTTTATTCCCGACGCCCACCTAAGAACAAGCGTGAGCTTGTTCAGTGGGCGCTCGGCAGCCGGGGTTTTTCAAGGGGCTTGTCCCTTGAATGCATTTTTTGTTTCTTTTTTGTGCAAGCAAAAAAGAAAGCACAGAGTGCTGAAAATAAAGCTTATTAGAAACCGTGTTGTTCGCACTCATTAGCAGGACGCCAACGGCGTCCCCTATCTGTGACCTTTCGGTCACAGATTTGCGCGAAAGATAGCAAGAAAAATCCCACCTGACAGTTATTTTGCGCCTTCGGCACAAAATCGAAAGGAAAATACATAAAATGAAACACCTCCCCGAACTACTCTCCCCCGCCGGCACTCCCGAGGCGTTCTGCGCCGCAGTGGACGCAGGCGCAGATGCAATATATCTCGGTGTCGGAGGTTTCAACGCCCGCGCTAACGCAAGAAACCTTTCCATCGCGGAGCTTGCCTCCGCCATAAAGCTTGCCCATACCGTCGGAGTCCGTTGCTACGTCACGCTCAATACACTCCTATTTGACCGTGAATACCGCGATATGCTCCGCGTGGCGGACGACCTCTACCTTGCAGGAGCTGACGCACTTATCGTGGCTGACCTCGGAGCCGCCGCGCTTTTGCGCAAAAATCTCCCCGATCTGCCGCTTCATGCAAGCACGCAGTGCGCAGTCCATAGCCTCGACGGCGCAAAGGTACTTCAAAAGCTCGGCTTTACACGTCTCGTTCCCGCGCGTGAGCTGTCCCTTGCCGATATCAGACACCTGACGGAGTCCTCACCGCTTGAGACCGAGATCTTCATACACGGCGCGCTCTGCGTCAGCCATTCGGGACAGTGCCTGTTCTCCTCACTCGTCGGCGGACGAAGCGGCAACCGAGGCGAATGCGCTCAGCCCTGCCGTATGCAGTACGGCGTAAGCTTCGACGAGAAGGCAAGACCGTCACGGACAGGCTACCCTCTGTCTCTTAAAGACCTGAGCCTTGCACCTTTCGTTACCGATGTTATCGCAAGCGGCGTGCATTCACTCAAGATCGAGGGCAGAATGAAGTCCCCCTACTACGTCCGCGAGGTAACCTCCACCTGGAGACGTTTGCTTGACGAGGAAAGAAACGCAGGCCCCGACGAAATGGCACACCTTGCCGAGGTCTTTTCAAGACAGGGCTTTACAGATGCCTACTTCACCGCGCCGAAAATTTCCGTCAGTCTGTCCGCTCCGTATCTGAAAATGAACGGAATACGTGATGAGAACACCGTCAGAAACGCCCCGAAAGGCGCGCCGGGAACATCCTCCGTCATGCAAAGATATGCGCAGACTCCGCGCTCACAGAAGCAGGCGCAGATGGATACCCTGTCGGAATCCTCATCCGATACCGTGTTCAGAACCGCAAGGCGGCGCAATATCACACTTGAGTTTTCCACGGGACTTGATGCGGCAGACTGTTTCCTCAGTGCCACGGCACTCCCGACACGCGCAGACGAAGATCCTGTCTCCGTCCTGATAAAATATCCCGCACCAAGCGCGGCAAGGGATGCCTCTGCTGCACTTACCAAGGCGGATGCCGTCCGCTCTCTGTCCAAGCTCGGCGGTACACTGTTTACTCTTGCCGACATGGATTCTGCCATCACCGTTACGGTAAAGGACTCCGTGTTTATACCGGCATCCGTACTGAACGGCATCAGGCGTCAGGCGGTGGAAGCACTTGAAGGCGCACTCTGTCCCGAAAGACGGATAGTCCGCGACGAAATCACCGCCGAAAAGACAACTGCCCCACGCAATACGGAGAAAACGGAGCCGTCACGTCTTGCGGTGTTCTCCTCACCCGATCAGGTGACGGATGAGGCGGTGCGCTACTTCTCGCCCCGAATGCTCACCTTCGAAGCCCTGGCGGAGCTTGTCCGCACCGGTAAAGAGCTTTCCATTCTGACCGACGGCCGCGTGGACGGCATTGCAATGCCCCCCGTGATACTTGACAGCGAAAAGGAAAAGGCGCTTGAGCTTCTGAGCCTTGCGCGAAGCCTTGACGGCTGTCGTGTGACCTCTCTGCTCGTCACGGGCCCGTCTCAGCTTGGACTTTTCTCGGATTCGGGACTTGACATATACCTTGATTACAGATTTAACGTCGGCTCGTCCGAGACGGTGAAGGCACTGCACGGATTGCTTGATGCCGAGACCGCGCCTATCCGTTCCGTTACACTTTCACCCGAGCTGACGCTGCCGCAGATAAGAGACGTTATCCGCGATTGCCGCACTCCGGTGCCGTCACTCGATATCCGCGTAATGACCTACGGCAGAGCCACCCTGATGACGCTTGAGCGGTGCATAATGCGCGCCGAGCTGCTTCCAAAGGACAAATCCAACGGAAGGCTTACCGCCGTCACCGATTGCACACTCTGCCGCGGCAAAACGGGATATCTGAGAGACAGAACCGATACCGTCTTTCCCATCCTGCGCGAGTGGCAGCACAGAAACCTTATCCTCAATTCTCTCCCTGTCTCAATGACGGACAGACGCGATCTGCTGACGTCAAACGGCATACAGCACGAGCAATTTGTCTTTACGGTCGAGTCTCCGAATGAGGTCAACGGCGTGATATTGGCACATAAAAATCAGCGCCCTCTGCCCGGTGCAGTAAGAAGGATCGCGAAAAAGTAGATGGTGAGGTTGGATAAAGATTTTTCGTTGTTAAAGAACTCATTCCGCACCAACGGTTGGGGTCGGGGGAGCTGGCGCAAGGTAATAGTTAAAAGTTAAAAGTGATGAGGTGGTTTCCGTCCGTCACTTCGGCAACGGTCAAGCCGAAATCTTCGCCAAACTAACCCTGATAGCCAATACATCTTGCTATGAAAGTTCTTTTGGTCCTTTTCTTGCAAGAAAAGGACACGCATCCCCCACGCACAAACGAGTGGGGCACGGGGGAGCTGGCGCAAGGTAATAGTTAAAAGTTAAAAGTGATGAGGTGGTTTCCGTCCGTCACTTCGGCAACGGTCAAACCGAAATCTTCGCCTAATTAACCTTGATAGCCAATACCCCTGCTATTAAGTTTCTTTTGGTACTTTTCTTGCAAGAAAAGTACAACACAAAGTCTCCACCAATCTAACCTTGATAGCCTTTTTTCTTGCTATTAAGTTTCTTTTTGGCTACTTTTTCTTTTCAAAGAAAAAGTAGCACCCCCTCCCCCACCAATTGACTGTTTTGCAATTATGACGTACAATATATAGAACAAACAAAACAAAGAAAGGACACCCAAAAATGCCCATTACCGAAATCCTGACTCAAAACGCCGAGAAGTACCCGTCCGAGGTCGCTTTGGTCGAAATTAATCCCACCGCAGGCGCTGACCTTGCAAAGAGCCGCCGCATTACCTGGCGCGAGTTTTCCCTTATCGAGTCCGATCCACACAGTAAGATCCGCACCGAGCTTACATGGTTGGATTTCGACCGTAAGGCAAACAGATTTGCAAGCTTCCTGCTCTCACGCGGAATAAAAAAAGGCGACAAGGTCGCAATTCTTCTTATGAACTGCCTTGAATGGCTCCCGATCTACTTCGGTATACTCAGAGCCGGAGCTATCGCCGTTCCTATGAATTACAGATATACCTCCGACGAGATAAAATACTGTCTCGGCCTTGCCGACGTATCCGTGCTTGTATTCGGCCCGGAATTTATCGGCCGCGTCGAGGAGATCTCCGACAGGATCCCCGATGTTCGTTACCTTTTCTACGTTGGTACGGACTGTCCGCGCTTTGCCGAAAGCTATGATATTCTCACAAGCTACTGCTCGTCAGATGACCCATCCGTCCCTCTTACCGATGACGACGATGCGGCAATATACTTTTCGTCGGGAACTACGGGATTTCCTAAAGCCATCCTTCATTCCCACCGCGCCCTGATGCACTCCTGCCTCGTCGAGCAGGCGCACCACGGACAGACCCACGAGGACGTGTTCCTCTGTATTCCGCCACTCTATCACACGGGCGCGAAGATGCACTGGTTTGGCTCATTTCTCGTCGGCGGAAAGGCCGTTCTGCTCAAGGGTATAAGACCAGAATGGATCGTCAAGGCGGCGGCAGAGGAGCACTGCTCCATCGTCTGGCTGCTCGTTCCGTGGGCGCAAGATATTCTCGACGCTATCGACCGCGGAGAAATTGACCTTGCAGACTACGATCTTTCCGCGTGGCGACTTATGCACATCGGCGCACAGCCCGTTCCGCCCAGCCTTATAAAGCGTTGGTTTGCAAGATTTCCAAACCATCAGTACGATACGAACTACGGACTCAGCGAGTCCATCGGCCCGGGATGCGTGCATCTCGGCGTGGAAAACTCCCATAAGGTCGGAGCTATCGGAATTGCAGGCTACGGCTGGCAGACCCGCGTGGTCGACCCCGAAAGGCGCGACGTTCCCGACGGCGAGGTCGGTGAGCTTGCAGTCAAGGGCCCCGGTGTTATGAAATGCTACTATAAGGACGAGCGCGCGACCGCCGAGGTGCTTGAGGACGGTTGGCTCTTTACGGGAGATATGGCAAGAGTGGACGAAGACGGCTTCATTTATCTCGTTGACAGAAAGAAGGACGTTATCATTTCGGGAGGAGAGAACATCTATCCCGTTCAGATCGAGGACTTTATCCGCCGCCACGCCGCCGTCAAGGATGTAGCGGTCATAGGAATACACGACAAAAGACTCGGTGAGCTTGCCGCCGCAGTTATTGAGGTCAAGGAGGGCTACACGCTTTCTGAGGATGAGATCACCGACTTCTGTCTTGCTCTGCCTAAGTACAAACGTCCGAGAAGATACATATTTGCCGACGTGCCGAGAAACCCCACGGGAAAGATCGAGAAGCCGAAGCTGCGTAAAATGTACTGCGGCGATAGCCTCGTGGCACAGCAGATAGAGGATTGAAGTAATATTTGAATATAACACACGCCAGAATCGCACCGACCACCACGGTCGGTGCGATTTGCTTTTTGTGTTTGAGACGGACGGTTTTTCTGTAGATGCGGAGGCGGGTTCCACCGCACCGGTAGGGGCGACCAAAGTTTTGCTTCGCAAAACGTCGCCCGTATGAAACATATTCATTCACGCGATAAATTGGAAAGGGGGAAACGGTCAATTTTCGTGCGGTTGTTGGTGTATCATGGACCGTCCGTTTTGCGAAGCAAAACTCACGCCGGTCCCTACAAGATTGGAGAAAATTTGCATCTTCATCTGACGATTTGTCCGTAGATGTGGAGACGGTTTTCACCATTCAATGTAGGGGCGTGCATTGCACGTCCGCGGATGTTATCCGCCGATTTGTCCATAGGTGCGGAAATGGTTTTTCCCATTCCTGTAGGGACCGACGTCCTCGGCGGTCCTCAAAACACAATAATAAGAAATGCGATAAATCGACAGATGCGGAAACGGTCATTTTTTGTGTGGATTTTGGTGTTCGTGACGGGCGAAGATTTCGGTGTTTGAGACGGACGACCAATGGTCGCCCCTACAAGATCGGGGAAAATCTCATCTTCATTCGTTGATTTTTTGTGT
>JAFVQC010000121.1 GCA_017504995.1 Clostridia bacterium
TCTTACGAACACGGCAGTATTGATTGTCGGCGTGTATTTGACGATCGAGGGACAGTTTACAATCGGTATGGTAATGGCGTTCCAAGGCTTCCTCGGTTCCTTCCTCTCACCCGCTCAAACACTGATTTCGGCAGGTCAGACCTTGCAGGAAATGAGAGCGGAAATGGAACGCATTGAGGACGTTATGCAGTATCCTACCGACGTGACCTGCTTGAATGATACGGAGCTTGACGAGAATGCAGAGTACGACAAGCTTTCGGGTAACGTAGAGCTTCGTAACGTAACCTTTGGCTACTCCCGTCTTGCAGAGCCTCTGATCCGCGATTTCAACCTCACCTTGAAGCCGGGTAGCCGTGTTGCTTTTGTCGGCACGTCGGGTTGCGGAAAGTCAACCATTTCAAAGCTCATTTCGGGACTTTATCAGCCCTGGAGCGGAGAGATTTTGTTTGACGGAAAGCCTATAACTCAAATTGACAGAAGCGTGTTTACGGGTTCTCTTGCAGTCGTTGACCAGGATATTATTTTGTTTGAAGATACTATTGCCAACAATATCAAGATGTGGGACTCCTCCATTGAGGACTTTGAAATGATTATGGCAGCCCGTGACGCACAGCTCCACGAGGACATTATGCAGCGTGACGGCGGTTATAATTACAGGATCACCGAGGGTGGTAAAGATTTCTCGGGAGGTCAGCGTCAGAGAATGGAAATTGCCCGAGTGTTGGCTCAGGATCCCACGATCATTATTCTTGACGAGGCAACCTCGGCACTTGACGCCAAGACTGAGTATGAGGTCGTCAAATCTATCAAGGACAGAGGAATTACCTGTATCGTGGTTGCTCACCGACTCTCTACTATTCGTGATTGTGACGAGATCATCGTAATGGATCACGGCAACGTTGTAGAGCGTGGTACACACGATGAACTTTACGCTCTCGGCGGCTTCTACACGAAGCTTGTTTCGAGCGATTAAGGAGGTAGCACGAACAATGAAGTTATCTATGATTTCAAATTTGAGTGGTTCGTGCCGAAATTCGTGCGTTGCCCGAATTTCCAAAGCAGATAGGAGGGCGGCATATGGGATGGTTTGATGAACAAATAAGACTCAGAAAGAAAAACGACGACTCGGTGTTCGAGGAAGCCTTTGTCGGAATGGCTGATGCGGTTCTCGGCTCAAAAATGTCGTCCGCGTTCACGAGCGACGAAGCCAAGGCTCAAGGCGCAATTGAAGAGATACTGAAATTCTATAAGGTAAAACAACGCGAGGTTCCCGATTCTGTCAAGGGATTGAACGACAGATTGGAATATTTGCTCCGTCCGCACGGCATTATGCGTCGAAACATCAATCTTGAAAAGGGTTGGTATAAGGACAGTATCGGAGCCGTACTTGGTACGCGGAAGGATGATGGAAGTATCGTTGCGTTTATTCCCAAAGGACTCTCCGGATACGTTTACTTTGATGCGCCCACGGGTAAGTGGGTGAAGCTGTCGAAAAAGACGGAAGCTCTCTTTGAAGATGAAGGAATTTGCTTCTATAAGCCGTTTCCTCTTACCAAACTGACAGTAAGAACGCTGATGCGTTATATTTTGAACACACTTTCCACGGCAGACTTTGTGTTGGTTATACTCGCAACTCTTGCGGTATCACTCATTGGTTTACTCTCCCCGAAGCTTAACAATCTCTTAATGGGTACGATCGTTGAAAGCGAAAGTATGCGGCTGCTCTTCGGCATAACTATCTTTATGGTGTGCGTAACGATATCCTCGCTGCTCATCCGTGCAGTAAAGACACTGATTATGACGAGAATCAACACGAAGATGGATCTGTCGGTACAGGCGGCAACGATGATGCGTGTGCTGTCACTCCCCGCAGACTTCTTTAAGCAATATAGCGCAGGTGAGCTTTCCAGCAGAGCGCAGTATATTCAGTCTCTCTGCTCGATGCTCATTTCCACGGTACTCAATACGGGACTTACTTCCATCTTCTCGCTGATATACGTATCGCAGATTTTTGAGTATGCTCCCGCACTCGTTGTGCCTTCGCTGTTGATTATTTTTACTACCATCTTGTTTTCTCTGATTACGACGTTCTATCAGATGAAGTATTCAAAAAAACAGATGGAAATTGCTGCCGAGGAAAGCGGTATGAGCTACGCTCTGATTACGGGCGTACAGAAGATAAAGCTTTCGGGTGCGGAAAAAAGAGCCTATGCAAGATGGTCGAAGCTCTATGCAAAGCAGGTGGAGCTGACGTATAATCCGCCAATGTTCCTGCGTGCGAATGGCGCGTTCTCTTCGATCATATCCCTTACAGGTGCTCTCGTAATGTACTTTATGTCGGTTCAAAGCGGCGTTTCGGTGGCCGATTACTACGCTTTTAATACCGCATACGGTATGGTCAGCGGCGCGTTTATGTCCCTTGCCGGTATTGCCACCACCATTGCTCAGTTTAAGCCTATTTTGGAAATGGCAAAGCCGATTATG
>JAFVQC010000044.1 GCA_017504995.1 Clostridia bacterium
ACGATATACAACAAAACCGTACCCGTAGGGGTGCGAGAATTCATCAGCAGGCGCAACGGCGGCTCTGCTCCCAAGGCGAAGAAGATCAAGCCTGTTTCCTCTTCTGCTGTGGGCGTTAACAGACAGGAGGACGGATGATGAGCTTGACGAAAATCGAACAGGAAACCATCATCCTCTTTAACGAGGGCGAAGCCGATGCGGAGGTCTATACGCACAACGTGAAGCTCAAAAACAAGCTCACGAGAATAGCAAAAAAGCACCCCGAGCTGTATCGCTTGAAAGATAAAAACGCTCACGGCGGCGTAACGTATATTTTCCCGAAGAAACTGCTCACGGTCATATTCCGAGAGCCTGTGAGCGAGGAAAGCAAGGAAATCTACCGTGAGCATTGTAAACAGGTGCAGCCGAGGAAATACCGACGAGATACCCCGTAGATTTTACGAGGTCAAGCCTCGGTAAAGGAAACACCCCACCCCCAAGAAGAACGAGCCTCCGACCACGCCGTGTGTCAAGGATTTTCAGCCCAAAACGGCACAAAACCGCCCTGGGCAGAGGAAGTACCCGAAAGACCGAGAAAACGGCAAAATGAGGGCAAATTTCGGACGGTGTGAAAAGCACAGATGGAGAGCCAAGACTCTGATTTTCGCAGGGTCGAAAATCAAGCAGGTTAAAGCGACTGGGTCGTAAACGCCCTGCCGCGCCTTACAACAGACGGCAACGCCGACTGTTTACAAGGGGTTTTCGCACTTTTCTCCGAAATTTGCCGGTGGGTCGGTAAACGCCCTGTGGGGTTGGCGGTATGGGTTAAAAATACAAAAATGCTAACTATTCAAGGCAAAAAGTGTGGGTTGGGGCGTGGGTTACAACAAAAACGGAAGGAGTGATTCAATTATGGCAGAAAAAGAAAAATCTAAAGAAAGTAAGCGTAAATTCGCACTGTGGGTAAAGGAATCAACGCTTGATTTGGCGAAGAAGCACTACAAGGCTGACAACTGCTCCTCACAGAGCGAATTCATTGAAAAAGCAATCCTTTTCTACACGGGATATCTCTCCGCCGAGGACAACCGAGCCTACCTACCAAACGTGATAGTTTCCACGATGAAAGGCATCGTTGCGGAGAGCGAAAACAAGCAAGGACGCGCCCTGTTCAAGCTCGCTGTGGAGATGGCGATCATGATGAATTTAATCGCCGCAAAGTCTGACGTTGACGAGCTAATGCTCGAACGGTTGCGTGGCGCGTGCGTGGCAGAGGTCAAACGGCTCAATGGTAATTTTACCTTTGAAGATGCCCTCAATTGGCAAAAGGGATAAGCGATGGCAAGAGTCATACTCAAAGCAAATTATTATAAGCCGAACGGCAAGAAAAAGGTAGGCGGTTACGCAAAATATATCGCTACGAGAGAAGGCGTGGACAAGGTGGACGAGTCCTTCAAGCTCGCCCCGTCCTCGGTCAAGCAACAGAAGCTCATAGAGAAAATACTCCGTGACTTTCCCGACACCAAGGATAGCCACGAATACGAGGATTATATGAGAGAGCCTACGCTCGGGAACGCCTCGGAATTTATCGGCAGAGCCATAGAAGAAAACGCTGTTCAGATGGAAGGCTCAAAGACCTACGCCGACTATATTGCAACCCGTCCGAGAGCTGAGAAATTCGGCACTCACGGACTCTTTACGGATGATGGCGTAGAGGTCAAGCTCGACGAGGTCTCACGGCAGCTCAACGAGCATGACGGCAACGTGTGGACACTCATTCTCTCCTTAAGGAGAGAGGATGCGGAACGCCTCGGCTTTGACACAGGAACAAGGTGGCGAGATATGCTCCGAGGACATACCGAAATCCTCGCCCGAAACCTAAAAATACCGATGGAAAACCTCAAATGGTATGCCGCCTTTCATAACGAAGGACACCATCCGCACGTGCATATTATCGCCTACTCGGAGAACGCAAACGAGGGGTATCTTACACCCCAAGGCATAGACAATCTGCGCTCGGAATTTGCAAGGGATATCTTCTCGCAAGACCTTATATCCGTATACCAAAAGCAGACCGAGCATCGTGATGAACTCCGCAAGGTGAGCCGTGAGCGCATCGAGGAAATCGTCCGTCTGATCAACGAGGGTGAATACGATAATCCCGTGGTCGAGGAAAAGCTCGCTTTGCTTGCCGAACGGCTCTCACGGACGAAAGGCAAAAAGCAATACGGATATCTTAAAGCCGACTTGAAAGCCATCGTCTGCTCCATCGTAGACGAGCTTGCAAAGGATGAGAGGATCGCAGAGCTTTACGACCTTTGGTACGAGCAGAAAGAAGAAACACTCAAGACCTATCAAAGCACGATGCCGGACAGAGTTCCTCTCTCACAAAACGAGGAATTCAAGAGCATCCGCAATGCCGTTATAAACGAAGCGATGAACATCGTACTCGGTAAAGAGCCTGTCGGGGATCAGACTGACACGGACATTCCCGATGACGAGCCAACCGACGAAGATGACGAGCCGATGACGTGGAAAGAGCGAAAAACAGCCATGTGGGATACCTATCGCAAGGCAAAAGCGAAGCTCCAAAAAGAGAGCGAAGAATACGATCCTCACGGTGCTGTGGAACTGCTCATGGAATCGGCAAAGCTCGGCAACGGAATTGCAAAATACCAACTTGGAAAGCTCTTCTACCGTGGCGAGCATTTCCCCAAAAACATCGACTATGCTCTGCGGTGGCTTGAAGAAGCCTGCGAGGATAAAAATGCCTATGCGGAATATCTGCTCGGCAAGATTTACCTCAAGGGCGAGGACACCGATCAGGACACCGAACGAGCCGAAGAACTGCTCCGACGAGCCGCCGATCAAAGCAATAAATACGCGCAATATACGCTCGGCAAAGCTCTGCTTGACGGCAAGGTACTGCCACAGGATATCCCCGAAGCGATACGAATGCTAAAGGCATCAGCAGACCAAGGATTTCCGCAAGCCGAATACAATATCGGAAAGCTGTTATACGAGGGCAAAACTGTGGAAAAAGATCTAACGAAAGCCATCGAATACCTCGAAAAAGCAGCCGAGCGCGGAAACCCTTATGCCGCATACCTTGCAGGCAAGATACGGCTGACCGAGGATACCCTAAAAGATATAGAAAAAGCCATCCGAAACTTTGAGATAGCGGCGCAGGCAGGCAACGCCTATGCTGAATATCAGCTCGGACGGCTTTTCTTTTTCGGCAACGACGTGCCAAGGGATGAGGACAAAGGTATGGAGTATCTCAAAAGCTCCGCAGAACACGGCAACGAGTATGCCGAGAAGCTCATCAACAGCATCAAAAGCAACCGTAACTGGTCCGCAGGGCTTGGCGCACTTCGCCTGTTCCGTCACCTCGGACGGACGATACAGAACGCCGTGGACGAACGCAAGAAAGGCATTGGCGCAATCGATAGAAAGCTCCGCCGACAGATTGAGGAAAAGAAACAGGCTCACGGACTCAAACACGAATAAAACAAGGAGAACAAAATGGCAAACAACTATAAGCATTATACGCAAGCCCAACGAGAGATGGCGCGGCGAACGGATATCGTGGATATCCTCCGCAGAATGGGCGAATCCGTAAAACGCGCAGGCTCGGAATACGAATGGCTCGACAACGGACAAAAGGTCACCATCAAAGGCAATCTGTGGTTTCACCAATACGAACAGGAAGGCGGCGATGCCGTGTCCTTCGTTCAGCGGTATATGGATAAGACCTACGTGGAGGCGATGGAATACCTCGTAGGAGATGCCGAGGGCGGTACGCTCAAACGCTCCGATCCCGTCCCCCAAAAAGAAGCTGTCCCCTTTGAACTGCCCGAAAGAAACGATAATATGCGCAGAGTTTACGCATACCTTTTGACAAGGCGAGGACTTGACAAAGAGGTGGTGGATACCTTTGCAAGATACGGAATGATTTACGAATCCGCCGACTATCACAACGCCGTATTCGTAGGCTACGATAGAACGAGAAAGCCCATGCACGTGAGCTTTCGAGGCATAGGATCGGAGTCAAAATTCCGTGGGAACGTGCCGAGCAGCACTCCCGAATACTCCTTCCATTGGCACGGTAAGAGCGATACGCTGTTCCTTTTTGAAGCTCCGATAGATCTGCTATCGTATATCTCCATGCACAAGGAAAATTGGAAGGAACACAGCTACGCAACCTGTTGCGGAGTCAGCGACCGGTGCATGAATCAGATGCTGAATGACAACCCGAACATCCGCAGAGTGAAGCTCTGCCTTGATAACGATGACGGCGGTCATAAGGCAACGAAACGCATATCCGCAAGCCTTGCACAGCGAGGAATCGAGCATGAAATCTTAACGCCA
>JAFVQC010000045.1 GCA_017504995.1 Clostridia bacterium
AGCACCTTTTCGCGATTCACCTTTATTTATTACCTAGCGACAAGCTTCGTAAGAGAAGGGTGAAAAGTGAGGAGTGAAGAAGTAAAAATCGACAAGCCTCTGTCGAAGCTTGTCGATTTTTGGTGCGGGTAAGAGGACTTGGTCTCGTCGCGACACCGCAAAGCCGAGGTTTGATTTCGGCTTTGCTACGCTCCTCGGTCAGCGCGGTTCTGACACCACACTGTGGTGTCATTCATTGCCGCGCTCCTTCAAGTCCTCTTTTCCAAATCCGCGCAAAAAAACAGGAAGGCGGTTGCCTTCCTGCTTTTTTGGTGCGGGTAAGAGGACTTGAACCTCCACGAAGTTGCCCCCACTAGAACCTGAATCTAGCGCGTCTGCCAATTCCGCCATACCCGCGAATGAAGTGAGCGTGGTATGGCGATGCCTAAAGAACGCTTGCGTTCTTTACTTGTGCGAAGCACGAAGATACCCGCATATGAAGTAATAGGTAAGAGTGAAAAGTGAAAAAGTAAAGTCACGATCACTCGAACGGACAATATTATATCATAAGGGGGAAGGTTTGTCAATAGCCTTTTTGAAAAAAATAAAAATATTTTTAGAGATTTTTTGAGACGATGGCAATGCTTTTTGAAAACAGCTTCGGCTTCCGAAAACAAATTTTCAAAAAAGGAAAAAACATCTTGCAATTGGGTTAAAAAAGATGTATAATACAATGTTGTAAAAAGATTTTAACGGGGTTTGACCCAAAGGAGCAGTCTGTGTTTTCCACTCTCGTATATGCGTTTGATGCGGTAATGCCGCTTGTTTTGATTATTTTCGTTGGCGCTTGGCTTCGTCGGATCGGATTGTTTACCGATCATTTCTTGTCGGTGGGGTACAAGTTTTCTTTCCGCATTGCGTTGCCCTGCATGCTGTTTTGCAACGTGTACGCCATCAAAAGTATTCAGGATATTGATTTTTCCACGGTGCTTTACGCCGTGCTTGCCATCGTCGGACTGTTTCTCGTGGGATTGGTTTTGGTCACGCTGTTCGTTCGGGACGACCGTCAGCGAGGCGTTATTTTACAGTGTATCTTTCGTTCCAATTGCGCGGTAGTGGGTGTTCCGCTGACCGAGTCCTTGGGAGGATCGGCGGCGGTGCAGTGCGTAGCGATCATCACGGCGTTTACCATTCCGCTGTTCAATATTCTCGCCGTGGTCTCTCTGTCGGTATTTTGCGGAGAGAAAAAGGAAGGGAAAAGCGGATTTTTGGCAATCGATTGGAAAAAGATCGGATTGAATATTGTGAAAAATCCGTTGATTATCGGAATTGCGGCGGGCGTGCTGTGCTTGGCGCTTCGCGGTTTGATTCCCGTGGGGGCGGACGGAGAGAAGGTCTTTTTGCTGTCGAAGCAGACGGGCGTACTGTTTTCCGTGGTGGAGAGCATTGCCAAAATCGCGTCTCCCTTTATGCTTCTGATGTTGGGCGGTCAGTTTACCTTCTCGGCGGTGAAGGGCTTGAAGCGTCAGATCGTTTTCGGTACGGTGGCGCGCATCTTGGTCGCTCCTTTGCTTGCTATCGGGATCGGCTGGCTTTTGTCCGAGCAGTTTGGGATTCTTCACCTCGCAGCGGCGGAATACGCTTCCTTTATTTCACTGTTCGCTACGCCCGTGGCGGTGTCCTCTGCCATCATGGCGCGGGAAATGAAGAACGACGAGATCTTGGCGGGACAGCTTGTGGTATGGACCAGTGTGTTCTCGGTGATCACCTTGTTCTTATTTGCCTTCGGCTGTCGGTTCATGGGACTGCTGTAACGGAAGTTACCTTTATCATTAAAACGCTCCCTTGCGTGGTTTGACGCAAGGGAGCGTTTCAGCGTGTAGAAAAAGTCCATTATAAAAAATGGTTTCATCGATTTACAAAAATGCGAAGTTACTAAATAGCCTCCCTTTACACATGGGAGCCTTGGTCTTGTGCAACTTTTCATAGTTGTTTTTCTACAATAGGTTTTACTATTGCAAATTACCGTTTCAGATAAGGGGTGGAGAGGTAGCGGTCCCCCGTGTCGGGCAGGAGACAGACGACGGTCTTTCCTTCGTTTTCGGGTCTGCTTGCCAGAAGGGTAGCTGCGTGGAGCGCCGCGCCCGAGGTGATCCCGCACAGAATCCCTTCCTCGGCGGCAAGGGCGCGACCTGCGGCATACGCTTCTTCCTCGGTGACGGGAAGGATCTCGTCGATGACGGTGCGATTCAGAATCGAGGGAACGAAATTCGCACCGATGCCTTGCAGACCGTGGGTGCCTGCGTGACCCTCGGAGAGAAGGGGAGAGGCGGCAGGCTCTACGGCGACGATTTGAATAGCGGGATTTTTGGCTTTCAGGTATTCTCCTACTCCCGTCAGCGTTCCGCCCGTTCCCACGCCCGCCACGAAGAAGTCGATCTTCCCTTCGGCATCGCGCCAGATCTCCTCGGCGGTGGTTTGGCGGTGTGCCTGCGGGTTGGCGGGGTTATCAAACTGAGAGGGAATGAAGCTTCCTTCTGTGGTTTCGGCAAGCGCTTTTGCCTTGTCGATCGCTCCCTGCATTCCTTTTGCGCCGTCGGTCAGCACGATCTCGGCACCGTAGGCGGCAAGAAGCGCGCGCCGTTCGATGCTCATGGTCTCGGGCATGGTGAGAATGACCCGATAGCCGCGAGAGGCGGCGATGGCGGCAAGCCCGATCCCCGTGTTTCCGCTGGTGGGTTCAATGATGACCGACCCTTTGCGGAGTAGACCTTGGGCTTCGGCATCCTCGATCATGGCGAGGGCGACGCGATCCTTTGCGCTTCCCGCGGGATTAAAGGATTCCAGCTTGCAGAGAACCGTAGCGCCAAGTCCTCTTTTCTTTATCAATTGCTTGGGGCAGAACAGGGGAGTGTTGCCCACAAGCTCGGTAATATTCTGATAGATCATAAAAACCTCCAAGGGAGAGAATAGATGGAAAATAAAAAGTAAATAACCGTACATAGCGGTGAGAACTATGCACGGTTAAGATTACATATTGTTGAGAGCTTTGGTAAACTGGCTCTTCTTGCGAGCTGCGGCATTCTTGTGAATGATTCCGCGAGCAGCAGCCTGGTCGATCTTCTTGACAGCAGCCTTGTAGGTCTCCTGAGCAAGAGCAGCATCGCCTGCGGCAACGGCAGCCTGATACTTCTTCATATCGGTCTTGAGCTGCGTGCGGAACATTTTGTTCTGCATTGCCTTGGTCTGGTTCACCAGAACACGCTTCTTTGCGCTTTTGATATTCGGCATTGATTTTCACCTCCGTTAAGATATAAATCTGATAAGCCTGAACGGCGCGCATGAGAGGGTACGCTCCGTTATCATTCATACGGTTATATATGATACCACAAATTTTCGGAAAATGCAATAGGTTTTTGAAAAAAAGTTAAAAAGTTTTTTCTTTTTGATTTTTTGTTGCTTTTTTGGCTTCTTTTTCAAAAATATTATGTTTTTTGTAATTTTTTTTGAAAATCGCTTGACAAAGCTTGACAAGCGTGCTATAATTATAAACTGCATTATAATTGCTTATTATGCCCATTTGCGGATTGCGTAAAAAAACGTCGAAAAATTTTTTCGATATTTATTTATATAATATGCGGTGGGTATCGTGGGCAGAACGTCCGACGCGCGATCGAAAAACGCATCGGATGATTACTTGGAATGGAGTGTTTGAATTCATGGTCAACGTAAAAGAACAGAAGCTTGGTCAGAATACGAGAATGAGCTTTGCGAAGTCCGATTTTTCGTATGAACTTCCCAATCTCGTTGAAGTACAGACGAAATCCTTCAAATGGTTTTTGGAAGAGGGCTTGATGGAGGTGCTTCGCGACGTATCTCCCATCACGGACCACTCGGACAATCTCGTTATCGAGTTCGTGTCCTATTCGATCGATCAAAAGCCGAAGTATACGGTGGAGGAATGTAAGGAACGGGACGCAAACTATGCCGCCCCCTTGAAGGTCAACGTTCGTCTGACCAACAAGGCAACGGGTGAGGTGAAGCAGACCGATATCTTCATGGGCGATTTCCCCATCATGACCGAGACGGGAACCTTCGTGATCAACGGCGCGGAGCGCGTAATCGTTTCGCAGATCATTCGTTCTCCCGGTATGTATTACGCCGACGCCATCGACAAATCGGGTAAGGAGACCTACAGCACCACGGTTATCCCCTACAGAGGCGCGTGGCTGGAGTACGAGGTGGACGCAAGCGGCGTGATGTACGTCCGTATCGACAAGACCCGTAAGCTTCCCTTGACTATGTTTATTCGCGCGCTGGGTATTGAGTCCCGCGAGGCGATCTACGAGCTGTTTGGCGAAGAGCCGTTGCTTGCCGCTACCTTTGATAAGGATGAAAGCGAAACGCTGGCGCTTCACAACAATTCGACCCCCGGCATCGAGGCGCTCAAGGAGATCTACAAGAAGCTTCGTCCCGGTGAGCCTCCTCTGGTAGAGCCTGCGCAGGCGCTGATCCGCAACTATTTCTTCGACGCGAAGCGGTACGACATCGCCAACGTCGGACGGTATAAGTTTGATAAGAAGCTGGCGCTTCACGCCAGAATCCGCGGTCACGTGCTGGCGGAGGACGTCGTCAGCCCTCTGACGGGCGAGCTGCTCTTTGAGAAGGGAACGCTTTTGGACAACGCAAAGGCGCATACCGTTGAGAGCGCGGGCGTAAACGCGGTGGTACTGCAGTTGGAAAACGGCGATCTCGTCAAGGTGTTCTCCAACAATACCATTTATCCCGAGGACGTTCTCGGCTACGATCTGAAGGATTGCGGTGTGGGCGAGAAGGTCAAGCTGCCTCTGCTTCTTGAGATCATGGAGCAGTGTGGGAACGATCCCGAGGCGATCAAGGCTGCCGTCAAGGAAAACATTGCGGAGCTTTGTCCCAAGTACATTACGAAGGACGATATTTTCGCTTCCATTAACTATCTGTTGAATTTGGTTCACGGCATCGGTAAGGTGGACGACATCGACCATCTGGGCAACCGCCGTATCCGTTCCGTGGGCGAGCAGCTCCAGAATCAGCTCCGTATCGGCTTTACCCGTATGGACAAGATCATCAAGGAGCGTATGACCATTCAGGACAACGAGAAGCTGACCCCCGGGGCGCTGATCAACATCAAGCCCGTGACCACGGTGATCCGTGAGTTCTTCGGTTCTTCTCAGCTGTCCCAGTTCATGGATCAGAACAACCCTCTGGCAGAGCTGACCCACAAGCGCCGTCTGTCTGCCCTTGGACCGGGCGGTCTGTCCCGTGAGCGCGCTTCCTTCGACGTCCGTGACGTACACTACACCCACTACGGCCGTATGTGTCCCATCGAGACCCCCGAAGGTCCGAACATCGGTCTGATCTCGTATCTGACCACCTACGCGAAGATCAACGATTACGGCTTTATCGAAGCCCCCTACCGTAAGATCGTGGACGGCGTGGTCACCGACGAGGTGGTTTACATGACCGCCGATAAGGAAGACAACTTCATTATCGTACCCGCAAACGAGCCTCTGGACGAGAACGGGCGTTTCCTTCATGACCGTGTGACTGCCCGTGACAAGGGTGAATTCGTTGAGAAGCTTGCCACCGAGGTGGACTTCATGGACATTTCTCCCAAGATGGTGGTATCGGTTGCTACGGCAATGATCCCCTTCCTGGAGAACGACGACAACTCCCGTGCGCTGATGGGATCGAACATGCAGAAGCAGGCAGTGCCGCTGATGGTGACCGACAGCCCCATCGTCGGAACGGGTATGGAGTACAGAGCCGCCGTGGATTCGGGCGTTGTGATCGTTGCGAAGAACGACGGTCGCGTGGATCGCGTAGACGCGACGAAGATCGTCGTGGCTTGCGAGGACGGACACAAGGACGTTTACGAGCTGATCAAGTTCAAAAAGACCAACCAAGGGACCTGCTTCAATCAGAGACCCGTGGTCAAGAAGGGCGATCTCGTTACGGCAGGACAGGTCATTGCCGACGGTCCCGCTACCAGCAACGGAGAGATCTCCTTGGGTAAGAACGCGCTCATCGGCTTTATGACCTGGGAGGGCTACAACTACGAGGACGCAGTCCTTTTGAACGAGCGTTTGGTCAGAGATGACGTTTATACCTCTCTTCATATTGAAGAATATACACACGAAGCAAGAGACACCAAGCTCGGACCGGAGGAGATCACTCGCGAGATCCCCAACGTGGGCGAGGACGCGCTGAAGGATCTGAATACCGAGGGTATCGTCAAGAAGGGTACTGAGGTCAGAGCCGGCGACATTCTGGTCGGTAAGATCACGCCCAAGGGCGAGACCGAGCTGACGGCGGAGGAAAGACTGCTCCGCGCGATCTTCGGTGAAAAGGCAAGGGAAGTCAGAGACACCTCTCTGCGTTTGCCTCACGGTGAATCGGGTATCGTCGTAGACGTGAAGGTATTCTCTCACGAGCACAACGACGACGTTCCCGCAGGCGTGAACAAGGTCGTTCGCGTTTATATCGCGCAAAAGAGAAAGATCTCCGTGGGAGATAAGATGGCAGGACGTCACGGAAACAAGGGTGTCGTTTCCCGCATCATGCCTCCCGAGGATATGCCCTTCCTTGCGGACGGTACTCCTCTTGATATCGTGCTCAACCCTCTGGGCGTGCCTTCCCGTATGAACATCGGACAGGTGCTTGAGGTTCACTTGGGCATTGCCGCGAGAAAGCTTGGCTGGAAGATCATGACCCCCGTATTTGACGGAGCGAACGAGAAGGAGATCGTCGAGTGTCTGCGTATGGCGGGCAACGCGAGAAAGATCCTGCCCGGAGAGAACGTAGACGGTAAGGAGCTGTTCCTCCAAACCGAGGACGAGGAGGGCAAGAAGGATCTTGTACTCATCACCCCCGAGCAGAGAAAGGATCCTGAGGAAATGGCGGCTCTTTACGAAACGGGTAAGGTTCGCGTCATCGACGGTAAGACGATCCTTTACGACGGCAGAACGGGCGAGCCCTTCGATAACCCCGTTACCGTGGGTATCATGTACTACCTGAAGCTGCACCATCTGGTTGACGATAAGATCCACGCCCGTTCCAACGGTCCTTACTCTCTGGTAACCCAGCAGCCTTTGGGCGGTAAGGCGCAGTTTGGCGGTCAGCGTTTCGGAGAGATGGAGGTATGGGCACTGGAGGCTTACGGCGCGGCATACACCCTGCAGGAGATTCTGACGGTGAAGTCCGACGATATCAACGGACGTCGCAGAGCCTACGAGGCGATCATCAAGGGTCAAAACATTCCTACCCCCGGTGTGCCTGAGTCCTTTAAGGTTTTGGTGAAGGAGCTGCAATCCTTGGCGCTGAATATCCGCGTACTGGATAAGGACGGCGAGGAGATCCAGCTGTCCACCCTGTGTCAGGAGGACGACGTTGTTCCTTATACCAACCGCGCGGCGGAAGCGATGATGGATGACGTTCTGGTGGAGACCGACGATCTGGACGAATCCTTCCTGATCGAGGACGCGGAGGACGGCGACGCGGGCTATGAGGACGAGGACGATCTGGGCGACGTGTTCGAAGAATTCGTTGGCGACGATGATGAAAATATGTAATAGATGAAGGAGAATGGCTGTGGAGCACAATGAATTTGATTCTATAAAAATAGGTCTGGCATCTCCGGATATGATCAGAGAATGGTCCTACGGCGAGGTTACCAAGCCCGAGACCATCAACTACAGAACCTTGAAGGCGGAGATCGGCGGCTTGTTCTGCGAGAGAATCTTCGGACCGACCAAGGACGGCGCTTGTATGTGCGGTAAATACAAGAATTCCCACAACAAAGAGCCTCATAAATGTGAAAAGTGCGGCGTAGACGTAACCACCAAGAAGGTCCGCCGCGAGCGTATGGGACATATCGAGCTGGCAGCTCCCGTATCCCATATCTGGTATTTTAAGGCGATCCCCTCCAGAATGGCTCTGGTGCTGGATATCTCTCCCAAATACTTGGAGCAGGTACTGTACTTTGCCGAGAACGTGGTGCTGGATCCCGGCTCTACGCCCTTGGAAAAGGGAACGGTGCTGAATGAAAAGCAGTATCAGGAAAACCGCGAGCTGTACGGAAACGATTTCCGTGTGGGCATGGGCGCGGAGGCGATCAAGGAGCTTCTTTCGGGGATCGATATCGATCAGCTTTCGGCTCAGCTCAAAAACGAGCTTCTGACCGCTTCGGGTCAGAAAAAGACCCGTATCATCAAGCGTCTGGAGGTCGTAGAGTCCTTCAGAAAGTCGGGCAACAAGCTGGAGTGGATGATTCTGGACGTGGTTCCCGTTCTTCCCCCCGATATCCGCCCCATGGTACAGCTGGACGGCGGACGGTTCGCGTCCTCTGACCTCAACGAGCTGTACAGACGTGTGATCAGCAGAAACAACCGTTTAAAGAAGATCATCGAGATCCACGCTCCCGAGATCGTTATCCGCAACGAGAAGCGGATGCTGCAGGAGGCGGTAGACTCGCTGATCGATAACGGACGCCGCGGAAAGCCCGTTACGGGCCCCTCCAACCGTCCGCTGAAGTCGCTTTCCGAAATGCTTCGCGGTAAGCAGGGACGCTTCCGTCAGAACCTTTTGGGTAAGCGCGTAGACTATTCGGGACGTTCGGTTATCGTCGTCGGTCCTTCCTTGAAGATCTATCAGTGTGGACTTCCCAAGGAAATGGCGCTGGAGCTGTTCAAGCCCTTCGTAGTCAAGAGACTGGAAGAAATGCAGAGAGTCCCCGGTGTCAAGGACGCCCTCAAGAAGATCGAAAAGGCGCATGAGAATCCTTGCGTATGGGACGCGCTGGAAAACGTTATCAAGGAGCACCCCGTTCTTCTGAACCGTGCGCCTACGTTGCATAGACTTTCGATTCAGGCATTTGAGCCCGTATTGGTAGAGGGCAGAGCCATCAAGCTTCACCCGCTGGTATGTACCGCGTTCAACGCCGACTTCGACGGAGACCAGATGCCCGTACACGTGCCGCTGTCCGCAGAGGCGCAGGCGGAGGCAAGATTCCTCATGCTTTCCGCAAACAACCTGCTCAAGCCCATGGACGGTCGCGCGGTTGCTGTTCCTTCGCAGGATATGATCCTCGGATCGTACTATCTGACGATGGATAAGGCGGGCGAGCCGGGTGAGGGAAGAGCCTTCCGTGATTTCAACGAGGCAATGATGGCGTATGCCAACGGTGCGCTCGGTCTGCACGCGCCCATTAAGATCCGCGTGACTAAGGAGATCAACGGAGAAAAGAAAACCAAGCTGATCGACGCGACCTTGGGTCGAATGATCTTCAACGCCCCCATTCCTCAGGATCTTGGCATGATCAAGAGAGAGACCGAGGACGATCTGTTCCGTTTGGAGATCCAGAAGGTGGTCAAGAAGAAAGAGCTTGGTCAGATGATCGATCTGTGTATCAAGAAGCACGGTGCGGCTGTCTGCGCCGAGATGTTGGATAACATCAAGGAAATGGGATACAAGTATTCCACCAAGGCGTCCTTCTCCATTTCGGTGTATGATATGACCATTCCCGCAGAGAAGAAGGAATATATCGCGGCGGCGCAGAAGAAGGTTGACGCCATCAACGACAGCTATAACGAGGGACTTCTCACCAACGACGAGCGTTACAATAACGTCATCAAGATCTGGGGTGAGACCACCAACGAAGTCACTGACGCGTTGCAGAAGGGCTTTGACGCATACAACCCGATCAAGATCATGTCCGATTCGGGTGCCCGTGGTTCTATCGCGCAGATGAGACAGCTGGCGGGTATGCGTGGATTGATGTTCGCTACCAACGGTAAGACCATCGAGCTTCCCATTAAGTCCAACTTCCGTGAGGGCTTGAATATTCTTGAGTACTTTATGGGCGCGAAGGGATCGCGTAAGTCTCTGTCCGATACGGCGCTCCGTACCGCAGACTCGGGTTACCTGACCCGTCGTCTCGTTGACGTATCTCAGCACGTGATCGTGCGCGAGGAAAAGTGCGATACCACCAAGGGCGCATGGATCGAGCAGATCATGGACGATAAGAACGGAACGGTTCTTGAGCCTCTGACCGACAGAATCGTGGGACGTTATACCATCGGCGCCGTTCAGAATCCCCTTACGGGCGAGACGATCGTGGGTGACGATGAAATGATCACCGACGAGCAGGCTGCCGCTATCGTAGCCGCAGGCATTAGCCGTGTGTATATCAGAACGGTCATTCAGTGTCACGCAAAGCACGGTATCTGCGCGCACTGCTACGGCGCTGACCTTGCTTCGGGTAACCCCGTTAAGGTAGGCGAAGCAGTCGGTATCATCGCGGCACAGTCCATCGGTGAGCCGGGTACTCAGCTGACGATGCGTACCTTCCACTCGGGAGGTGTCGCAGGCTCGGATATTACTCAGGGTCTTCCCAGAGTAGAGGAGCTGTTCGAGGCAAGAACGCCCAAGAAGACTTGCGTGCTTGCGGAAACCGACGGTGTCATTCAGGAGATCCAGTCGGGTGATACACCCAACACCTATATGGTAGACGTTCGCTCCGCCGAGACCGATATGGTGGTTCGTCACCAGATCCCCTTCGGCAAGCGTTTGATCGTGACCGAGGGCGCGGTGGTTCATAAGGGCGACGCGCTGACCGACGGAAGCAAGGCGCCTGCCGATATCATGCGGATCTTTGACGATCCCAACGATCCCAACAACCGCGATTATCTGGATAAGGTTTACGATTATATCATTATGGAAATTCAGAAGGTATACCGTTCCCAGTCCTGTAACGTAAACGATAAGCATATCGAGATCATTGCCCGTCAGATGACCAGACAGATCCGCGTTTCCAACGTTGGAGACACGTCTCTGCTGGTGGATTCCTTGGTGGACGCTTCCGAATTTGAGGAAGAGAACAGCAAGGTTCAGGCAAGAATCGACGCGGGCGAGGGCGAGCTTCGTTTTGCAGAGGGTAAGCCCGTTCTGCTTGGTATTACCAAGGCGTCGCTTCAGACCGAATCCTTCCTGTCTGCCGCTTCCTTCCAGGAGACCACGAAGGTGCTGACCGACGCGGCGATCAAGGGTAAGGTGGACCACCTGCTCGGCTTGAAGGAAAACGTCATTATCGGTAAGCTCATTCCCGCGGGTACGGGTATGAGATGCTACCATAACGTGGACGTAGTCAAAACGGAGACTTCCGAAGAGGAAGCCGCTGTGGTAGGCTAATCATAAAAAATACACACTTGACGGGTTGCCGTCGAGTGTGTATTTTTCTTGTTCTTTTTTCTTTGAAAATGAACGAAAGGTATTGACATTGTGATGGATTTGTGATATCATTTAAGTTGTAATAAAAAATACTTTGGAGGTATATTATGAATTCAAAAGCACTTGCTAAAGCAATTCCCGGTAAGATTCTTACCATGGCTCAAAGCATTGGTCTCGCAGTTCTTCTGCTGGTTATTTGCTTTGCGAGCTTTGGTTCCATGTTCGACATGGACGTGAATCTGGACGCAGAGGCTCGCGTTAAGGTCGCCAAGATGATCAACGACATGAGTGGCGACGGCGTAGAGGACGTTGAGATCCCCGAAAAGATCGAGGTCAGTCTGCCCTTTATGATCAAGTCCATCGGCTCTATCGGTGACGTGATCAAGAGCGCATCCCAAATGGCGAAGGATGCGGATGAGGCAGACGTGGAAGAGAAGGTAGAGGACGCGGAGGATCTGGCGAAAGACGTGATGTCTCAGGACTTCGTTAATCTGATCGTATTCTTTATGGCTCTGTTTTCCAGCTTTGGCTCCAGCTTCGTTCTGGGAATCTGCCATATTTTCCTGCTTTCGTTGGTATTCATCGTTCCGATTACGGCGATTGTCAATCTTCTGATCGGCGGTATTGGACTTCTGCGTAATCTGCAGGAGCCTGACGTTGCAATGACGAAGGTATCCAAGGGCTTTAGCGGCGTATTGGGTATGTTCCCCTTGTTGCTGCTTGTAAAGGTTCTGATTCCCGAGCTTCAGCTTGGCGGCGGTATCGTTACCATTTTGGTGATGTGCTGCATCGGTCTTGCCATCAGCCTCGTTTGCTCCAGACTGAAGTACTACGAGAAGCCTGACTTCAAGTACCTGAACGTATTGCAGATCATGTCTGCTTGCAGCCTTGGCGCATTCTTGATTTTCTTCTTTAACATGGCAAATTCCGGTATCATGGCTACCATCTTCAAGAGACTTGGTTCTTATGCCGTGAAGGAAGTAGGAAGCACTCTCGTAAAGCAGAAGGAATCTCCCGATATGGTTCCCATGCTGTTGGTGCTGGTATTCGTTGTCGTTCTGTTTATGATCGTCAACTATGTGGTAGACATCTTGACCAGACTGACCTGTATGTCCAAGAGCAAGGCTGACACCCATATCGTAACCACTGCTATTGGATTGGCAATCATCGTGATCCCCGTGGTTTTGATGAACTCCGAAAAGTTCGCGCTGAAGCTGAGTGATGCTGATTCTTCCGCATTCACCATGGTTTGCGTTGGCTTGGTTCTGATGCTGGTGATCGAGATTGCGCTGAAGATTCTGAGCAAGTCCCTTTGCTCCGACGTTTCCGCAGATCGTCGTAAGGAGATCGTAACCGGCGCTTACGTTTACGTAGACACCGAGGAAGCTCCTGCCGTAGCAGAGGAAGCTCCCGCTGAGGAAGCAGCTGCAGAGGAAGCTCCTGCCGTAGCAGAGGAAGCTCCCGCTGAAGAAGCTCCCGCTGAGGAAGAAGCAAAGTAATTGCATACATAAATGATACGTTCGGCAGAGGACTTGTTCCTCTGCCGATTTTTTGTGAGATGGATTATGTAGTTTTTTTCGGGAGGAGCAAGCCCCTCCCCTACCGTCTCTTAAAAAATATTGTTTTTCGGTAGCCGTGATAATTTTCATTGACCGTTGTTTCAAAAGGACGGTGTTCGATGGTTTTCCTCAATCTTGGTAGGGGAGGGGCTTGCTTCTCCCGTTTTCGTTCGCGAAAATTTGTTTGGTTTCTTGGGTCGTCGAGGCGCCGACCCCTACCGTGTTTCATTCAAATTTATTGTTCTCGGTTCGCCGATTGTGCGTGGAAATTCGATTGTTTGTCATAGGCGATTCTTGAATTTGTCTTATGGGTTTAATCAAATTTTATTGTTATTCCTTCGCATCCAAATCCGTCGGTATGTAGTGTCCGACGGATTTATACCTTAGACACGAAGCAAACAGCTTCAGTTATCCACAAAGAATAGAAAAGAGTAATACGAAAAAAAGAACTTGCCAGCAAGTTCTTGGAAGGGGTTATAGGGGAAACCTTCTCGAAAGAAGGTTTCCCCTCAGGCTGTCGAAAAACCTATATAACAAATAAAGTTGCACAAAAAAGCCTTCCCCAGCGGGGAAGGGGGACCGCTTGCGGTGGATGAGGAGAACGTGAGCGCAATACAC
>JAFVQC010000046.1 GCA_017504995.1 Clostridia bacterium
AGGGGGACCGCTTGCGGTGGATGAGGAGAACGGGAGCTTGGTACACAAACGGCGATCTCCTCATCCGTCGGCTTCGCCGCCACCTTCCCCACTGGGGAAGGCTTAAAGTTAGTTGCCACATCTGTGGCGGTAGGGCGACTGCCGCAAGTGGCGGAAATTTCGACGAGTCTATAGGCTCAGCGTGTGGAATGCCCCAAGGGGGCTATTGCAAGCCATCGGCACGGCGGGAGGTCATGACTATTTTCCGACAAATTTCAAAAAGAAAATTGACATTTCGCCTCGGGTGCGATATAATATAAAAAAAGCTCCGTGGGACGAGGAAAGGATCGAGACGGTATGAATTTTTTGGAAGAAAGAATTTTAAAGGATGGAATCGTAAAGGAAGGGAACGTGCTGAAGGTGGACAGCTTTTTGAATCACCAGATGGACGTGGAGCTGTTGGATCGGATCGGCGAGGAGTTTTACCGTCGGTTTGAGGGCGTGAGGGTGACGAAGATCCTGACTATCGAGGCGTCGGGGATCGCCATTGCCTGCGCCGCCGCCAAATATTTTCAAGTTCCCGTGCTTTTCGCGAAGAAATCCAAGAGCGTGAACATCGAGGGAGATATGTACGTGGCGGAGGTGGAGTCCTTCACCCATAAATGCAAGAATCAGGTGATCGTTTCGAGAAAATTTTTGCTGCCCGAGGATCAGGTTCTGATCATCGACGACTTTCTTGCCAACGGCTGCGCCCTGCAAGGCTTGGTTTCGATCACCGAAATGGCGGGCGCGACGGTGGCGGGCATTGGCATTGCCATCGAGAAGGGTTTTCAGATCGGCGGTCGGGTGATCCGCAATCTGGGATATCCCTTGGAATCCATCGCCATCGTGGACGGTATGGACGCGAAAAGCGGAACGGTAACCTTCCGTGCGCAATGATTGGAGAAGATCGCAAATACATAAAAACGTAGCTGTGAAAAAATTCACGGCTACGTTTTTTTGGGGTTTATGATTGCTCCGCAAGGGAAAGGACCTCGGGCAGGGCGTCGATCAGATCGGACGCCATTACCGAATATTCGGTCAGCCGCTTGGCGGCGGCGTCACCGCAAAGCCCGTGGATATAAACGCCGAGACACGCCGTGCCGAAGGGGTCAGGCTCGCCGTTCCGCGCCTGCGCCAAAATTCCGCCGAGAATGCCCGCCAGAACGTCTCCCGAGCCGCCCGTTGCCATGCCACTGTTGCCGCTTGCGTTGCGGTACAGGAACGGACCGCCGTCCGAAATGACCGTGCGGTGGGTCTTGAGCACGCAGATCGCCCGATGCTTTTGCGCTAAATCGTAGGCGACCGTATCGGCATCGGCGAGGATCTCCTCGGGGTCAAGACCGCACAGACGGGACGCTTCCTTGGGGTGTGGGGTCAGGATCGCGCCCTTGGCGTATTTGAGAAGGGAGGGATTGCGGGAGAGCAAGGTCAGCGCGTCGGCGTCGAGCACCTTTGGCTTTTTGGAAATGCGGAGCAGGGTGGAAAGCACCGTGCGGGAAGCGCGGTTGACCCCCATGCCGCACCCGATCACCAATACGTCAGCCCAAGCCTCCGCCTCGGCGATCACGTCCGCCTCGGGCGCGTCTGCGTCGTAGACCGTGACGATGGCTTCGGGGAGAAGGGTCTGAAGAACGGGTCGGTTTTCCTTGACGGTGAGGATCCGTACCAGCCCCGCCCCCGTGCGATAGGCGGCTTTGGCGGCAAGATACACAGCGCCGCACATACCCACACTGCCCCCCACACACAAGACCCGACCGAATGTCCCCTTATGAGACTGGGCGGGACGGGCAGGGAGTCGGCGGAGATCTTTTGGAGTATAAGAAAAAGAAGAATAGTTCATACGCAACCCTCCGAAACAAGGACGTTCTGTCGTTATTTTATCATATATATTCGCAAAAGTAAAGAAGTTTGACTGTAAAAATCTCCAATTTCCCAAATTTATTGAATAATATTTGAAAAAACTCTTGACAACCAATTGAAAATCGATTATAATATGTATTGTCGCATTTTATGTCAACCAAATCGGTTTATAGAACGCGCCTTGCAAATACGTGGGCAGGAGGTGCTGTATGATCGTAGACGTCGGGCCGCTTCTTCGAGGAGAAGTGAAGCGCTTGGAGCTGGATTATTTGCTTTCTCCCCAACCCATGGACGGAATCGTGTTTGATTCCGACGCGCGTGTGACGGGGTATCTGACCGATAGCGCAGGATATATGCGCTTGCATCTGAAGGCAGAGCTGAACTATCATGGAGAGTGCGCGAGATGTCTTGCTCCTGTGGACGGAGTTTTCTCTCTTGACTTTGAGCGTACGGTCACCGTGGAGGGCACGCTGACGGAGGAACAGCTGGACGAGATGTCCGATGAGTACGTGGTGCTCAGCGGCTCGGAGCTGGACGTGGACGAACCCTTGCGAGAGGAGCTTCTGTTGGGCTTTCCTTTCCGCTTGCTTTGCTCGGACGATTGCCTCGGACTTTGTCCTCGGTGCGGAAAGCCGAAGCGCGAGGGCGAGTGTGGTTGTCCCACCAAGGAGATCGACCCAAGACTTGCGGTTCTGAAAACCTTTTTTGACAATGACGGCGAAGAGGAAAAAAATTAATTTATATAAATGAAAGTTGTGTAATACACGCTTCAAGGAGGTGTAGATAATGGCAGTACCGAAGAGAAAAGTATCGAAGGCTCGCAGAGACAAGAGACGCTCCAATAACTGGAAGCTGGCTCTTCCCGGAATGACCAAGTGCCCCAAGTGCGGCGAAATCGTTCTGAATCACCGTGTTTGCAAAGCTTGCGGATATTACGACGGCAAGGAAGTGCTCAAGGTTGAGAGCAAATAATTCAAAAGGGCGGCTTTGTTGCAGACAAAGCCGTTCTTTGTTATTTGAAAAAAGACGGAGGGAATGCGAAATGAAACGAATCGTGCTTCGAGGGGCAGCCTGTTGTCTTGCCGTCCTGATGCTTTTGGGGCTTTGCTCTTGTAAGAGGACGGAAAAGGACGGCACAGACTCTTTGCCGCCGTACGAGCTTGACCGTCTTTCCGAGACGGTTCTGCTGGACGCCTACGAGGGGCTGACCGTCGCGCTGAACGGGGACGGTGTCGGCAAAAGCGAGGCGATCTGGGATCATTTGATTTCCCGCGCGGAGCTGACCGCCTATCCCGAGGCGCAGGTGGGCTATTATGAAAACCAGATCCGATCCAAATACGAATATACGGCAAAGCAGGAGGACTTATCCTACGAGGCGCTTTTGAAAAAACTCGGTGTCACCGAGGAGGATATTCTGGCAGAAGCGAAGCGCATGGTCAAGGGCGACTTGGTTTACCGCTATATCGTGGCGGATGCGGAGATCGAGGTGACCGAGACCGAAAAAGAGACGCTGTTTGACCGTTACGTGGAGAAATTCATGGCGGATTACGGCTATGAGCGCGCATACGTGACCGAGGAGATGCGGGAGCTGATCTACGACGCGATGCTTTACGACAAAACCACCGAATATCTGATTTTGCATAACACCTTCGTTATGCCCGAGGCGTAAGGAGGGCGTATGGGAAAATATACGGGACTTCTGCTTTGCTCGGATTTTGACGGAACGCTGTGCCATCACGGCAAGGTATCCCGCGAAACCTTGGAAGCCATTGCGTATTTTCAGCAAAACGGCGGACGCTTTACGCTGGCGACGGGACGGTATCCCGATATTTTGTCCGAGCTGAACGTACCGCTTTGCTGTAACGCGCCCTTGATCTGTATGAATGGGGCGATCTTATACGACGGAGCAGAGGATCGGTATCTTTACGAGGGCAAGATGTCCGCGGAGTATGCCGATATCCTTTTGGAGATCCTTTGTGAGTCAAAAGGAATTCGCGATCTTCGAATTTGCAGCAGCGACACGAGACGTGCCGAAGCGATTCCTTTGAACGACGAGGGAGCGATCCGCGCCGCCATGCGCCGAACCCCCTATAAAATTCTTTTGCACGTAGATACGGAATACAGTGATTTCATGAAGAGAAAGGCGACCCGCCTGTCGGGAGCGCGGTACGCCGTGTCCCGAAGCTGGATCAACGGGATCGAGATTCACGAGGCGTATTACGACAAGGGGAAAACGGCGCGCCGTCTGGCGAAGCTGCTCCATGCGGACAAGCTGATCTGCGTGGGGGATTACGAAAACGACCTTTCGATGATTCGGGAAGCCGATCTTGGGGTTGCCATGGGAAACGCGGTGGACAGCCTGAAGGAAGCGGCGGATCTTGTGACCGCGACGGCAGAGGAGAACGGCGTGGCAAGGCTGATCGAGAGCCTGTAAAATAAAAAACGTAGAAAGAAACGAGTATGAAACTTCTTGCGATCGGCGACGTAGTGGGAACACGAAGCGTCGAATATTTGGAAAAAAAGCTATGGGACGCGCGGCGTGAGCTTGGCGCGGATTTCGTGATTGTCAACGGAGAGAATGCCAGCGACATTCACGGTGTCAGCGCGGCGGACGCCAAGCGGATCATGGAGTCGGGTGCGGATCTGATCACCCTTGGCAACCACACCTACGGGAGACGGGATATTTGCGAGCTGCTTTGTGATGCGGACTGGATCATTCGCCCTGCCAATTATCCGCCCATGGCACCCGGAAGCGGCTATACGATCCTGCGGCTTGGCGGCTGGCGGATTCTTGGAATCAACGTGATGGGAACGGCGCTGATGGACGCGCTGGCGTGTCCCTTTTCTACGGTGGATCGGATTTTAGAGCGTGAAAAAGGGAGTTACGATCTTGCGGTGATGGATATTCACGCCGAGGCGACCTCGGAGAAGATCGCCCTTGCGCGGTATTTTGACGGACGGATCGACGTGATGTTCGGCACGCACACCCACGTACAGACGGCAGACGAGCAGATTTTGCCGAAGGGAAGCGGATACATTACCGATCTCGGCATGACGGGGCCTGTAGACGGAGTCATCGGAACCGACGCGAAGATGGTCATCGAAAAATTCCGTACGAGAATGCCCGCGCGGTTTACGGTAGCGGACGGACCGATCGAGGCGCACGGCGCGCTGTTTGACTGGGACGAGAATACGAACCGCACGCGCGAGGTCCGAAGAATCAAATTTTAACGAAGCATTGCGGCAACCGCCCGCGAGAAAATTTTCGGTCAAGCTCGCGGCTACCGCAAGGATAAAGTTTTTGATCGACCTTTTTTCAAAAAGGTCGCGGTTTCCAAAGGCAGAGCCTTTGGTCGCCCGTCGCAACGGGCGAAACTCTCCTTTATAGCGTTTTCTTTTTGGTTCTTTTTCTTTTGCGCCTATACGGTCAAAAGAAAAAGAACGAACAATGAGGTTACTGAAGCAACCGATAGGGGAAACCCTACTTGCTGGTTTCCCCTCTGTGCTTCGCACATTCACCCTTTCTGGCGCTTTTGGACGATGGGGTGTTTCGCCACCTGCGGGTGGCGACCAAGGACGCTGTCCTTGGAATCTGCGACCTTTTTGAAAAAAGGTCGATCAAAAACTTCTTGCCTGCGGTAGCCGTGAGGCTCGATAACATGAAAGGAGTGCGTCCATGGATCCACTGTTGAATACCTATTCCACCGCGTCTCTCGCGTATCTCGGCGATTGCGTGATCGAGCTTCTCGTCAGAGAACGCCTTGTGCGACAAGGACTCGCGTCCTCCGCTACCCTCAATAAAAAAGCGCTGGAATACGTCAAAGCCACGGCGCAGGCGCAAGCCATGAAGCGTCTGCTCCCACTCCTCACCGACGAGGAAGCGGGCGTCTTTCGCAGAGGAAGAAATATCGGGCATACCAATACCCCAAAATCCGCGACGGTTGCCGAGTATCGCTCCGCCACGGGTATGGAAGCCCTTTTTGGCTATCTCCATCTGGCAGGACGGGAAGAACGGGCGCGGGAGCTGTTTGACGCGGCGTATCCCGAAACCGATGAATCATCAAGTATATTATAATAATAAAAAATAAGAAAGGGAAATGAACATGACCAATCCGATCATTCAAATCAACGTAAAAGACTATGGCACAATGACTGCCGAGCTGTATCCCGAAAAAGCACCCAAAACTGTGGCAAACTTTGTAAAGCTTGCCGAGGAAGGCTTCTTTGAGGGTCTGATCTTCCACCGCGTGATCAAGGGCTTTATGATCCAAGGCGGCGGCTATACCGAGGAAATGGAGCATAAGGAGTGCGATTCCATTCGCGGTGAATTCAAGGCGAACGGCTTTATGCAGAACGACCTGAAGCATACCAGAGGCGTGCTTTCCATGGCGCGTACCGCAGACCCCGATTCCGCATCCTCTCAGTTCTTCGTGATGCACATGGACGCCCCCCATCTGGATGCCCAGTATGCGGGCTTCGGTAAGGTGACCGAGGGGCTTGACGTGCTGGATGCCATCGCTTCCGTAAAAACGGGCAACTACGGCTGGTATATGCAGGACGTACCGAAAGCTCCCGTGGTCATCGAGAGCATTAAGGTTCTCTCCAAGTAAAAGTAAAGGCGAACCCTTTGACGAAGGGTTCGCCTTTTTGTAATAAAAACGGTGTGATAATATTGTAAAGACGGTAGGGGTCGGCGCCTCGGCGACCCAAGAAACCAGACAAATTTTTGCGAACGAAAACGGGAGGAGCAAGCCCCTCCCCTACCGTCTCTTGAAAAATATTGTTTTTCGGTAGCCGTGAAGATATTCATTGACCGTTGTTTCAAAAGGACGGTGTCCGATGGTTTCCCTCAATCTTGGTAGGGGAGGGGCTTGCTCCTCCCGAAAAACGATCAAATTTTCGTAATCAAACAGCGAACCGAGAACAATAAAATTTAATGCAACACGGCGTGGTGTCAGATCGCGAGCGTGACCGAACCGCAGTGAGATCCTCGACGGTCCATGATCGTTTTCTCAAATCACATGTCCGCAAAGGAGTGGGGTGGGGATATGCTTATTCCTCCATCGCCGCTTTTTGCGTGAGAATGGCGCGGAAGATGGCGGGATCAAATTTCTCCTGCCGATCGTAGGTGTACAGACCGTTCACCTCCTGCTCCACGTCGGTCAGCTGGGTGTAGCAAAGACCCGTGATGAAGGGATTGAACAAAAGCGCCTCGGTCAGACCCTTGAAGCGTTCGATAAACTCCTCTGCCGTGGTGGGCGCGTTGCCGTAGCCCCACGCGCTTCGGTTTCCCGAATTCACGTCCCACTTGATGCCGCCGTATTCGCTGAGGAAACGGGGGATCAGCGGGTAGGGACAGAAGGTCTTGTTGACCACGGGAATCCCCTTTGCCGCGTCCTCGTATCTCTTGCGGAAGGTTTCGGGGTTCTGATCGTAATCGTGCCAGTCGATGATGTCGGAAGCGTTGCCTACGTGAATCCAACCCGACGTGTCAATGACGGGACGGGTAGCGTCCAAGGTCTTGGTCAGCTGTACGCCGTAAGCGATCAGATCGTCGTCCTGCCCCTTGCCCTCGTGGGTCTCGTTGAAGGGACACCAGCCGATGATGGCAGGGTGGTTGCGGTCACGCTCCACGATCTCCCCCCACTCCGAAAGGAAGCCCTTCCAAGCGGTAGGCTCCGCGGTGTGTAAGCCCCAGTTGCCAAGCTCGTCCCAAACCATATAGCCCAGACGGTCGCAGTGATATAGGAAAAGACGCTCAAATACCTTCTGATGGAGACGGGCACCGTTAAAGCCACACGCCATGGAACGGGTGATGTCGTCGATCAGCGCCTGCTCGGAGGGGGCGGTGCAGATGCCGTCGGGATAGAAGCCCTGATCCAGTACCAAGCGCTGGAATACCTTCTTGCCGTTGATCACAAGAGCCGTGTCGTCAAGGGAAAGGCTTCTCATGCCGAAGTAGCTCTTGACCGAGTCCTCGCCAAGGGTCAGCTCGAGATCGTAAAGCCCGCCCTTGCCAAGCTCCCACAGATGAAGCTCGGAGAGGGAAAGGATCACGTCGCAGCGGTTGTGCGCCGTCACGGCGCTTGCCTCTGCCACGAGCTTGCCTTCCCAGTACGCCTTTGCGGTGAAGGTCTTGCCCGCGCCCCCCGCAAGTGTCGCGCTGACCGTGACGGAGGCGTTTTCTACGTTGCAGGTGTAATCGGCTTTCTTGATGTACTCACAAGGAACGCGCTCCAGCCATACCGTCTGCCAGATTCCCGTGGTGCGGGTGTAGTGACAGCCGCGGGAGGCGTAACGGGCGCTTTGCTTGCCCGCGGGCTGGTTGCCCGAACGGACGTAATCCTCGGCGCAGATGATGATGACGTTTTTACCCACCTTCAGAGGCGCGGTGATCTCCATGAAAAAGGAAACGTAGCCGCCGCGGTGGACGCCGATCTCCACGCCGTTGACATAAACGGTGGTGCGGTAATCGCAAGCGCCGACGTGAAGCAGCACCCTGCCGCCTTCAGCCAGCCAAGCCTCGGGGATCTGTACTTCCTTGCGATACCAGACGCAGTCGCAGAAATCCTTGTCGCCGATGCCCGACAGCTCGCTTTCCATGCAGAAGGGAACGGTGATGCGTTCGGGGAGAGAATCTGCCTCAAACAAATTTCTTTCCTTGCCACTGACGCTGTGGTCGCGGAGAAATTCCCATTTGCCGTTCAGGTTGACCCACTCCTTGCGGAAGAACTGGGGGTTGGGATGCTCGGGACGGGGAATGGATACGGTGGTTTGACTCATGATTCCTTACCTCGTTTCATTTTAATAATTGAAAATTTGAAAGATTTTTCTTGTAAGCTTTTCTTTATTATACAGAAAGCGCCCCGAAAAATCAAGAGGGTATTGCTTCTTTTGAAAAAATGAATAAAAAATACACGGTTTTGCGCGCGTTTGAACGGTTTTTCCCCCGCCGTGGCGTAGGATAGAAAAAAACGACAGCGAAAAAATTCGACGGATATTGACAAATATATGAAACTGTGATACAATAATGTCGTTTGAACGAACGAATCGTTGTGTTGAAAAATCAAATGAAGAATAAAAAAGGAAAACGGAAATGAAAAAATTTGACGTATCCAATCTGATCCTCTCCCGCATTGCGGATATTTACAGCTATACCTTGGAGGAGGACACCGAGATCGAGTCGGTGACCGAGCGCTCGTTGCTTGTGATCAAGCAAGGGGGGCAGTCGGTGTACACCGTGGCGGGCAAGGAGCTGGTTGCCGACAGAGAGCACGTTCTGTTTTTGCCCGCGGGGGTGTCGTATTCCTTGTACGTGGATCGGGAAGGGGCTTGTACCGTCATTGAATTTGACACGGTGGATACGGGAGAGAAAGCCAAGGAAGGGCTATATTTCACGGGTGGCGAGGAGGAGCTGTTCGCCACGGTGAACAATCTGTTGCATTATTGGAGATTGCGCGGACCTGCCTACCACTCCAAGTGCCTGTCGGAGCTTTACAATCTGCTCACGCAGATCTCCACCGTCCAGTCCTTTGCCGACACACTGGCGGGGAAGTACGGACTCATTCACCGTTCGGTTCAGTATATCGAAAAGAATTACGGCAATCAGGATCTGTATATTCCGATGCTGGCGAAGCTGTCGGGCATGGGCGAGACCTATTACCGTAGCATTTTCCTTTCGGTGTTCGGCATCTCCCCCACCAAATACATTCAGCAGTATCGAGTAGAGAAGGCGAAGGTGAGACTGGTGAACGCCGAGGGGACGGTAGAGGAGATCGCCCTTGCCGTGGGCTTTGCCAATGCGTCCTATTTCTGCAAAGCCTTCAAGGCGCAAACGGGTCTAACTCCATCCGAATTTGCCGAAAAGGGCAGACGGATCGGATAAAATTCATATCGTATTACGGGTCGCCAATTTGCGAGGCAAATTGGCGACCCGTAACAATTAAACAAATTTTTGCGATCAAACGACGAACAAGAAAGGCATCGTTTCTCGTAAGGCTCACCGCGGGTCATTCGTGAATGACCCCTACAAAAGATAACACAATCATCGTAGGGGCGATTCAAGAATCGCCCGCAATGAACGATTGAATTTTTGCAATCAAACGGCGGGAGACAAGCCCCCGCCCTACGGTAAAACAATCGAATTTTCGTAGTCATCGGCGAACCGAGACCCATAAATTTTAATGAAACACGGTAGGGGAGCGCCTTGGTGCTCCCGAAAAAACAACCGAATTTCCACATCAAAGTGCGAACAAGAAAGGCATCGTTTACCGTAAGCCTTCCCCAGTGGGGAAGGTGGATGCGACGAAGGAGCAGACGGATGAGGAGAACGGCATAGAACACAACAAACGGCGATCTCCTCAATCCCTATGCTTCGATACGCTCAACTGCAAGTTTGCTTACGCAAACATTGCCGCAAGCGGCACAAAGCCTTTTTCTCTCGCCACATTCCAACCGATTTTCCCTCGTTACCGTTTCTTTCCTTTGCCTTGCCGTCCGTTCTTTTTCTGTCCGACTTGTGGCTTTTGCTCGCGCTTGGGGGTAACCGCTTTTCCTTGCCTTGCGCTCCTCTGCTTCCCTTGCTTCACGTTGGGGCGTGTTTGCTTTTGGGCGTTTTTCTTTGCGGGGGCGGCTTCGGGACGGACCAGACACTCCGCGCCGTAGCCGATGAGGTCCTCGCGGTGAAGCCTTGTAAGGGCTTCTCTGACCAAGGGGGCGTTTTGTGGGCGGTTGAACTGCAACAGCGCCCGCTGAAGCTGCTTTTCATGATAGTCGGTGGCGACGTAAACGGGCTTCATATCCAAGGGGTTGATCCCCGTGTAAAACATGACGGTGGACGCCGTACCCGGGGTGGGATAGTAGTCCTGTACCTGCTCGGGGGCGTAATGATCCCGCTTGAGACAGAGCGCCAGCTCCAGCGCGTCCTTCAGGGTCGAGCCGGGGTGACTGGACATGAGATAGGGAACGAGATACTGCTCCTTGCCCGCTTCCTTCGTCAGCTCAAAATACCGCTTGCGGAAACGCTCGTAAACGGCAAAATCGGGCTTGCCCATCGAACGGAGCACCGCCGAGGAGCAATGCTCGGGAGCGACCTTTAGCTGACCGCTGACGTTGTCCCGCACCAGCTTGCGGAAGAAGTCCTCATTCTCGTCCAGCAAGAGATAGTCAAATCGAATACCCGAACGGATAAAGACCTTTTTGACGCGGGGGAGCGCCTCAATCTCCTCAATCAGATGCAGATACTCGCTGTGATCCACCCTGAGATTTTTACAGGGAGTGGGGGCGAGACACTTGCGGGAGGCGCAGACACCGTCCCTCAACTGCTTCTCGCAGGCGGGGGCGCGAAAATTTGCCGTAGGACCGCCCACGTCGTGAATGTAGCCCTTGAAATCGGGCAACTCGGTGATCTTTTTCGCCTCGGCAAGCACGCTTTGGGGACTGCGGGAGCGCACCGTCCGCCCCTGATGAAAGGCGAGGGCGCAGAAATTGCACGCGCCGAAGCAGCCTCGGTTGTGGGTGATGGAGAACCGCACCTCCGCGATGGCGGGCACGCCGCCCACCGCCTCGTAGGAGGGATGATAGGTTCGCATATAGGGCAGAGAATAGACGGCATCCAGCTCGTCGCGCTCCAAGGGCGGCATGGGAGGATTCTGTACCAACAGCTTGTCGTCGTAGCGCTCGGCAATGGCGCGCCCGTTCAGCGCGTCCTGATTTTTATACTGAATACCAAACGCCTCGGCATACTTGCGCTTGTCGGTTTTCAACTCGTTGTAATCGAAGGTCGCCGCCACCTCGTAGTGGAGCTTGTCCTCGGGACGGCAGAGATAGACCGTGCCCCGCACGTCGCGGATCTTTTTGACGGGCACGCCCTTGTCCAGCAGACGGGCGATGCGGAGCAGAATGTTTTCTCCCATGCCGTAGGTCAGAAGGTCGGCGCGGGAGTCCACGAGGATCGAACGGCGCACCGTGTCCGACCAGTAGTCGTAGTGGGCAAAACGCCGCAAGGACGCTTCCAAGCCGCCGATGATGACGGGAATATCCCCGTATACCTCGCGAATGCGGTTGCAGTACACGATGGTGGCGCGGTCGGGTCGAAGCCCCGCCTTGCCCGCGGGGGAATAGTAGTCGTAGGTTCTTTTTTTCTTGGCGGCGGTGTAGTGCGCCACCATGGAATCGATATTGCCCGCCGTCACCAGAAAGCCGAGCCGCGGGCGGCCGAATTCACGGAAGGCGTCACAGCTTTTGTAGTCGGGCTGGGGAAGGATGGCGACGCGGAAGCCCGCATCCTCCAGCACGCGGGAAATGATTGACACGCCGAAGCTGGGGTGATCCACGTAGGCGTCTCCCGTGACGTAAACGAAATCGGGTCTGTCCCATCCGAGGGTATTCATTTCTTTTTTTGTAATGGGGAGAAAGCCTTCTGCCATAGCCTATCCTTTCAAACTTGTTTTTTGATGCTTCTATTATAGCACATTTTAAAACTTTTGTAAATAAGATTTTCGGACTCTTTACTTTTGGGCGCTTCCGTGATATAATGAAAACGATAACATGATCGTAGAAAGGAGTATTTCATGGGGTTTCTTGATCGAACGATCCTGAAAGAAAAGATATCCGAAGCCTTGTCCTCGGTCTTGCCCGTGACGGGAATCGTTCTTTTGTTGTTGGTGACTATCGTTCCCGTATCCGCCGCCATGCTTTTGTCCTTTGCGATCGGAAGCGTGCTGCTGGTGATCGGTATGGGACTGTTTACCTTGGGCGCGGAAAGCGCTATGACGCCCATGGGAGAATACGTGGGATCGAAAATGACCGCTTCGAGAAAGCTGTGGCTCGTCATTCTCGTCTCCTTCTTCGTGGGCTTAATGATTACCGTTTCCGAGCCCGACCTGACGGTTCTCGCCACGCAGATCGAATCGATCCCCAATCCGGTACTGATCCTTTCGGTAGGCGTGGGCGTGGGTCTGCTTCTCGTGATCGCCATGCTCCGCGTGATCTTTCAGATTCGATTGAAATATCTCTTGTTGGGCTTTTACGCCGTGGTGTTCGCGCTTGCTTTCTTCATTCCAAAGGATTTTCTGGCGATCTCCTTTGATTCGGGCGGGGTGACCACGGGACCGATGACCGTCCCTTTTATCATGGCGCTTGGCGTGGGTGTGTCCGCCATCTCCTCGGGAGACGACGGAGACGATACCTTCGGTATGGTGGCGCTTTGCTCCGTCGGACCGATCCTTGCCGTGATGATCTTGGGTCTTTTGTATGACGTGGACGCGCAGGCGGTGACCGATTATTCCATGCCCGCCGTGGATAGCTCCCGCGATATTTTCGGGCTGTTTTTACATGAGATTCCTCACTATATCAAAGAAATGGCAACCGCCCTCGGCCCGATCGTGCTGTTTTACTTGCTGTTCCGTTTGGTTACGGGCGGCGCGGGAAAGGGCGGTCTTGGCAAGACCCTTGTGGGCGTTGCCTATACGTACGTGGGACTGGTGCTGTTCCTGACGGGTGTCAACGTGGGCTTTATGCCCGTTGGTAATTATCTCGGACGGGCGCTGGCAAGCTCGGACTTCCGATGGATCATCGTTCCTCTCGGTATGGTGATCGGTTACTTTATCGTATCTGCCGAGCCTGCCGTTCACGTGCTGACGAAGCAAGTAGAGGACGTGACCGCGGGAACGATCCGCGGCAAGGTGCTGGGCGGCGCGCTGTCCATCGGTGTGGCGGTGTCGGTTGGAATTGCCATGCTCCGCGTGCTGACGGGAATCTCGCTGCTGTGGATCGTCGTGCCGGGATACGCCATTGCCTTGATTTTGTCCTTCATCGTTCCCGATATCTTTACCGCCATTGCCTTTGACTCGGGCGGAGTCGCCTCTGGTCCCATGACGGCAACCTTCCTGCTCCCCTTTGCGGTGGGAGCGTGTGACGCGGTGGGCGGAACGGTAGTCAGCGATGCCTTCGGCGTGGTCGCCCTCGTGGCAATGACCCCCTTGATCACCATTCAGATCCTTGGTCTCGTGTATAAGCTTCGGTCGAAAAAGAACGAGGCTGTGGTAGAGACGGCAGAGCCCGAGGAGATTTTGGAAACGACCGCCGAGCATGCGGACGAATCCGAGGATATTATCGAGCTGTAAAGGAGGAAGCCATGACGAATTTATATTATTTGATCACCATTATTCAGCGAAGCGATATGGCGGAATACGAGGAATTTTATCTGGGACACGGCGTAACCGTTTCGTACAGTACGCTTTGTAACGGAACGGCGCATGCGAAAACCTTGAATCTTCTTGGGCTGGAGCGAACCGAAAAGGCGATGCTTTTTGCGGCGGTTTCCGAGCCGACCCTGAAGAAGCTGAAAAGAGGACTGACCGTCGATATGAAGATCGACCTTCCCAACCGAGGCGTGGCTATGGCGATTCCGATGTCGGGGATCGGCGGAAAGACCGCGCTGGAGTATTTTACCGCAGGACAAAACGTGGAATCCGAAAACACGGAGGAAAAGAAAATGCAATCTGATTACGAATTGATCATCGCCATCTATCAAAAGGGATATACCGACCTTGTGATGGACGCCGCCCGAGAGGCAGGCGCGGGAGGCGGAACGACCATTCGCGCCAAGGGAACAGCCGCTGGCGCGGAGAAATTCTTCGGACTCTCCCTTGCCGAGGAGAAGGAGATCGTCTTTATCGTGGCGCATATGGAGCAGAAAAAGGAGATCATGAAAGCCATCATGCAAAAAGCGGGTGTGGAGACCAAAGCCCACGCGCTGGTGTTCTCCCTTCCCGTATCCGAAACCGCGGGCTTCCGCTTTGCCGATACCGTGGATAAGGACGAGGAATAAGGGCGCGTTGGGCGGATTCGTTGGCGCAGGTAAAAATCGAGAAAAGAATAAAAAACGCTTTTGCTATCGGTTCTTGGATAGCAAAAGCGTTTTTGATTATAGAAACCCACCTGCTTAGCAGGTGGTTCAGTAGAGGCTTTTGCCGTTGAACAATCCCGCCGAAAAGATAGATCGTTGCTTTGCGAAACGGCGGGGGACAAGCCCCCGCCCTACGGTAAAACAATCGAATTTTCGTAATCAATCGACGAACAGGAAAGGCATCATTTCCCGCAAGGTTCGCCGCGGGTCATTCGTGAATGCCCTCTACAAAAGAAAACACGATCCTTCGTAGGGGCGATTCATGAATCGCCCGCGACAAACGAAAAATTCGCGAACGAAAACGGGAGCACCAAGGCGCTCCCCTACCGTCTCTTAAAGAATATTGTTTTCGGTAGCCGTGACGATTTTCATTGACCGTTGTTTCAAAAGAACGGTGTCCGATGGTTTCTCTCAATCTTGGTAGGGGAGCGCCTTGGTGCTCCCGAAAAAACAACCGAATTTCCGCAAATAATCGGCGAACAGGAAAGATGTCGTTTCCCGTAATCCTTCCCCCGTGGGGAAGGTGGCGGCGGAGCGAAGGATCTCGGGCGAAAGGCTTGTGTAACCTTTTAGATGAAACGTCACACTACAAAAGGTTAAGCGAAAAGTCCAACAAGATAGCGTAGCCATGAGGAATTTCTCATAGCTACGCTATCTTCCCTGCCTTCGTTCATCAATACTTGGCATATCATAGGTGTATTTTTATAAGATTATAAAGCGGTGGCGTTTTCCAAAAGTGCGGCGCTGCGGCGCATGATCGTCTCAAAGGTGTCGCCGAGCTTTTTTTCAGCCGTCAGAAATTGTTCGTAAGTTTTTCTGTCCGCCCCGTGAAGATCGCTGCCCAAGGCAACCACACGGTCACTTTCCAAGATCGGTTTTAATTTGCGCCGTTTGGAAAAGGAGTGCAGGGCATACCCGTTGATCTGAGCAAACGCGCCTGCGGAAAGAAGGGAATGGATTCCGTCCTCCTCACATAGAATATAGCGGTCTATGTGGGCAAGCACCACGGTAAAGGATTTCGTCAGCCGTTCTACGGTATAAAACAGCTCGTCACTCCATTCGTCCATGGGAAGCTCCAGCAAAAGTACGTTTGTTCCTCGGATGCAAAGAGCGTCAAGCCCCTCCATGCGATGGAGTCCGTTGCAGTACAGAATCTCAGCGCCCAGACAGATGCGGGGAGAGGATTCTCGGTGCTCGGTCAGTCTCTCTGCGGAAGAAGCCACCAAACCAAGAAAATCCTCAAGAGCGATGGAATTCGGATAAAAATGCGGGGTTGCCACGATGGTGTCAACCCCGAAATTTCTGACGATTTCCAATTGCTTTAACGATTCCGTAAGCCCGCTTGAGCCGTGGTCGGCGGCGGGAAGGATGTGGGAGTGAAAATCAATCAGGGGAAAGGGGCGACTCATTGATCGGAAGCCTTTCTTTTTGATAACTCCGCAGCCTGCTCGTATTGATTTTTTTGATATTCTCCGTATTTTCCGTACTTGGAATAACGAGAGGAGTATCGACTACCTGAACCCTTGATGTTGTAGTCGTTTAACACAATGCCGACGATCTTTGCGCCTACCTGCTCCATGTCTTCAATTGCCACAAGCACGTCCTTTGCGTGGTTGCGACCCGACCGTACGTCAAACAGATAGCCGTTGACGCTTTGACAGATCGTCAACGCATCGGTGACCACGCCAATGGGAGGAAAGTCGAAGAACACGAAATCGTATACGGTTTTCCATTCAGCCAAGAGATCCTGAAGCTTTTGGCTGGTCAAAAGCTCGGAGGGATTGGGCGGAATGCGTCCGCTGGTGATCAGATCAAGTCCGGGACGAATGTCCTTGTGGATTACGTCGGTTTGAATACCCGAGATCAACTCACTCAGACCCGCCTGTTGCCCATCGAGACCAAAGAAGCGGTATACCATAGGACAACGCATATCGCCGTCCACCAAAAGTACCTTCTTACCCATTTGAGCAAAGGATACGGCAAGGTTGGCGATAACCGTGCTTTTTCCCGAAGATTCGGAAACGGAGGTGATCGCGAATACGGGGCAGGAATCGCTCTCGATTACGGTGTACAATAAGTTGGTACGAAGCTGATTAAAGGCTTCACGAACGGCAAAAGGAGTCGTTTCATTCAACAGCTTTATGGAAGTTGTTGCAAGCATATTCTTTTTCATGATCGGTACCTCCTTTTACTTTTTTTTAGAATTGAGTTCCCAACGGGGGATAGCGCCCAACAGAGGACGCCCCAGAAGTCTCTTTACGTCATCCTCTGTGGTTACGTTCATCTTAACGATGCTGAGAAGCAAGAATACCAGATACGCCAGAACCGCCGCGGCAATTCCGCCAATGGCGGTATATGTAATCAGGTTAGGGGAATCGTGGTGCGTAGCTATCTTGGGTTGAGTCAAAACCTCCAGACAAGTCAATCCATTCAGATTTTTGGTATCCAAAAGATTTTGAATATCGTTTTTGGTTACGGAGAGAGTGCCTTCATAATCGGCGTGCTTGTTGTAATAATCGATTACCGTATAGATTTTTTCCGTCAAGCTTCCGTTGACGTTACTGTCGGGCTTGGTCAGCGCCGTGATGGCATCGGGAGCAATCTCCGTAATTGCCGTGATCACGTCATACGCAAAGATCTTATCGGTGTGAGTCACGGACAGAACGAAGGTCGAGTTATTTGCGTCGGAGGAATCTTGGATCAGGGGGCGAAGCTGCTCGGGGGTAACGTTCTCGTATCCCTTTCCCTTCAGATTGTCGCAGACCATCTCCAAAAGATAGTCGCTCTTGATGATAGAAACGTAGTCCTTGATCAAGTATTCCGCCGCACTCAAATACGAGGTCGTGGTATAGTCCAAAGAAGAGTTTACGTTCACGACGTAAAATCTTGCGGAGGAGGAATATTTTTTGTCAATGCAGAAGTGGGTGAAAGAGCCGACCAAAAGCATGGTAGCTACCGTAACGATGGCGATCTTCCACCAAGCCTTTTTCAAAATTTTTAATAAAAAGGCTAAACTGATATCAAATTCCATGAAATTATCCTTTCTTTTTGGGAGATCAAAGTGTATGCGACAAATGAAAAATCAATCATTGTCGCAAAAGACAATATATTATATCATAAAGCATCGATTGTTGTCAAGATATCGGAGAAAATTTCAAAAAAAATCAATTCCAACAATTATTTGGAGTGATTATGACAGTGGTCGGTAAAGAAGCCCTCCAGATTGATCTCGTAGATACCGTCCTCATTTTTGGAAAATCCAATGGCGCGGAGCAGACCGTCCTCGGGCGATTTTCCTTCAAAGGTGGCGTAGTGAACACCGCACAGATCGATGAAATTCAGCGTACCTCTGCCCATGACGAACATGGCTTCAAAGTCACTGCACTCTTTATTTTCCACCCGATCGGGAACCTTTGCCAGATCGTACAGCACGCCGCCCTTGTCCGTCAGCTTGAATTGACAGATTCCGACCAGCTCCTCGTCTACCGTCGCCGCATAGGCAAGCAGATCGGGGTTGTATTGGATCTTGCATTTCAGACAAATCTCCTCCTGACGGAGCTTGGATTGAATAGGAAGAACTTTTAGCATAATCAGATGCCTTTCTTGTTTACAGATGTTGTTTTTCGCCTCGCAGATAAGCAAGCTCGGAGGCGGTGAGCTTTCTCCACTTGCCCGAGGGAAGCTTGTCCAGCTTCAGCTCGCCGATGGCAACGCGGGACAGTCGAAGAACGGTCAGTCCCACTGCGGCGCACATTTTGCGGATCTGTCGGTTTCGTCCCTCGCGCAGGCGCATTTCCAAAACGCTTCCTGCGGTTTTTTCCTCATAGGAAAGAAGCCGAGCCTTTACGGGAAGCAGCCGATAGCCGTCCAAGGTCATTTCGCTGTTCAGCGCCAAAAGCTGTTCGGCGGATACCCGTCCTTTGACGGTAACGTGATAAATCTTTGGAATCTCGTGCTTTGGATGGGTCAGACGGTTGGCAAGCGCGCCGTCGTCGGTCAGAAGCAGAAGCCCGTCGGAGTCCATATCGAGGCGTCCGATGGGATAGACCCGCCGACCCACGTCCGCCGTCAGATCGGCAACCGTCCGCCGCCCCTTTTCGTCGGACAGCGTGGTCACGTAGCCGCGGGGCTTGTTTAAAAGAATACAGATCTTTTCCTCGGCAGAGGGGCGAAGGATTCTTCCTTCGTATTCCACGAGATCCCGCGACGGGGCGATCCGCGTTCCCAGCGTGGCGATCTCGCCGTTGACGCGAACGGCGCCTCGCTCGATCGCGTCCTCTGCGGCGCGTCGGGACAGGATACCGCAGTCGGTAAAATATTTTTGAAGCTTAATGGTATCCATGTTCTGTCGTTCCTTCCGAGGTGGCTATTCTGCCTTGAAAAAATTTTTGATCCGCCTGAAAAAGGGCGGAAGCGGCGCTTCCTTTGCCTTTACCGTTTCGGTGACGATCAAAGGAGAAGTGACACGTTGCCCCTCGCAGGTCAGGGTGACCGTACCGAAGGACTCTCCGTAGGTAACGGGAGCAAACAAAAATCGCGCCGTTCCTTGTACGGAGTAAGAAGCGTCTCCCCTTTTTTTGGGAAGGGTGAGAACAAGCGGCTCTGCGTTGGTCAGACAAACGGTATCGCTCTCGCCGCCCGTGATGGGAAAGTCCATCATAAAAGAGCCTGCCTGTGAAAAAACGACCTGTTCGTAATTGGCAAAGCCGTAGTCCAGCATGGCGGTATGATCCCGCCAGTCGTCGGGGGCGTTGAGCGTTACGGCGATCAGGGTAAGCCCGTCTCGCTCTGCCGCGCTGACCAAGGTCCGTCCCGTTTTTTTCGTAAAGCCGGTTTTCATGCCGATGGCGCCCTCGTAGGAGCGCAACAGTTTGTTGTGATTCAGCAGCAGACGCTTGTCGGCATCTCCGTCGTGGGGAATGGTTGCCCGTTGGGTGGCGACGATCTCGCGCAAAAGAGGCACGCGCAAAGCCTCGGCGGCAATGGCGGCAAGCTCTCGGGCGGTGGTATAATGATCCTCGTCGTATAACCCGTGAGGGTTGGTGAAATGGGTTTGGACCAATCCCATTTCCGCGGCTTTTTCGTTCATGCGCGCGCAAAAATCCTCTACGCTTCCCGAGGTGGCAATGGCAATGGCAGTTGCCGCGTCGTTGGCGGAGGAAAGAAGAAGCGCGTATAAAAGCTCTCGCAGGGTCAGTACCTCGCCCTCTACCAGATAGACGGAAGAGCCTTCTACCCCCACCGCTTCGGCGGGAACGGTGATCTTTCGCTCCATGTCTCCCGATTCGGCGGCAACCAAAGCCGTCATCAGCTTGGTGGTGCTTGCCATTCCCATGGGACGGTCGGCGTTCTTTTCAAAATAGACCGAGCCGTCCGTTCCATTGATCAAAATGGCGCTTTCGGCAGAAACGGCGGGGGGAGTGTCCTGCGCGGGGATTGCCTTTGTCGGGACGCAGAAACAAAGCCCGATACAAAGGGCAAGGATAAAAGTCAGTATGTTTTTCATTCATCGTACCTCCGTTTTTGCTTCATACAAGCTTATATAATATATTGTATGGGGCGCAACGGAGATAAAATGAACGAAAGGGCAAAAGAATCGCCTCGCTTACTGTACTTCCTCTTCCTTTGGCTCTTTTGCGAACAGGTCCTTGATCTTCGCGATGATGTCGGGGGTTCTTTCTACCAGATCGGCGATCTGATCCACGGGATCGGGCTTGCCCTTCTGGTTGACGCTGATATAGTCCACGTCGCCGTAGCGGTCGATCACAAGGAAGCCCGCGGGAGAAACCGACAGGCCCGTTCCGCCGCCACCGCCAAAGTTCTGAGGACGGGGCTGAGCGTCCTTCTTGGGGTTGTAGTCCACACCGCCAGAAGCAATACCGATGGAAATTTTAGAGATCGGGATAATGGTGGTTCCGCCTTCGGTGGCAATGGGATCGCCGATGACGGTGTTGGCATCCACCATGGTGCGGATGCTTTCCATAGAGGAGCGAATAATTTCGGGAATTTTGTTTTCGTTTGCCATAACTGAAGATTCCTTTCGTGATTTATTTTGATGAAATTTGATTGCTATATCAAGAAAGCCAAAGGCTTATCCTTGCAAAGTGAGTTTATTTGGAAAGCTTTTTGAACATCATTTTGAAAAGATTTTTCAAAAGCTTACCCAAAGCACCGAACAGAATATGAAAGACGTGCCATACGCGAATGGAAAAGGTGATCCTAATATCCGCTTCGGGGGCTTCCGCGCAAAAATCGGGGGTCACGTCAAGCTCGGTGACGTCGGGGAGCTTGAGGGTTCGTACCGATTCCAGAAGGGGAAGCAGAATATTCAGCGCCTGGGTCACAGCTCCGTAGGCGACGGCGGTGGTTGCCGCGTCTCCCGTGGCGACCTTGATCCTCAGCCGCGCCACCTCGATCCGCAGGTGCTTGAAGAAACGCTTGATCACGATACCCACGATCTCGGTGATCATGTGAACGATATCGAGGATCTCGGACATGCTTTTCTTTGGTTTCGTTGCTTTTTGCGCTTCCTTCAGCGCTTTTTTCTCGGCTTTTTTCTGTTTTTTTGCCTTGGCAGCTTCTCGCTTTTTGGCTTCCTTCTTTGCCGCCTTCTCGCGAAGCTTCCTTGCCTTGGCGGCGCTCATAGCGTGGGGTCCCGCTTTTTTCTCCTTGGCGGGAAGAATCCCGATCTTCAGGAAGAGAACCTTTACCGAAAGCGCAAGCTCATCACCGTAAACGATGGTGATTCTTGCCCGAAGAGAACCTATGAACAGAAAAAACAGGAATATACAGCCGAGAACGATCCAACCCGTCATAGTTGCCCTCCTTTCGGTGGATTCATTCGGTTATTTCAATAAAATAGTATTGGTGAGAGCTTGGTAAAATTATTCAATCGATCCGTCGTCCGCTTCCTCGGCGCTGCTCTCGCCGCCCGCCTCGTCGGTGGTATCCTCGTCGGCAATGGGGGTATCCTCCTTGGGGGGGAGCATGGTTTCGGTGGCGGGAAGCTCCGAAAGAGACTGAATCCCAAAAACACGGAGAAATTTCTCGGTGGTGACGTAGAGCATGGGGCGTCCCGGGGCGTCCAAGCGACCGCAAGCCTCGATCAGCCCCTTGTCAATTAAGGAATTAAAGGCGTAAGAGCTGTCCACACCTCGTACCTGATCCACGAAGGAACGGGTGGCGGGCTGGTTGTAGGCGATCACCGCCAGTACCTCCATCGACGACGCGGATAGGTTACCGCCGCGGCGAATGCTAAGCGCCTCGCGGATATAGGGGGCGTACTGCTCCTTGGTGCAGAACTGGCAGGTCTCGTCAAAGACCAGCAGATGCACGCCCCGTTTGGATTTTTCGGCGTTGAATTCCTCACTCATGTGCTCAATGATCTTTTTGGTGTTTCGCACGTCAAGACCCAGCACCTCCGCGATCTTCGTGTATTTCACGGGATAGCCCGCGGCGTAGAGGATCGCTTCAATCGCGCCCTCGATATTTTTCAGTTGATGGATCGGTTCTTCCATGGAATCACTCCTTTTCGTCACTTACTGCGGCGGAAAAATATTCGCTTTCTCCCACCGTGCTGTCGTCGGTATTCAGAATAAATCGGGTGGATGCGCTCAAAAGGGCATTTTCCTCATTCGGATCGTCGGCAAGCAGGAGCTTTCGCACCTTGACCAGCTCCAGCACGCCGAGGAACGAGGCGATCAGGTCGGGAAGGGAGACCTCGTCAATGATCAGCTCCTCCAGGGTTGCCACGCCGCGCTTTTCTATGTTGCGAAGAATGGAGACGATCTTGATCTCTACGGGAATGATCGGCTTGCTGATCATGGGAGTAAAGGTGGTGGTTGCCGCGCGCTCCAAGGCGTTGTTGTAGGCGATGATCCGCCGTACCGCCGCGCAAAGGGCGGTCACGTCCTGATCGTGAACGTAGGTCTTATCCACCGAGATCTCGTCGGTGTCCTTGACCATTCGTCCGCCGTAGTAGGCATATAGCGGCGTGAGCTTAACGACAGCCTCCTTTGCCTGCTGATACCGAAGCAGAGAGTCGGTCAGCTTGGCGCGAGGATCCTCCGCCTCCTCCTCGGGACGGGGCAGAAGCATTTTGCTCTTGATGAGCATCAGCTCGCTTGCCATCACGAGAAATTCCGAGGCAACGTCCATATCCAGCTTTTGCGCCTCGGCGATATACGCCACGTACTGATCGCAAATGAGGGCGATGGGGATATCGGAAATATTCACTTTGTTTTTTTGGATCAGAGTCAGAAGAAGATCCAGAGGACCTTCAAATTGATCCAGTCGGTAAGTAACAGTCTCCATAGTCCCCCCGAGAAAATTTGAAAAGATGGAAAGGAAAGATCAAATAAAATACCAGAAGTAGGAATCCTTCAAGAGACCTGCCGTAAAGAGCAGCTTCATGATGAAGTCGGTCACAAGGTTCAAGACGGGAGTCAGAACGCCGAGGAACAGAAGCGCCATCAGCGCGATATAAATGATATTCTCGTACTTCATGATCTTGTAGTAAAGTTGATAGGGCAACACCGCCAACAGAATCCGCGAGCCGTCAAGCGGCGGTACGGGAATCAGGTTGAAGATGGCGAGGGTCACGTTTAGACGGACACCGTAGAACAGAAAGATCAAAAGATAGAACGCCATCTGCGCCCAAAAATCGCTTGGGTAGCTTGCGAAAAACAGACCCTCGTAGGCAAGCTTGAGCAGAACGGTAAAGACGGCGGCAAGCAAAAGATTGGAAATCGGACCTGCCGCGCCCGTCAGAGCCATATCGCGCTTGGGCTTTTTGAAATACCGTGTGTTGATGGGAACGGGCTTTGCCCAACCGAAGCCGAACAGAACCATACAGACGAAGCCGATGGGATCAAGATGCTTCAATGGGTTCAGGGTCAGCCGTCCCAGATTGTAGGCGGTGGGATCTCCCAGCTTGTGCGCCACGTATCCGTGGGCGGTTTCGTGCAGGGAGAGCGCCAAAAAGACGATCGGCAGGGATAAAAGCAATTGCGTTACGTACGAACGGATATCTCCGTTGCCGATCAGTAAATGTTGCAGCATAATCGTTCCTCCTGACCGCAAAGCGGTATTGATTCAAGCGAAGCGGTCGTTCAGAATTGGTCAAGGGCGACGAGATCCTCGTAGGTCTCGCGCCGAACCGCTACCCGTGCCTTGCCGTCCTTTACCAGAATAACGGGGGGGCGGGGAAGGCGGTTGTAGTTGGATGCCATGGAATAGTTGTACGCGCCCGTGACGAGCACCGCGAGGATATCTCCTCGCTTTGCCTTCTGGATCTCCATGTCCTCACCCAGAAGGTCGCCCGACTCACAGCACCGACCCGCCAAGGTCGCCCGATAGTCCCGTGGCGCTGCGGCGCGGTTGGCAATGAGGGCGGTGTACTGGGACTGATAAAGGGCGTATCGAGGGTTATCGGGCATACCGCCGTCTACCGAAATATAGTTCTTGAAGCCCGTGATCTCCTTGACCGAGCCGACGGTATAGAGGGTGACGCCTGCGGCGGCAACGAGAGAGCGACCGGGTTCAAGAATGACCCGAGGCATGGCGATGCCGTTGTCACGGCAAAAGCCCGTTACCACGGCGGCGATCTTGTGGATCGCGTCGGCGTAATCGATCTCTCTGTCGTATTCGGTATAGCGTACGCCAAGACCGCCGCCGAGATTCAGCTCGCGGATCTCATAGGCGCATTCCTTTTTGATCTCGGCAATAAAACGGATCATAATGTCCGCCGCCTCGGCGAATGGCTCCACGTCAAAGATCTGTGAGCCGATGTGGCAGTGCAGACCCGCAAGCTTCACGCCGTCTGCGGCAATGGCTTTTTTGACGATCCGCATGGCTTGCCCCGTAACGATGGCGCTTCCGAACTTGGAATCCACGTTGCCCGTCATAATGGCGCGGTGGGTGTGGGGATCGATGCCGGGGGTGATGCGAAGCAGGATCCGTTGGGTGATGCCCCGACGGACGGCTTCCGCGGATACCGCCGCCAATTCGTCCTCGTTGTCTACCACAAAAGTTCCCACGCCCATGTCCATGGCGTCGGCAATGTCACGGTCGGTCTTATTATTTCCGTGGAAATAAATCCGTTCGGCGGGGAAGCCCGCCCTTTTTGCGGTGTAAAGCTCGCCGCCCGAAACACAGTCTATGCCCAGACCCTCCTCCGCCGCGATGCGGTAAACGCCCGTGAAGCAAAGCGCCTTGGAGGCGTACAAAGGGAGCGCGTCCGCGCCGAAGGCGTCGATTGCCGCTTGCTTGTAGACGCGGCAATTCTCACGGATCACGTTCTCGTCTAAAATATAGGCAGGCGTGCCGTATTCCTGCGCCAGCTCGACGGTGTCCAAGCCGCCGACGGTCAGGTGTCCTTTTTCGTTGGTATCAAAATGCTTGTATAGAATCATATCGGTTTCCTTTTTATGCGTTGATGATGGTGGGAAGAACGGTCACCATATCGCCGAGATGTTCGGTGATATTCGAACGGACTGCCGTTACCGTTCCTTGATCATAGGTGTAAATATTGATAGAAGAATTGTGCGCGAAGGGGATTTTGCCCACCTCGTCTGCACCGAGCCCACGGGCGTATGCCTCAAAGGCTCGCACGATGGTGGCGTGGGTAGCGATCAGAACGCATTGTCCGTCGTGCTTTTTTGCAAGCTCGCAAACGTGAGGAACGACGCGCTCGTAAACCTCTTGTGTGGATTCTCCGTCCACGGGACGGCAATGGGCGTAATCCTTGCGCCAAACGCCAAAGGCGTCGGGATATTGCTCCGCAATATCGGTAAAGGACATGCTTTCCCACGCGCCGCCGAAAATCTCACGGAAGCTCTCGTCCTTAATGACGGGCAAGCCGAAGGCTTCTGCCGTAGGGGTGGCGGTATGATAAGCCCGAAGCAGGTCACTGGCGTAGATCACGTCGATTTTTTCGGTTTGAAACAGATAATTCGCAACGGCGCGGGCTTGTCTGTGCCCGAGTTCGGTCAAATCAAAATCCGAATGTCCCGCGAACAGGTTTTTCTCGTTTGCGATGCTTTGTCCGTGACGGACGAGGATCAGTCGTGTCATATTGCTCCTTTTCTTTTCAGAGTGCGGTGTAACGGAAAATCGTTTTCCAAAGCTCTTCCTTTCCCTCTCCCTTCAAGGCGGAAAAGGGGATCAGCGGAATGTCCGCGATCAAGGGGTGAGAACGAAGCGCCTCTAGGTTTTTCTTTCGCTCGGTGGCGTTGAGCTTATCCACCTTCGTGGCGACCACCGCGTAAGGAAGCTCGGACGCCCGAAGGAAGTCCAGCATCATTTCGTCGTCGGCGGTTGGACCGATCCGACTGTCGATGAGCTGCAAGACGAGAGACAAGCGGTCGATGTTTTTGTTTTGCGTAAAATAACCGTCGGTCAAGGCACTCCACTTTTTCTTATCCTCGGGATTGCGCTTGGCAAATCCGTAACCGGGAAGGTCTACGAGATAGAGCTTGCGGTCTACGTCGTAAAAGTTGATGGTGATGGTCTTGCCCGGCGCCGAGCTGACGCGGGCGAGATTTTTTCGATTCAGCAGGGAATTGATCAGCGAGCTTTTTCCCACGTTGGAGCGTCCCGAAAAGGCGATCTGCGGGATCGGCTCGGAGGGGAACTGACGGGGCAGCCCCGCGCTGATTTTCAGGTTAACGTTTTGTGTGTTCAGAGGCATAAAGGTCTCCTTAATCGTTTACCGTCCCAAGGGCAGAGGGCGAGAGCCATGCGCGGTTGGGATCAGGTTGGGATAGTCGGGTTCTTCACGAGAGACACGAACCGTGTCGCGGTCTGTCACCGTGTCCTCGGCAGGAAGCAAGGCGTAAGAAAGCACGTCACAAACGGTTCGGCAAGGGATCAGGCGCAAATGCTCCCGCACGAGAGGATCTAAATCTTCGAGATTGCGCAGATTGTCCTCGGGGATCAGCACCGTCGTGACCCCCGCGGCGTACGCCGCCATGGTCTTTTCCTTCAGTCCGCCGATGGCGAGGACACGTCCGCGAAGGGAAACCTCTCCCGTCATGGCAAGCTCGCGGCGCGCGGCTCTGCCTGTCAGCGCGCTGACCAGAGCCGTGACCATGGTCACACCCGCGGAAGGACCGTCCTTGGGGATCGCGCCCTCGGGGAAGTGAATATGAATATCCTTCTTTTGATAGAAGTCGGTGGCAATGCCCAGCTCGGATGCCATAGAGCGAACGATGCTGACGGCGATCTTCGCCGATTCCTTCATCACGTCGCCAAGAGAGCCGGTCAGCTCGATTTTGCCCGTTCCTTCCAGAACGGCAACCTCCACGCGGAGCAGATCGCCCCCCGCTTGGGTATAGGCAAGTCCGTTGACCACGCCGACCTCGTCCCTCTCGGCGATCCGTTCGGGAAGCATTTTACGTACGCCAAGGTATTCGGAAATCGTTTTTTCGGTGATCCTCAGCCGCTTCAGCTCTGGATTTTCCACGAATTGCTTTGCCGCCTTCCGACAAAGATCGGCAAGCGCGCGCTCCAGATTTCTCACGCCCGCCTCACGGGTGTAATAATCAATGATCTCTCCTACCGCGCCGTCGGTGACGGTGAGCATTCTGCGGGTCAGTCCGTGACGCTTCAGCTGCTTGGGAAGCAGGTGGTTGCGCGCGATGGAAAGCTTTTCGTGCTTCGTATAGGTTTTCAGCTCGATGATCTCCATTCGGTCCAAAAGCGGACGGGGAATGGTGTCAAGGGTGTTGGCGGTGGCGATAAAGAGGCAGTCCGACAGATCGAAGGGAAGCTCAACGAAATGATCGCGGAACGACTTGTTCTGCTCGGAATCCAATACCTCCAGCAGGGCGGAGGAGGGATCGCCGTGGGCGTCGCGGGTCACCTTGTCGATCTCGTCCAAAAGGATCAGGGGATTGCGCACCTTGGCTTGAACGAGGGCGTTGATGATCCGTCCCGGCATCGACCCGATATAGGTCTTTCGATGTCCGCGGATATCCGCCTCGTCACGGATGCCGCCCAGAGAAACGCGGACGTACTTCCGCTTCATTGCCTTGGCAATGGATGCGCCGACGGAGGTCTTTCCTACGCCGGGAGGTCCGACGAGACACAAAATCTGATTGCCAAGCGAAGGATTGAGCTGCTTGACGGCAAGGTATTCCAGAATGCGCTCCTTGACCTTTTCCAGACCGTCGTGATCCGCGTCAAGGATCTTTTGCGCCGCCTTGATATCGATGCGGTCACGGGTGGACTCGTTCCACGGGATCTCCAGACAAACGTCAAGATAGGAGCGAAGCACCGACGCCTCCGAAGAACCGAAGGGGGTTTTGGACAGACGCTCGTTTTCCTTCAGGAGCTTTTCCTGCACCTCGGCGGGAAGCCTTGCCGCCATGATCTTGTCGTAGTATTCGTCGGGATCACCCTCGCCCAGCTCGTCCTGAATGACGCGAACCTGCTCTCGCAGATAGTATTCCTTTTGATTTTGATTCAAATTGGACCGTACCCGCTTGTGGATCTCCAGCTCACATTCCAAAAGGGAAGCCTCCTCCTTCAAAAGTGCCAGCAAAAGCTCGATGCGCTTGACGGGATCAAAGCATTCCAGAATTAATTGCTTGTCGGCGTATTTGACAAGGATGTTAGAGGCAATGAAATCCGCCAGAAGGGCGGGGTTGGTGACCGCCTTTGCGGCGATGAGAATATCGTCGCTGACGGAAGGAAGCAGAGCGACCAGCCGTTCGGTTTCCGAAAGCATGGCGCGGCAGAAGGCTTGGGAGCGAATGCTGTCCTCGTCGGTCATGGTCAGCGTCTTGCAGATCGCCTCGGCGGACAGATAGTCGGCAAAGGTACGGAAGGCGGAGACCGTTGCGCGGGAGTAGCCCTCGGTCAGGATTCTCATTCCGCCGTCGGGGGTTTTGAGGGACTGCTTGATACGGGAAACGGTTCCCACGCGGAACAGGATCTCGGGAGAAAGCTTTTCTTCCTCGGGGTTGATTACCGTGCAGATCAGCACGGGGGAGTCCGTGGCAAAGGCGGCTTCCGCCGCGCGGATGCATGGCTCGTCGGCGATCTCGAAGCTCAAGGAGACGCCTGGGAACGCTACCGCGCCTCGCAGCGCGATGACGGGAAGCGAGAGGGTTTCGATTTTCTCTATGTATTTTGGCATAATTTTATCCTTTCAGTATGGGGAAAACAACTTGAACCGTGTCAAAACGGCGTATGCGTTTGCGGAGAGCAAGAAGCACACTAATACAATTTTATATTATAGCACAACTTTGCTCAAATTTCTACGGTTTTTTGAATTATTTTAAACTTTATTCAAATAATAATAAATAATCATTAAAATTTCAAAGAGAAAACCCCACTCAGCGATTGCCGAATGGGGTTAAAAAAGCACAACCGTTGACAGGCTTGCGCGTTGATATCATAAGCTTGATATTCCGCAAGAACAATTGACCGTTGTGCGTGATGCTGTGGAGTTGGTGCCGCCGACAGCGTTATTATTATACCTTGAATTTCAAAAAAAGGCAATATCCAAATTACACGATTTTTTGTCGAAATTTTCGTGAAAAACGATACACAATAGAAAAAATCACGAATTTTTTTCAAAAAATTGGCGGAAAGAACAAAATTGAATCCAAAATGTCGTAGGTCTTGTCGTAGAGGCGGATCAAGGTGAAGAAAAAATATTTTTCGAGGCGGAGAGCATCCGAGGAGCTGAAAAGAAGAATGAAAAAATTTTTGAGTTTTTTCAAAAAAAGACTTGACATCGGTGAAAAGTTGTGATAAAATACATGGGAAAATGAAGCAGAACGCTCTCCGTTCTCACCGTACCGCAAGGCGCGTACGGTAGATATTCTTTCTCTCGCCTATCGCGGGGGGATTTGTGTCGTGCGGGGAAGTCTCTTCGCATGATTTTTTTATTGCATTGAAAACGCAATGCAAAAAATTGGAGGTGTATTTCGTATTAGCGCAAAAGATTTATTGATCAACGAGGAGATCAAGGCGAAGGAAGTAAGAGTGGTAGGCGCGGACGGAAATCCCGTCGGCATCATGTCTCCCGAGGCAGCCTTGAAGATCGCCTACGATCAGGGCTACGATCTGGTTTTGATGGCTCCGCAGGCTCAGCCCCCCGTATGCCGTATCATGGACTACGGAAAGTACCGTTTTGATCGGGACAAGAAGGAAAAGGAAGCCAAGAAAAAGCAGCAGACGGTGGAATTGAAGGAGATTCAGCTTTCCTGCCGAATCGACACCCACGACTTTGAGACGAAGGCTCGTCACGCGGTGAAGTTCCTCGAAAGCGGCAATAAGGTCAGAGTCGTTATGCGCTTTAAGGGACGTGAGATGAGTCACGTTTCCATCGGTCAGGAGATCATGCAGAAATTCCGTGATACCTGCAGCGAGGTGGGAAGCGTAGATAAAGCTCCCGTGCTGGACGGAAGGATCATGAGCATGGTGATCTCTCCCCTGAAGCTCAAATAATTTTGTTCGTCGATGGCGACAGGGTCGCCGTTGTATGATAGATCAACCTCTCGGCGACGTGCCGAACCGAAAAAACGAAAAGAAAAAAGGAGATTATAAAAATGGGAAAAATCAAGACACATAAAGCATCTGCCAAGAGATTTTCTGTTACCGCTTCCGGTAAGGTGAAAATGGGTCACTGCCATCACAGACACAACACGGGATTGAAGACCGCAAAGAGAAAGAGACATCTGCGCTCCAGTGCAATTCTCAGCGAGTCCATGACCGCAAACATCAGAACGCTGATCCAGAAATAATCGGAATAGGAAGAAGAGGAGGACATAGAAAATGGCAAGAATTAAGGGCGCAATGATGACGCGCAAGAGAAGAAATAAAGTATTGAAGGCCGCAAAGGGCTATTGGGGCGCAAAGTCCAAGCACTTTAAGATGGCAAAGCAAGCCGTTCTCAAGAGTGGAAACTATGCTTTTGCGGGCAGAAAGATGAAGAAGAGAGATTTCCGTCAGCTTTGGATCGCGCGTATTTCCGCGCAGGCAAAGGCAAACGGAATGAACTATTCCACCTTTATGCACGGATTGAAGCTGGCAGGCATCGACCTGAACCGCAAGATGCTCTCTGAGCTGGCAGTGTCCGATAAGGAAGCATTTGCCGCACTCGTAGAGAAGGCAAAGGCTGCTCTTTAATCTGAGCGATAAAACCCGGTAAATAGTTACCGGGTTTTATTTATCGTATGGAGTAAAAACGAATGAAGGAAATCATTACGTCCCGACAGAATCCCCGTGTCAAGGAGGTCTGTGGGTTGACGGAAAAAAAGAAAAGACGACAGACGGGACTTTTTCGTCTGGACGGCATCAAGCTGTTTCGCGAGGCGCTTATCGTTGGCGTGAAGATAGAGACGGTATTTCTGCGAGAGCCTGCGTCCACTACGGTGGAGGAGACGGTGTATCGTGCAATGGCGGAGGGACGTCTTTCGGAGGAGCAGATCGTATGGGTCTCGGACTCGGTCTTTGAGAAGATCAGCGAGGAAAAGGCTCCCGAGGGCGTGCTTTGCGTGGCAAAGCAACCCGACTGCCTGCACCGTCGCGGCAACGCAACGGAGCTGATCGGAGAGATCGGAGCAAGCGAACGCTTGCTTTTGGCGGAATCCTTGCGGGATGCGGGAAATCTGGGAACGATCCTGCGAAGCTGTGCGGCGCTTGGAATCGACCGACTGATCCTGAGCGACGACTGCGCCGATCTGTATCACCCCAAAACGGTCAGAAGCGCCATGGGCGCGCTGTTCCGCCTTCCCACGTTGACGGTGACGGAGAATGGACTTTCCGATATGATTCGATTGCTTCGGGAGGACGGCAGAAAGGTATACGCCGCGGCACTGCGAGAGGACGCGAAGGAGATCGGTTCGTTTGTCCTTTCCGCGGGAGATTGCTTCGTGATCGGTAACGAGGGTCACGGACTGTGTGCCGAGACGATCGATGCCTGCGACGGAACGGCGATCATTCCGATGCGAGAGGGGAACGAGTCCTTGAACGCGGCGGCAGCGGCGGCGATCTGTATCTGGGAAACGGTGCGTGCCTGACACGGTTGGCAACCGCAAGATACTTAGGAGGAATTCATGAAGGATGAAAATAGCTTATATTGGATCTGGCTTTCGGAAAAATGCGGAATTGCCTCCAAAGAATTTGGAAGATTGGCAGACCGTTACGAAAATCCCTTTGATCTTTACCGACTGGACGAGGATGAGATCGAGCATCTGGAGGGAATCGACGAAGGCTTGAAAAACAGACTTTGTGATAAATCGTTGGAAAGCGCTTACGCGATTCTTCGCTACTGTAAACAAAATCGAGTAGATATCGTCGGATATTCCGATCCCCGCTATCCTGCGCGCCTCAGAAGCATCGAGGATCCACCCGTTCTTTTGTACGTGCTCGGGAAGATGCCCGATATGAACGATCGACTTTGCGTGGGCATGGTCGGTACGAGAAAAATGAGCGAATACGGACGGCAGACCGCGTATAAAATATCCTATGAGCTTGCCGCGGCAAACGCCATCGTCGTCAGCGGAATGGCGCTTGGTGTAGACAGCGTATCCGCTTGCGGCGCGCTTGCCGCGGGCGGTCTTACCGTTGCCGTTTTGGGCTGCGGTATTTCGGTGACCTATCCCAAGGAGCACGCAAAGCTCATGCGGGAGATCAGCAAGCACGGCGCGGTGATTACGGAGTTTTCTCCGACCGAGAAACCCATCGGTGGGAATTTCCCCAAAAGAAACCGCATCATCAGCGGACTCTGTCAAGGCGTGCTGGTGGTGGAAGGCGATCTGAGAAGCGGCGCGCTGATTACCGCGAAAAAAGCAATCTCCCAAGGGAGAGATCTGTTCGCCTTACCGGGTAAGGTGGACGACAACAGCTCGGACGGACCGAACGAGCTGATTCGGAACGGAGCGCAGGCGGCGCTTTGTACCGAGGATATTCTCCGTCATTACGACTTTTTGTATCACGACAGAATCAATTACGGCGGCTTGCAGAAGGTGAAAGCAAAGAGCCGTTCGGTAGACGACGTTCTGCGGCGTTACGGCGTGGTATCCTTGTATGGCCGAGGAAGCTGCGCGCCCACAAGACCTGCGGAGGATACGGTAAAAACCGAGGATACGGTTCGAGCTGCCGCGGCAAGCGTTCCCGAGAAAACAGCCCCTCAAATCAAGACGGACGAATCGGCAGAGATCTTATCGTCGTTGGACGAAACGACTCGGCGGATCTTTTCAGCCATGCCGATTGACCGCGCCGTCTCACCCGATAGTCTGCTTCTGCAGGGCGCCGATATGGGAACGGTCATCACCGCCCTGACGATGCTGGAGATTCACGGCTTGGTATCGTCTCTGCCTGGCGGACTGTACGTCAGAAAATAACGAAGAAAACACGGTCTGCGGCACGCCGCAGGCGATAGATACGTAACTTGTAAGAAAGGGAAAGGAAAATACATGGCAAATTTGGTAATCGTAGAGTCTCCCTCCAAGGCGGCGACCATCAAGGGATATCTTGGCTCGAATTATAAGGTCGTAGCATCTAAGGGACACGTGAGAGACCTGCCAAAAAGCACGCTCGGCGTGGATATTGAAAATGATTTTGACGCTCACTATATCAACATTCGCGGAAAGGGGGATCTGATCAAGGAGATCAAAAAGGAAGCCAAAGCGGCGAATAAAGTGTTCCTCGCAACCGACCCTGACCGCGAGGGAGAGGCAATTTCGTGGCATTTGTCTGTGGCTTTGGGGATTCCCGTGGAAAAAACCATGCGCGTTACCTTCAACGAGATCACCAAAACGGCGGTGAAGAGCGCCATCAAAGCCCCCCGACAGATCAATATGGATTTGGTCAACGCGCAGCAGGCAAGAAGAATTCTTGACCGTATCGTGGGCTATAAGCTGTCCCCCTTCCTTTGGAAAAACGTTCGAAGCGGATTGTCCGCGGGACGGGTGCAATCGGTTGCTACCCGTATGATCGTGGAGAGAGAAAACGAGATCCGCGCGTTTGTCCCCGTGGAATACTGGACGGTGGACGCTCTTCTTGGACGGGAAGAAGGGAAGGAATTTTCGGTTCGCTTTTACGGTGATCGAAAGGGACGGATCAAGCTGACCTGTGAAGAGGACGCCATGCGCGTGGTCAGTGCCGTCTCGGGCAAGGAATTCACCGTGGCATCGGTGAAAAAGTCCAAGAAGAAGAAACTGCCCGCGCCTCCCTTTACTACCTCGACCATGCAACAGGAGGCGGCAAGAAAGCTCGGCTTCCAGTCGCAACGGATCATGCGGATCGCGCAGGAGCTTTACGAGGGAATCAACGTGGGCGCGGAAAACGGTGGCGTACAGGGTTTGATCACCTATATGCGTACCGACTCTCTCCGTGTTTCCGCCGACGCGCAGAATGAGGCGAGAGACTATATCGACGCAAAATACGGCGCGAAATTCAATCCCAAGACACCAAGAGTATACAAGGCGAAGGCAAACGCGCAGGACGCGCACGAAGCGATCCGTCCGGCTCGCGTGAGTCTTGAGCCTATGGCGATCAAAAAGTATTTGACGAGTGACCAGTTTAAGCTCTACCGCCTCATTTGGGAACGCTTTATTGCAAGCCAGATGGAGTCTGCCGTGCTTGCTACCGTCAACGCCGAATTCGAATCGGCAGGCTACCTGTTCCGTACGGGCGGCTACACCGTGGATTTCCCGGGCTATATGGCGGTTTACGAGGAAAGCGAGGACGACACCAAGGTCAACGCGGACGAGATGAGAGAGGAAAAGAATATTCGTCTGCCCGAGGTGCGGGAGGGCGAGAAGCTTCCGCTTTTGTCCATCGATCCCGCGAAGCACTTCACCGAGCCTCCCGCGCGGTATAACGATGCGTCCCTTATTAAGTTCTTGGAGGAAATGGGCATCGGTCGTCCCAGTACCTTTGCGACGATCATTTCCACCATTATCGCCCGTAACTACGTCAAGCGTGAGGGCAAGGCGCTTGTTCCCACGCCCACGGGAGAGGTGACCAATCAGCTGATGCTGGAAAGCTTCCCCGACGTGGTCAACTATGAGTTTACCGCGGAAATGGAAAACGCGCTGGATGAAATCGAGGATGGAAACACCACGATGCTTTCCGTATTGAATGACTTCTGGGGCGGCTTCAGCAAGGAGCTGGAGGAAGCCAATCGAAAAATGGAGACCAGAGAGCTGGAGGTTCCCGTAGAGGAGACCGATCTGATCTGCGACAAGTGCGGTAGCCGTATGATCGTCAAGAACGGACGGTACGGCAAGTTCGCCGCCTGCCCCAACTATCCCCAGTGTAAGAACACCAAGCCCCTGACCGCACCTAAAAACGAGGACGGGGACCAGCAGGAGAAAAAGGTGATCCTTGCCGATTTCAAATGCGAAAAGTGCGGCGCGGATATGGTGCAGCGAAGCGGACGCTACGGTACGTTCTTTGCTTGCGTGCGTTATCCCGAATGTAATTTTTCCAAGCAAAAGACGAAAGATATCGGCGTACCCTGCCCCAAGTGCGGCGCGAAGATCGTTATGAAAACGGGCAAGAAGCACGCGGTATTTTATAGCTGTGAAAAATATCCCACCTGTGATTTTTCTTCTTGGGATATGCCAACGAACGAGCGTTGCCCCGATTGCGGAGAGCTGTTGTTCCGCAAAAAAGGACAGCCCCTGCTGATCTGTCATAACAAGACCTGCGGCTTCAAGAAGCCCCAAGAGCAGACCGAGGCGGCAGAAAATAACGAAAAATAAAAAGCCGAGGGGATACTTTCCTCGGCTTGGGAAGGATCTCCATGGAAAACCAACGAACCGTTGCCGTTTACGGCGCAGGACTGGCTGGCTGTGAGGCGGCATGGCAAGCGGCAAACGCGGGCGTGCGCGTCACGCTTTACGAAATGAAGCCGCAAAAATATACCCCTGCTCATCATTCTCCCACCTTTGCGGAGCTGGTTTGCTCAAACTCCCTTCGCTCGGATAGCCTTGCCAACGCGGTAGGGCTTCTGAAAGAGGAGCTTCGGCAAATGGGTTCTATCGTCATGGAGGCGGCAGATGCCACGAGAGTCCCCGCCGGCTCGGCGCTTGCGGTGGATCGTGAGAAGTTTTCCGCCTATATTACCGAGGCGATCCGCAATCACCCGAACGTTACCGTGGTGGAAGCCGAGGCGGATCGGGTAGAAGAAGGACAGGTGACGGTGATCGCCACGGGGCCTCTGACCTCGGAGCGCATGGCGGAGTATATCGAGAAGGAGCTTGGAGGCGGAAGCCTTCACTTCTTCGATGCGGCGGCACCCATCGTAGACGCGGAGAGCATCGATATGAACGTTGCTTTTTTCGCTTCCCGTTACGATAAGGGGGATGCGGACTATATCAACTGCCCCATGACCGAGGAGCAGTATAACGCCTTCTGGCAAGCGCTGATCGGTGCACAGGAGGCAGAGCTGAAGGACTTTGACCGCGAGGAACAGAAAAAGCTGAAGATCTTCGAGGGGTGTATGCCCGTGGAGGTGATGGCAAAGCGCGGTCACGATACGCTGTTGTTCGGACCGTTGAAGCCCGTGGGGCTGATCGACAAACGGGTGGGCAAGCAATCTTACGCGGTGGTTCAGCTTCGGAAGGAGAACCGAGAGGGAACGATGTATAATCTGGTTGGCTTTCAGACCCACCTGACCTTTCCCGAGCAGAGACGGGTGTTCCGTATGATTCCCGGTTTGGAACAAGCGGAATTTTTGCGGTACGGGATTATGCATCGCAATACGTATCTGAACTCCCCCGCATTTTTGAACGAATGCTACGGCATGAAAACGAGGGAAGGGGTCTACTTTGCGGGACAGATGACGGGCGTAGAGGGCTATATTGAGTCCGCAGGTTCGGGTCTTGTGGCGGGACTCAACGCGGCAAGAGCAGTTCTTGGTCGGGAAAAGCTGATCTTCCCCCGTACCACGATGCTGGGCGCAATGGCGCATTACGTGGCGTTTGGCGGCGTTTCGGCATTCGTTCCGATGAACGCCAATTTTGGAATCATTGAGCCATTGCCTCACCGTGTCAAGGGCGGTAAGGCGGCGAAAAACGAGGCACTCTCGGCAAGAGCGCTTGCCGAGATCGCGAGAATCAAGGAGGAATGGAAATGAAACGGATCATTGTAGACGTGATGGGCTCGGATAAAGGAACGGAGGAGCTTGTTCGCGGCGTGCTTCTTGCAACCAAGGAGCTGGATGCCGAGTATGTTTTGGTGGGAGATCGCGCCACGATCGAGGCGGCGGCAAGCGCTTGTGAGCTTTCGATGGATCGCGTCGAGATCGTTCACGCCTCCGAGGTGATCACCATGGAGGACGATCCCCTTTCGGTGACCCGTACCAAAACCGATTCCTCCATGAGCGTCGGCTTGAAGCTCTTGGCGGAAGGAAAGGGTGACGCCTTCGTCAGCGCGGGCAATACGGGCGCGCTGTTCACGGGAGCGAATCTGATCATTCGCAAGATCAAGGGCGCGCGCCGTCCCGCCCTTGCGGCGGTCCTGCCCATGCAGCCCCCCGTGCTTCTGCTGGATTCGGGCGCGAACGTCAGCGTGACCTCCGATTATCTGGAGCAGTTTGCGGTGATGGGCTCGGTTTATATGAAGCGCATGATGGGCATAGAAAGCCCTCGCGTGGGTCTGCTGAATAACGGCGTGGAGGAGCATAAGGGAACGGACGTTCAGATCGAAGCGTACCAAAAGCTGAGAAGCAATCCCGAGCTGAATTTTGTGGGCAACGTGGAAGGCAACCGCGTGATGTTCAATACCTGCGACGTACTGGTTGCCGACGGCTTTACGGGCAATATCTTCCTCAAAACCATGGAGGGCATGGGGAAGCTGATGCTCAAAACCATGAAGAAGATGTTCTTTGCCAACACGAAAACCAAGCTTGCCGCCCTGATGGTGAAATCCTCGTTGAAGGACGTGAAGAAGAATTTTGACGCAAGTGAGTTTGGCGGCGCGCCGATTTTGGGAATTGCCCGCCCCGTGATCAAGGGGCACGGCTCGTCGGATGCCAAGGCGTTCAAGAATGCGATCCGTCAAGCCATCGCCTTTTCCGAAACCGATCTGACGGCGGAATTGACCGAGGCGCTGGCTCGTTTGTCTGCCAAAAAGAAGGCGGAACGGGCGGCGGAAGAAAAGAAAGAGGAAACGTAAGAGGGGAACGATCATGCAACAAACGGAGATGTCCTTGCTGGAAAAGGAGATCGGATATACCTTTCGGAATCAGGCGCTCCTGAGGGAAGCCCTGACCCATTCTTCTTATGCCAACGAGATCAAGGCAAAGAAGAAGGAAGTAGTAGCTTGCAACGAACGGCTGGAATTTTTGGGCGACGCGGTGCTGGCTGCGGCGGTAAGCGAATATTTGTTTTTGGAATACGGCTCGTTGCCCGAGGGAGAGCTGACCCAACGCAGAAAGGCGGTGGTGCAGTCCTCGGCGCTCGCGTCCTATGCGAGAAAGATCGGGCTTGGACGCTACCTGTATCTCGGAAACGGAGAGGAAAAGGGTGGGGGCAGAGAACGGCAGTCCACCTTGGAAAACGCCTTTGAAGCCTTGGTAGCGGCACTTTATCTGGATGCGGGCGAGTTTGGACCCGATATTGCCAAACGGTTTATCTTGCCCTTTATCCAAAAAGAGCTTGCCGAGAATTACAGTCCCATCAGCGCTGATCCCAAAACCGAGCTGCAGCAGCTGGTTCAGCAAACCGAAGGGGATTGTCTGGAATACGTAACGGTGGGAGAAAGCGGCCCCGACCATAATAAAGTCTTTGCGGTCGAGGCGAGACTCAACTCCAATATCATCGGACGTGGAACGGGAAAGTCAAAACGGGAGGCGGAGCAAAACGCTGCCATCGAAGCACTGAGATTGTTTGGAGAATTGTAACATATGGATAGACTGTTTTATCTTGCGATGGATATCGGCGAGCAGATGTTGGTCGTTGGCGCGGAGGTGTATCGGGTTGAGGACAGCTTGAATCGCATATTAAAGGCGATGGGCGCTACCCGAGTGGACGTTTTTGTTATTACGAACAATATGACCGTTACGGTATATACCGATGACGGCGCAAGCAAGACGCAAACGAGACGGATCAAGGATACGGGAACGGACTATGAAAAACTACATAAGCTTAACGCGCTGTCTCGCAAAATTTGCTCTCAAAAAATGAGCGCCGACGAGATTGAAAGAGAACTGATTTCCATATCGTCATCCAAAAAGTATCCGCAGTGGCTGATCAGTCTTGCCTATTCGTTGATTTCGGGGGCGTTTACGCTGTTTTTCGGAGGAGGACTCGTCGAGTCTGCCGTTTCTTTTTTGGTAGGATTTGTGGTCAGCTTTGTCGTCTTGATCTGTGATCGGACGATCAAAAACAAAATATTCGCGAAGTTTATGTCATCGCTTGTCGCGACGGCGCTTGCCTTTGTGGCAGTGCAATTTTCTTTGATTTCATCGATGGACAAGGTGTTGATCGGAAATATTATGACGCTGATCCCCGGGGTCGGACTGACGAATGCGGTCAGAGATCTTTTCGTTGGTGACAGCGTTGCGGGAGTGTTGCGGACGATAGAGGCTTGTCTTGCGGCTTTTGCGATAGCCGCAGGCTATTTCGTTCTTATTTTTCTTACGGGAGGAATCGCCGTATGAATTTTCAGATTGTACAGATATTTGCCGGTTTTGTCGGTTCGATCGGTTATGGGGTTCTTTTTAATCTCAGAGGAAAAAGACTTGTTTGGGGGGCGATCGGCGGATTGCTTTCCTGGAGTATCTTCGTATTGCTTTCGCTTTTTATTTCAAATGAAATCATCAATTATTTTTTCGTTTCGGTTTTGATCTCAATATATGCGGAGATTTTTGCAAGGATTTTGCGAACGCCGACAACGCCTCTTATTATCACCTCGTTGATGCCGTTGATCCCGGGCGGATCACTTTATTATACGATTGCTGCGGTATTTAATGAGAGTCTCGACGTTTTTTTCGAAAAGGCGTTTTACACGTTGAAGCTGGCGGCGGCTCTGGCGCTCGGAGTGATCGTCGTGCTTGCCGCTTGGAGATTCGTTGCCGCAAAGCCTCTTAAAAAAGAAGCCAAAGATTGAACTGCGTCAAGCTTGGGCAAATTTTCTCATTGACGGTCAACCGATATAAAAAGCGTGTCGAAAAAGCATCGACACGCTTTTTATATGATTTACTAAACCATGCCCCGCCGACACACGCAAGTGTGTCATCCTTGAGTGGAGCAGAATACCCAATGAGTATTCTGCGTAGCGAACCCGACGAAAGGAGGGCGATGCGAAGCATCGGGATTTCGGCGGCAAGTGAAAGGTTAGCGATTCGCCCGAGATCCTGCTCGGCTTCGCCTCGCACTGCTTCGCAGTTCGACTGCGCCCCCTCGTGTCATTCTGAGTGAGGGCGCAAGCCCGAATCGAACCGCGAAGCGGCGTCGAGCATTGCGAGACGGAATCTCCGAGGG
>JAFVQC010000047.1 GCA_017504995.1 Clostridia bacterium
CAATTTCTGGTCCGAGTGACTGGATTTGAACCAGCGGCCTCGACGTCCCGAACGTCGCGCTCTAGCCAAACTGAGCCACACCCGGATAGGTGAAAACGGGTATTTTTTGTAAGTGGTCAAACATGTGGTCAGACCAAAATTATACGACGGATTTGGAAATCGGGAACTCCAAAATAGTCAGTGTTTTCAAGGGTTCTCAGCGTTTTTGAAATTTACAACGCAGAGAACGGTGATTGAGTCCCGAATGCTAAGTCCCTTGTAAAATAAGGGATTTCGGGCACTTTTCGGTGCTTTCGTGTCGGAAATCGGTGCTTTCCGAGGCTCTTGTAGGCACTGTTTACACGTAGTCCGAAGCCGTAGATGGTCAAAGGTGTGGTCAAGCCCGTTTGGGGGAGATCAAAATGCTATCAGGAAATCGAGAATCCGACTCTGCATTAATTCTTTTTCTGCCGTTATTATACTATATCTCGAAGCAATAGTCAAGTGCCTTCTATCAACACGCAAAATTTACGGTGTAGTAGTCAAAGAATGTTCCACAACTGTGAGCATGCGGCGGCACGCTTTGGGCTTGCGGATGCCGGTAACATTTACGGAAGGCTGACTAACTCCACGCAGGACGTACTTTATCTTTTGTAGAAATACGGCGGTATTGCGGATAATTTTCCTATAATATATGTAATATATGTTTCGTGCAGCCGAAAGAAAATAAAATAATATTTTTCCAAAGGATATTGACAATTCGGGAAAAAAGTGCTATACTTTAATTGTTCAAGGACAAAGGCGCCCGTTTTACGGGCGCCTTTGTCCTTTTATTGTTTAGGATAAGAAGGAATGTTATGAGTAAAAAAAGAAAGATCATATCGTTTGCCGTGTGGCTGAGTATCGTTTTTCTGTTACTTGCGGCAATACTGCTGACGGAAGGCACGGATAAGCACGAAACCGTCCGAGAGGTGATGAGGGATGCGGTGCTTCACGACAGCAATAAGATAAGCCTGTTCGGAATTACAGAGGTAAATCCGGGGCTGATATCGGCGTATGCCGTTACAGCAATACTGCTTGGCGCGGCGCTGATACTCCGTATTTTCGTAATACCGAGATTCAGGTACGTTCCCACGAAGCTTCAGCTTCTGATCGAGCAGACTGTAAAGCTTTTTGATGGGTTGGGAGAATCAAACAGTCCGCACAAACACGGATTTTTGAACGTATATATTTTCGGTGCGGGTGTGTATGTCTTTTTCGGAACGCTCTTTGAGCTTTTCGGAATACAGGTGATGACCGCGCAGGGCGTGTCCGTGGCCTTACCAGCACCTCTTTCGGATATAAATGCGGCAATAGCAATCGGGTGTCTTTCGTATCTTGTAATTATGTCGGGAGGAATAAGCTCGAACGGTTTGAGGGGTGTGGGAAGGACGCTTAAGGATTTTTCGCTTCCCGTATCTATGAGTTTTCGTCTGTTCGGAGCATTGCTCAGCGGATTGCTCGTTACAGAGCTTGTATATTATTATTCCTCACTAAGTTACGTTTTGCCCGTTGTTGTTGCGGTATTGTTCACGATACTTCACGCGCTGATACAGACTTATGTGCTGACTATGTTGACCTCGCTTTTCTACGGAGAGGTGAGTGAGATACATAAAAAAAGCAAAAACACTAAAAGGAGACAACAGTTATGAAATATTTAAGAAAAAATTTGAAACATATCGCATTTGCATTGATATTCCTTATGATGCTTTCGGTACTTTCCGTTCCGGTATTCGCGGAGCAGGGCTACGAATCTGCCGCGGAGGCGGTACAGCAGGATACCTCCGGGGCGAAGGCGATCGCGGCGGCTATCGCGGTGGGACTTGCGGCGGCTGCGGGCGCTATCGGTATGGGTATTGCCATTGCTAAGGCGGTTGACGGTATTTCAAGACAGCCCGAGGCTGAAGGGAAGATAAGAACGTCGCTTATGCTCGGACTGGTATTTGTCGAGACCGCGATCATTTATGCGCTTATCATAGCAGTTCTTATTATATTCGTTCTATGATGAAGGAAGGGATGGATTATGCAGATCCCGTTGAATATTGATTGGCAGCAAATACTGTTGCATTTGTTCAATTTTGTTATTCTTGTCGGAGGCTTGTATTTTCTTCTGTACAGTCCCGTAAAGAAGTTTATGGCCCAAAGAGAGGCGCATTACCGTGAGCTTGACGCGGAGGCAAACAAAAGGCTGGCGCACGCCGCCGAGCTTGAGAACGAAGCGCGGCAGAAGCTTGACGGAGCGGAGCAGGAAATAACCGAAAAGCGCATAAAGGCGGAGGCTGAGCTGCGCCAAAGTACCAAGACTCTGATCTCTGAGGCGAGCACGCAGGCTGAGAAGCTGATAGTTGACGCGAAAACAAGTGCCGAAGCAGAAAAAAGGGCAATTATCGGTGAGGCCGACAGAGAGATCACCGAGATGGCAAAGGAAGCTGTTGAAAAAATATTGAATAAGAGCACTGACGATGCCTTTGATATGTTTTTGGAGCTTGCGGAGAGGGATGTAAAAAAATGAGAAGTAATTCGGAGAAAATAACGGCAAGACTTTTTTGCCAGAGCGTTCCGAGCGCGGAGCATTTTGAGCGGTTTGCATCGTTTGTAAAACGCAAGTACGGCGAGGAGACCGAGCTTGAGTTTGTTGCTGAGCCGACGCTGAAAAACGGATTTCGTCTTGAGGTCGGAGAGAATATTTACGATTGGAGCAAGGAGGGCTTGCTTTCACAGCTTGAAGCGTGTCTTGACGGTATTCCGAGAACCGAGGCGTCGGATGTCGTTCCGCTCCTTAAGAGCGCTCTTAAGGGGTGGACGCCGAGCGTATTTGCCGAGGAGATCGGAGAGGTCGTGTCGGTAGGAGACGGCATTGCTATCGTATCGGGACTTTACGGGGCGCAGTACGGAGAGATATTGCTTTTTGAAACGGGTATACGCGGTATGGTACAACAGCTTGACCGCGACAGAATCGGCTGTATTCTGTTCGGAGACTGTGATCTTGTATCGCAGGGAAGCACAGTAAAAAGAACAGGAAAAACCGCGGGAATGCCCGTGGGAGAGGCTTTTATCGGGCGTGTTGTAGATGCACTCGGCTCACCTGTGGACGGTAAGGGCGAGATAGTGGCGGACGGATATCTTCCGATCGAGCATCCCGCTCCGTCTATAATTGACAGGCAGAGCGTAAACGAGCCTATGGAAACGGGAATTTTGACCATTGATGCTATGTTCCCGATAGGAAAGGGTCAGCGCGAGCTTATAATCGGAGACAGGCAAACGGGCAAGACCTCGATAGCGGTGGATGCCATATTAAACCAGAAGGATAAGGATGTTATCTGCATTTACGTGGCTATAGGACAAAAGATAAGCTCGGTATCACAGCTTGTCGAGGAGCTCAGAGCCCGAGGCGCTATGGAGTATACCGCGGTCGTGAATTGCGGCGCGGGAGAATCTGCGTCGCTTCAGTATATCGCGCCCTACGCGGGTTGTACCCTTGCGGAATATTTTATGAATAAGGGGCGTGATGTGCTTATCGTTTATGACGATCTTTCAAAGCACGCGGTTGCTTACCGCGCACTCAGCCTGCTTCTTGAGCGTTCGCCGGGACGTGAGGCTTACCCTGGAGACGTGTTCTATCTTCACTCAAGGCTTCTTGAACGCGCGGGACATCTTTCGGATAGACTCGGCGGCGGAAGTATGACGGCGTTGCCGATCGTGGAGACTCAGGCGTCCGATGTTTCGGCATATATTCCGACGAATATAATCTCGATCACCGACGGACAGATATTCCTTGAGAACGATCTGTTTTTCTCGGGTCAGCGTCCCGCTGTTAACGTGGGGCTGTCCGTTTCGCGTGTCGGCTCGGCGGCGCAGAGCAAGATGCTCAAGTCTGCCGTCGGAACGCTGCGTCTCGATCTTTCGCAGTACAGAGAGATGGAGGTGTTCACCCAGTTTTCAAGCGACCTTGACGAAAGCACCAAAAACAAGCTTACCTACGGTAAGGGGCTTATGTATTTGCTCAGACAGGCGCGCTTTGAGCCGTTATCTGCTCTTGAGCAGACGGCGCTTCTCGTTATGGCGCTCGGCAGGGTGATGCAGGATATACCTACGGAAAGCCTCGAGAGCTTCAAAAACGGCTTTGTTGATTATGTAAGAAGAACTGCACCCGAGCTTCCTCCGCTTATAAATAAGGGCAAGGCGCTTGACCGCGAGGTTAAGGAGCTGATAATAGCTATCGCAGAGGAATATAGGCAGAAGGCGGGCTTTTGAGGTGAGATATGGCAAATCCCAAGGAGATTAAAGACCGTATCAACGGCATCAGAGAGACGCAGAAGATCACCAAGGCGATGTATTTGATATCCTCTGCCAAAATGAGCAAGGCAAAGTCCGATCTGGATAAGACAAGACCGTATTTCAATGCTTTGCAGGCTGAGATCAAGCGTATATTCCGCACGGCAGGTAACGTGGAGAGTCCGTATTTTTATCACGACGATCTGCCCGACCATCCAAACGGCACTTTTGCCTGTCTCGTTATTACTGCGGATAAGGGACTTGCGGGAGCTTACAATCAAAACGTGATAAAGGAGACGAACAAGGTGCTTCTTGAGCATCCCGACACGAAGCTTTTCGTGGTAGGTGAGTACGGAAGACATTATTTTTCGTCAAAGCACATCCCCATCGAAAGAAGCTTTCTTTATACGGCACAAAATCCGACTATGTACAGGGCGAGAGAAATATGCGATGTGCTGCTTGCGGAGTTTGGTAGCGGTGCAGTTTCAAAGATCATTATTATATATACGGATTACAAAAACGGCTTTGAAACGGAATGTCGATACGAACGCCTTATTCCGTTTCATAAGGATCAGTTCCGAAGCCACGAGAACGAAAGAGCGGTGTCGATACCGTTTGAGTTCACACCGTCGGTTTCCGCAGTGCTGAACAATATGATGAGAAGCTATATTTCGGGATATATTTACAGTGCTTTGATCGACAGCTTTTGCAGTGAACAACAGGCGCGTATGGCTGCAATGGACGGTGCTGACCGAAATGCCGAAAGGCTTCTTTCCGAGCTGTCCGTACAGTATAACCGCGTCAGGCAGAGTGCTATCACGATGTCGATCACCGAGGTATCGGCGGGGGCAAAGGCACAAAGAAAAAATCGGGAGGATAGAAGATGAATATCGGCAGGATCGTGGCGGTATCGGGTGCCGTTATAGACGTTGAATTCGAAAGGGGCGTGCTTCCGAAGATCAACGAGGCACTTGTTCTGCATAAGAACGGTAAGAAATACGTTATGGAGGTTGAAGCCCATATTGGAGACAATACAGTGCGTTGCATTATGATGGCGGAAAGCGAGGGCATTTCAAGAGGTATGGAGGTCGTAAGTACGGGAAGCGGTATTTGCGTGCCTGTCGGAAAAAGTACCCTCGGAAGGATGTTTAACGCTCTCGGTGAGCCCATTGACGGCGGAGAAGCCGTTGGGACAGAGGCGGAGCGTTTGTGCATACACCGAAAGCCTCCTACGTTTTCCGAGCAAAGCTCGGCTGTGGAGATGCTTGAAACGGGTATAAAGGTAATAGACCTGCTCGAGCCCTATCCAAAGGGAGGAAAAATAGGACTTTTCGGAGGCGCTGGTGTCGGAAAAACGGTTCTTATACAGGAGCTTATCCGTAATGTTGCCGCAGAGCACGGCGGATATTCGGTATTTGCGGGCGTGGGAGAGAGAAGCCGTGAGGGAAACGATCTTTTTTATGAAATGAAGGAGAGCGGCGTATCGAAAAAAACGGCGCTCGTGTTCGGACAGATGAACGAGACCCCCGGCATACGTATGCGTGTTGCGCTTTCGGGCTTGACTATGGCCGAATATTTCCGAGACCGTGAGCATAAGGATGTGCTTTTGTTCATAGATAATATTTTCCGATTCGTTCAGGCGGGCAGTGAGGTGTCTACGCTTCTCGGCAGAATGCCCTCGGCTGTCGGATATCAGCCAATGCTTGCAAACGAAATGGGAGCGCTTCAGGAGCGTATAACCTCTACGAAAAACGGCTCTGTTACATCGGTTCAGGCGGTATACGTGCCGGCGGACGATCTGACAGACCCCGCTCCCGCAACTACGTTTTCGCATCTTGACGCCACTACGGTGCTGAGCCGCAGAATTGCCGAGCAGGGAATCTATCCTGCGGTGGATCCGTTGGAGTCAACATCGCGTATACTCGAGGAATCTATTGTGGGCAAGGAGCATTACAGGGTCGCAAGAGCGGTTCAGGAAACGCTTCAGAAATACAACGAGCTTCAGGATATAATCGCAATTCTCGGTATGGAGGAACTCAGCGACAAGGATAGACTTACCGTGCTCCGTGCGCGAAAGCTTCAAAAATTTCTTGCGCAGCCGATGCACGTTGCGGAAAAGTTTTCGGGACTTGCGGGCATTTACGTTCCTATGAGTGAGACCGTAAAAAGCTTCGCGGCGATAATCGACGGCAAAATGGATAAATATCCCGAGGAAGCGTTTTATAACGTGGGAACGGTCGATGACGTTATCAGAAAGGCGAAAGAGCTATGAGTAGCTTTATGCTTGAGGTGTTTGCGGCGGACAGCCCATTTTATGTGGGAGAATGTTCGTCTCTCGTCCTGCCCACCCCCGGGGGACAGTACGGCGTTTTGGCGCATCACAGTAATATGATATCCGCAGTTGTACCGGGACTTCTTGAAATCACTCTGCCAAACGGTGAGGTTCGGAGGGCCGCGGTGTCGAACGGGATCGTGAAAATAGAAAATAACAGCGTTCTGATCCTCGTGGACTCGGCAGAACGGCCCGAGGATATCGATATAAGCCGTGCAAGGCGCTCTGCCGAAGAAGCAAAGGAGCAGCTGCTGCAAAAGCAGAGCATCATAGCCTACCGAGCAACCGAGGCGTATCTTGCAAGAGCACTCAACAGAATCAAGATCGGAAGCAAGTATTTATGATTCCTGTTTTAAAATGTTTCGAAAGCTATCGATAATAAAGCTATAACAAGGGAAGAAGGTAGGCGTGCTAAATTTTTTCTCGTCATCTCGGTTACCTGCTGAAAAAAATGACCGATGAGCGAAAGAAATATACGCCGGAAGATGACTATAAATTGGAAAACAAATAGGAAAAAGCAGAAGAAATTGAATCTGTATGGCTAAAGGGCTGACCAAGCGGTCAGCCCTCAATATCTGCATCGCTGTAGTCAAAGAAAAGGCTCTCAGCGAAAATGCAGAAAATCGAATAGCGAAAGAGGTCTGTCCCAAAATGTAGGACAGACCTCTTTTGCGTGAAAAGTTTGCACAGATTAGCAAAAATAAAGCCGAAATTTACAGATGTTCTTTTTCTGCCGTAGGTCAAAATGGCTCAAAAACATAGATAAATCAAGGCTTTTTGTGATTTTGCATCCACTCCTATCATCTTGCGTATATGGTAGGCAGGACAAAATGGCAGATTTTTGAGAGAAATCTCGCTTCGTTCATATTCTCATGCTTGAAAAAAGCCGCAAAATATGGTAAAATACCAACAAAACTACGAAAGGAGGGTTAACGATGACGGCAGAAAAGAAAAAAATGAATTTGTGCGTATCATAGCGCTTGACGGCAGTACCATTTACAGAAGCAAGGGCTTGACCGCGCTGAAGGACGGCAAGACAAATGCCCATGCCTTCTCGGGTGTTCTTGACGATAGCCTTGAAACAATCAAGCTCCGAGAGACCTACGCAAAGCACGAAGCCGAGGTAGGATATCCCTATCTTGAAGATAAAGCCTTCTGCCGAGCCATTGTTTCCGTCTCCTTCGATTATGCTAGCAAGCAATATGAAAAGCAAGGACGGAGATACGTTCTCTACGGACAGACGGTTGCCGATGAGGATATGACTGACCACGTGTGCATCCGCGCTATTGACGGTGAACCAACGCTCGTAGCAATCGAAACACCGTTGAATCAGGACAGGCACTATGCTCCCGTGGAACAGCCGATCTCCGCAGAGCTTCTCGGTAAATACTTTGTGTACGATGCGGAAAAGCACGAGTACAAGAGAAGCGATAAGGAAATGCCCTCGGTTGTGAAGAAGGAGAAAATCCGTGAGCATCTGTACCTTCGGCTTCGATATTGACGGCATCCATTACGTTCGTTATAAGCGAAGCGCAGGCAGTAGCCGTGACGGACGGTGTTTGTTCATCGCAGAAAGCAACCTTGTTGGAAACTTTCGGCGGTATTTTTATAGTCTCTAATATCAACTAACGGCTTACACGAAGCGCAAGAATTCTCTGGTATAGAGAATTTGTAAAATATCACTCTGTTGACTCTACCGTTAATTTCATGTATAATATAGTCACAAGCTCCGGAACTTGAATTTTTTCGAGAGGTGAAAAACATGTACGAATGTAAGATTGCAGAAAAATTGGTGGAGCTCCGCACTTCAAAGGGAGTAACACAAGAAGATGTGGCACAAAGCCTATCTATTTCAAATAAAACGGTTTCCAAATGGGAGAACGGTGCTTCGACCCCCGATCTTCCTATGGTTATAGAACTCGCAAAATATTACGGTGTCACCACCGACACCCTTCTCGGACTTTCCGAGGATAAAAAGCAAAGCACGACGGAAGAAATCCGCTCTTTGTTTGAGGGGCTTGACCGCCGCGAATCTGTGCTAAAAGCATTTGAAGCGGTAAGAGCACTTATTCCGGCTATGTATGGAACAGTTTCCCAATATAGTGATGATATATATGATAGAGAAAATGTTTTTCCGCCTGAGATATCCCATTTTTATCGTTCTAACATATCGCTTCATGAGTTTTTTGAGTTCGTAGCAAGCTCCGAAAACGTAAACGTAGCGGTAATGATGCTCCGCAACAAATCTGATTTTGCATGGATGAACGATCCGAGTAAGCAAGCAGAGATCGTGAAGATATTCAAATTCTTGTCGAATGAAGATACTTTGTCCGTTCTTTATTATGTTCATTCCACCGCTTGCTCTGAAAGCTTCACGGCAGACTATATTGCAAAGAATACGGGCGTAAAGGAAGAACGAGCTTCCGAAATTCTCGATGAATTCTGCTCTGTAGGCGCTTGTCATTGGGTAACGGCGCACCTTTCCGAAGGAGATGTCAGAGTGTATGAGTGCCACGGTGACGGTCTTGTTCTGTCTTTGATTTCCTTGGCATTTGAAAGAATGTGCGGCAGAGAGTCCTACGAATATAACTTCAACGGAAGATGCAAAATGATCGGAGGTAAATAATATGAGTTTATCTGCTAATATTAAAAGATTGCGTCTTGAAAAGGATATGACACAAGAGCAGCTTGCCACAAAGCTTGGAGTATCAGCGCAAGCGGTATCCAAGTGGGAGACGAGCGAAACCTATCCCGACGGCGCGCTTCTTATTCCTCTCGCTAATGAGCTTGAGGTATCTCTTGATGAGCTTTTTGGAAACGATTCAGTAACAATGGCAGATATTTCGTCTAAAATTATGAAATTGATCCATAACACCGAGGCAACTGAGCGCTTCAACGTTGCGCGTGATATCGGTTGGCAGATCGAGCGCGGTTTGTTTAACTGTCGTATGGAAATTGAAAAGAAGTATGATCCCAATGAAATCAAGAATCAGAAAAACGCATCCTATATTCTTGACGATAACGGATTTACAATCGTATCTAATGGAAAAGAGCCTTTCTTCTCCGTGTTTCCGCAACCGGAAGAGGGATACGGACATTTTTTGAACGACAAGGACGATCTGCAAAAAATCTTTGCTGCACTATCTCATACGGATACAATGAACGCTTTGGTCTATTTATATCAAAAAAACGAGAACTACGTTTTTGAGAGCGTAGTGCTTGAGCGAGATTGCGAGGTTGCAAATGATCAGATCAACACGGTAATAGATGATCTGTTGACGCTAAAGCTAATATGGAAACAGGAGCTTACAATTAACGGTGAAAAACGTGTTCTGTATTATTCTCGACCGAGCCACAAATTGCTTGCCGTATTGTTGATGACAAGAGAGATTGGCTATAAGGGAGCATATAGCCTACAATCACATATCAGAAATACGCCGTTTATTAAAGAATAATGAACCACCGCCGAGAGTAACCGTTGGTCACTCTCGGCGACATTTTCGTTTCAGAAGTGACATCTCTTTGATAAGTGAACCGTGTACCACGCACTATTGGGGGCTTTGCAAGCCCCTATTTTTTTAGCAGGATAAAGCCCCGTCTGTTTCGGGGCGACCTACATCGCACGGCAACGCCGAGCGAATGGCAAAAAAGCGAGGTGTTTCAAGGATTTTTCGAGAAATTCGCATAGGCGCGTTCAAAAAAGCAAAGGTTGTCTGTTTGCGCCAATTTGCGAAAATATCGGTCTTTGACACCTCAAAACACAAGGCGCGTCAAGGGAATATGCATTGTCTGCCCTTGGCGCGTCACCCAAATTTATTATTCAGAAAAGGAGTAACCCACTATGAAAAATCAGAACCCAAGATCATCAAAGGGCGTAATGCTTACCGAAAGTCAATGGGAGCGTTGCGACCGCCTTGCAAACGAACTTGGATGCCGTTCTCGCAATGCATTCATCCGTGATGCCATCGACTTTTATTGCTCATGGCTCGAAAAGGAACAGAGCGAACGCTTCCTAACACCTGCGCTTGAATCTGTCATCAGCGCAAAAATCCGTGACAGCGAGGAACGCATCAACAGAAATCTTTTCAAGATCGCCGTTGACCTTTCCATCCTTGCCAAGATCGTTCTTGATGAGGACGGTGGCGGTTATGATGAAGATTATCTCGCCGAGATGCGCCGAGATTCTATCCGTGAGGTTTCCGAAACCAACGGCGCGATTCGCATGGAACAACGCTTCAAGTAAGGAGAACTGAATGGCAAAATTAATTCTCAAAGCCCCTTATTATAAGCCCGGACACCGAACCGAATCAGGAAGGTCGCGCGGTGGCTACGCCGAGTATATTGCAACGCGCGAGGGAGTTGAAATTCTCCGTGGTGGCATGCTCGGTTATATCGGTGAGCGACAAGGCTCTAACGGTTTGTTCTCCGACGAGGGTGAGAAAATAAATCTCTCCGCAATCAGCCGTGAGATCGACGAGCATCTCGGAAATGTTTGGGGAATGATCATCTCTCTCAAGCGTGAGGATGCGGAGCGCCTCGGATATAATTCTGCGGAGCAATGGATCAATCTCTTACGTTCACGACGGAATGATATCGCCAAGGAGATGCACATCTTACCGAGCAACCTCCGTTGGTATGCTGCCTATCACAACAAGGAAACCAATCCCCACGTTCACATTATGGTATGGTCGAAAGAGCCGAGAGAGCCTTTCCTCTCACGAGAAGGAATCCACAATCTCAAGCAGACCTTCGCCTCGGATATTTTTCGCCAAGAGCTGACATCAATCTATAAAAAGCAGACCGAGGTCAGAGATGAGCTGAAAGAAAAATATAAAAGCACGATAGCAAAGGTGGTCGCCGAAATTAAAAACGGCGACCACGCTGTTCCTCCCGAACTCGTTATGAAAATGCAGTTGCTCTCCGAGAAAATAGAGAAGCATAAAGGCAAAAAGGTGTACGGTTACCTTCCAAAAGAAACGAAAGCTCTCGTCAATGAAATTGTAAAAACGCTCGGTAGCGATCCGCAGCTCTCGGAGCTTTACGATGCGTGGTACGGATATAAATGTGAAACCGTTCGCACCTATACCGACACGATGCCGGAGAAGATTCCGATTGAGGAAAACGAGGAATTCAAATCTATCCGCAATGCCGTTGTTCGTGCTGTAGCAGATATTCACATCCCACCCGATCAGCCCGACTATGCGGTGGATCATGACTATTCCAAGCTGAAGGAACACGCAGACGATTTCGATTACCTCTACCGTTACGCAAACGCATACGATGATCCCATCGGTTACTATCGCCTTGGCAGGTACTACCTTGAAAAGACCTACGATATGGAGAACGCAGAATGGTGGCTACGGATGGCGGCGGATGAAGAAAATTCGCTCTCCGCCTATCTCATTTATAAAGCCTATCGTGACCGTAAGTTTGATGAAACGCCAAGCGACAAGATGAAATATCTTCGCATGGCGGCAGATGCAAAGTTTGGCTATGCCGAGTACGAATACGCAAAGTACCTCAAGGACAAATCTCACGACGAAGCGAAGGAGTATTTCAGGAGAGCCGCGGAACACGGTTGCCACCAAGCAGAATATGCCTACGGCAAGATACTGTTCGAGGAAGGCAATCGAGAAGAAGCAAGAGAGTGGTTCGAGCGTTCCGCTGTGGAAGATGAATGGACACAGACGAGAGTCGGGCTACTGCTTTATTATCAGTACGAGGACTACGAAGCAGGTAAAGATTATATGCACAAAGCAGCCGATGCCGGATACGAGCCTGCGAAGGAAGCGATCAGGGCGATCAATAACAATCTCAACGCGCAGATCGTCATAGGCGTATGCGACCTGTTCTATTACGCAAGTAATATCATCGACGACAGAGCCGAGGATATGTACGCAAAGGAGCATCAGGTCAACTACCACGGCATCGACAAGAAGCAACGCCGTGAAATTCGCGCCAAGAAGCAGGCGCAAGGGCATACGCTGTCATGGTAAAAATCGTATCAACAAAAATTTCCAACAGAAAAATTGGCAAAACGCTTGCAAAACGCAATACAATGTGGTATACTATTAGTGAAAACAAGAAAAGGAGGTTTTTCTATATGTCCAAAACCGCAAATGTTTTTACGAGAGTCGATCCGATTGTTAAAGAGCAAGCGGAAACAGTACTGAGTCAGCTTGGTATTTCAATGTCGACGGCAATGGGTATGTTCTTACAGCAGCTTGTTCTGCAAAGAGGAATTCCGTTCGACGTGAAGCTTCCCCAAACAAAACCTGTTGCTCTCGGAAGTCTTACCGACGATGAGTTCAATGCGTTAATGGATGGAGCTGTTCGCTCTGCCGCGGCAGGCAAATGCGTGCCTTTTGAAGAATTTGACACTAATATCAGACAGGAACTTGGTATATGAAAAAGTGGAATGTAACTGTAACACCCGAATTTGGTGACGATATACGTGGCATCCACTCTTATATATCAAACACCTTACTTGAACCTACTATTGCGAAGAATTTAGTTGACCGCATTCTAAAGGCGGTTGGTGAGCTTTCGGAGTTGCCCTTGCGCTATCCCGTTTACGAGAAAGAGCCTTGGCAAAGTCGAGGACTTCGGAAAATGAGCGTTGGCAATTATGTAGTGTTCTATCTTACGAACGAGGAAGCAAGCGCCGTGATCGTTCTCCATGTATTTTATGGTGGACGAAACATCGAAAAATGCCTTGATGATTTAGTATAAGCAAATCAATAGTAAATTAAAGCCGTTTGGTCAAAAGCCAAGCGGCTTTTGCTATTATTAAGCCCTCAATCGACCGTAGGCACGATTGGGGCTACGCCACAGAGAAAAGTGGCATTTTTAGGCGGTACAGACCGCCACAATTTTACGAAAAAACGAGGTATATTCAATGATAACAGGAATTAAGAAAACCCACAAGACCACAGAGATATTCTTCGATGAAGCAAGCGATATTTTGATTATCAATACCTTTAACACGAGCCTCAAGAACAGGCTGACCGCATACGCAAGGGAGTATCCTTCTCTCTGCCGTCAGACCGATGATAACGAGGTGGGCGGTTTGTCCTTTGAGATACGGAAGGATCGGTTCGCCTTCCGCCTCCTTCCTCCCCCGACAGACGAGCGAAAGGCAAAGGCGAGAGCCTCTGCCGAAGCTCTCAACAAGGGCAAAAAAGGTAATTGATAACAAAATGATAATTCTGCAGAAAATCGCTGGATATTCTCTCGAACCTGTGGTATCGTTGTGGTACGCAAAAACAAGCGCAAAAGAATACGAAAAGAAAGGAGATTTTTATGGCAAACAAACGCAGACCGCAAGGGGACGTTTGCGACCGCTGCCGGTGGCAGATGAAGGGAGCAAAAAGGAGTGGCAGTAACTTAGGCTGTGGCGAGCAAACCACGGCTTGCGATGACAGAGCCTTAGTTACAACAGGGGATGGAGGAAACTATGGCAAATAAACGTAGACCGCAGGGCGATGGAACGATACGCAAACGCTCTGACGGACGGTGGGAAGCCCGTATCATCATCGGTCACAAAAAAGACGGATCACCCATGTATAAGTCGGCATTCGCAAAAACGCAAAAAAGCGCACTCAAGCAGCTCCATCAGCTTCTCGACCTATACCGAGATGTCGACCTCACGGAAGAATGCCGAATGACACTTGGTGAGTGGATGGACAAATGGCTTGACGAGTATATGATATTCACCGTAAGAGAAGGTACACTCGAAGGATACCGCCTGCTCGTAGAGCATCAAATCAAACGGTTTATAGGCGATAAACAACTCGCCTACCTCCACCACCGCCGATGTTCAGAAATTCTATAACAAGGCGAAAAAGGAAGGTAGAGTCAATGAGCATCCCCTCTACGGTCACGAGCTATCCGACACAATGATACGCAAGGTGCATATGGTATTGCACCAAGCGTTGGACGTGGCAGTAAAGGAACGGCTTATCGTGCGGAATCCTACGGTTGGTACAACCATACCGAAAAAGACCTACACCGAGAAGCAAGTCCTTGGTGACAGCCAACTCGATAAGTTTATGGAAGCAATCAAGCAAGAGCCGTATTGGTACGATTTCTTCTACGTGGAGATCATGACAGGGCTTCGCCGTGGAGAGATATGCGGAATCAAGTGGAGCGATATCAACTTCACCGAG
>JAFVQC010000048.1 GCA_017504995.1 Clostridia bacterium
ATCAAGAAGGGCGTTCTTGCAGACTACGGCGCAGGCGCGACCTTGGAGAACGTACATCTGTGGGCGACGGTAGACTTTACGGGCGCAACGGGCGCGGTGCGTCTTGGCGGCTTCTTTGGAACGGTAGGGGACGGAGATCTTACCCTGAAGAATTGCTCCGTAAACGGAAGCATGACCCATAATCCCGACACGGCGTTGGCGCAGGAGCACACGGTCGGCTGCTTCATTGGTTGCGTTCCTGCCGCGGTGATTTTGTGCAACGTCTCGTTCAACGACTGCGAAAACAACATGTCGATCACGGACAACAACGGCGCGACGGTCGGCGGCGTAGCAGGCTACGTCGGCTCGGTTGCGGCTTCCGGCATAACCGTTACCGTAAAGGACAGCCTGAATACGGGAGATATGAACGTTACGATGAATGATGCGGATTCTAACATCGGAAGCTTTGGCGGCTTCGTAGGGTCTTACACCAGCGTGAATTCGAATCTTACCATGACGAACTGTGTGAACAAGGGTGACATAAAGGGTCTCGCGGGCTACTTTGGCGGCTTGGCAGGCTCGATTGGCGCAGGCGAAAATTATGTCGGTGTAGTAGAAATTACCAACTGTGTGAATTACGGAGAGGCAGACGGCCCCCGTGCGGGCGGTATTATCGGTCGCGCAACCCCCAATCCATATGATGAAACCTCCTATTGCAACATTACCAATTGTGTAAACTACGGAACGATTCGGGGAGTCACCCGCGCGGGAGGTATCGGCGTCAGCGGCAATTCACATGTAAACGTTACCTATTGCGTGAACGCAGGAGAGGTGCTAAATCAGGCTTCCAAAGCATCTCAGGTGGATGCGATTTGGAATACTTCTCAGTACGTAGTACTTCGTAATAACGTAACTTTGACGTGGGCAAAGTACGACAAAGCGAATAAGGTGGATACTTCGCACGATACGGGTGAAGCGCTCCTCTCCCAGACCAACGAAGGCGCAGGCGTTCGTATCGTTCTTGACGGCAAGGGAACGGGACTTCGCTTCAAGTTCACCATGGACGAAGCTACCGTCAATGCTCTGAAATTGTTGAACGCAAAGGCAGGCGCGATCTTCCTGCCCACCGAGCTGCTTGAGGCAGGCAAGGACCTGACCGCTGAAAATTACGCCAACGCTCTTGTCATGGAAGGAAACGCTTCCGAGATCAAGGACGGCTACTATTATGCATCTCTCGTGAACCTTTTCGAGAATCACTACGAGACCGAATACAGCTGTCAGAGCTTCTGGCGTTATCAGAACGCAGATGGCGAATGGGTCACCGTTTACGCAAACAATACGCAGAGCAGAACCATTAAGGATGTTGCTACCGAGGCATTGGCTGCGATTGAAAACGGACAAGACACCAACCACTATACGGAAGAACAGATCACACTTTTGAACCAATATGCCGCCGGAAACCCGACCGTCGAAGCAACGAACTGAGAAAGGAGAGAATGAAAATGAAAAAGATGACTTACGTAAGTCCCGAGGTTGAGCTTATTGCGATCTCCACCGAGGACGTTTGCACCCTCTCCTTGACAGGCGAGGATAAGGAAGATTGGGAAAAAGAAGAAGCAGAGGAACAGGGCTTGGTCTGATTCCCCCGAATTTCATCAACAACACGCGGAGAGCCTTGGCTCTCCGCGTTCTTTCGTTTCCGTTCTTTTTGTCTGTCGCCGCGAAAGGAAAGATTCTTTTGAAAACGAAATGGACCGCCGAGGACGTCGGTCCCTACAAGATTCAAAAAAATGATCGGACACCATTCTTTTGAAGCACTCGCAAATGGTGAAGAAACGGTAAGCCGCAACGCGACATTTTTCAAGAGACTGTAGGGACCGACGTCCTCGGCGGTCCATAAAAAACAATCAAATTTCCGCAACCAAAGGGCGAACCCAATAAAGCGCAGTTTCCTGCAAGCCTTCCTCCGGGAGGAAGGTGGCACGCGGAGCGTGACGGAAGGAGAGTGCGGCAATGAGGAAAAATCGGTTGTCATGTGGCGAGGGAACCCCCCATGACTCTCCTTCACCGCTTCGCGGTACAAAGAGCTCATTCCCTCAAAAAAAGGGCGAAGAATCGTTAAAATTCTTCGTCCTTTTTGCTTTTATTCCCCAAGGTAAGCCTTTTTGATCCGTTCGTCGTTGACCAGATCGGCGGCGTTGCCCTCGGTGAGGATCGAACCGGTCTCCAGCACGTAAACGCGGTCGGAGACGGTCATTGCCTTTTTGGCGTTCTGCTCCACGAGAAGCACGGTTTTTCCCGCTTCTCGGAAGGTTTTGATGATCTCAAAGATCTCGGATACCAACAGGGGAGACAGACCCATGGACGGCTCGTCCATGACGATCATTTCGGGATCGGAGAGAAGCGCCCGTCCCATGGCAAGCATCTGCTGCTCACCGCCCGACAGCGTTCCTGCCAGCTGTCTGCGACGCTCCTTCAGGCGGGGGAACTGCTCAAATACCTGCTCCATTTGATCGTTGATCTTTGCCTTGTCGTTTTTGGTGTAGGCGCCCAGAAGAAGGTTATCGTAAACCGAGAGGTTCTGGAAGATTCTCCGTCCCTCGGGTACGTGGGCAAGACCCATGGAAACGATCTTATGGGGGTGGACCTTGGTCAGATCCTTTCCGTCGTACACGATCGAGCCGTGCTTCGGGCGAAGCAGACCCGTAACGGTGTGTAGGGTGGTGGTTTTTCCGGCGCCGTTCGCGCCGATCAGCGAAACGATCTCGCCTTTGTTAACGTGGAAGGAAATCCCCTTCAGCGCTTGGATCACGCCGTAGTAGACCTCCAGATCCTTGACTTGAAGTAAAGGTTCAGACATAGTTTGTGCCTCCGTTATTCGCCGATATAAGCCTTGATGACCTCGGGGTCATTCAAGACGTCAGCCGTTTTACCCTTTGCCAGCTCCGTACCGAAGTTCAGAACGGTCAGGCGCTCACAGATACCTGCGACCAGTCTCATATCGTGTTCGATCAGCAGAATGGTGATACCAAAGTGCTGACGAATGAAGGAAATGACGTCCATCAGCTCCTGCGTCTCGTTGGGGTTCATGCCCGCGGCGGGTTCGTCCAGCAAAAGCAGGGTGGGATTCGTCGCCATTGCGCGGGCGATCTCCAGCTTTCTCTGCTTTCCGTAGGGAAGATTCTGCGCCAGATAGTCGGCAAACTCCGCAAGACCGAATACCTCCAAAAGCTCCATGGCGCGGCGGCGGAATTCCGATTCGGTCTTGAAATGTCGAGGCAGACGTAGCATGGATTGAAGCATGCTGCATTCGATCTGATTGCCCAGACCTACCATGACGTTTTCCAACACGGTCAGGTTATTAAACAGACGAATGTTCTGGAAGGTACGGGCGATTCCCGAACGGTTGATCTCCAAGGGGGCTTTTCCCGTCAGATCCTTACCGCAGAGGAAGAAGCGACCCGAGGTGGGCTTGTAAACGCCCGTCAGAATGTTGAACGCCGTGGTCTTTCCCGCTCCGTTGGGACCGATCAGACCGTACAGCTCTCCTTTTTTGATCGATAGATTCAGGTCGTCTACCGCCTTCAGACCGCCGAATTGGATGCAAAGATGATCGGCCTTTAAAACCAACTGATTTCCCTCGGCATCCAACGGGCAATTCTCATATAATTTTTCATCAAAGGACATTGTGATATGTTCCTTTCTTGGATCATTCATAGAATCTTTTAAGATTTTTCTTTTTTGGATTGCAACTTGCTCTTGACGTAGCTCCAATTCATTTTTTCACGCAAGGTGACAAATTTAGGCGATGCGTTGATGATCATCATAATGATCAGAATCAAGGCGTATACCAGATTCTTCAAGCCTGCTAGATTGCCAGTCAGCAGAGAACGGAGCTGAACGTTCAGGAAGACGATGATGATGGAAGAAATCAAGCTTCCGAATACGCTGCCCATACCGCCCAATACGACCATGACGAGGAACTCGATGGAGTAGTTGTAGTCAAAGATTGCGGGGGCGACGGTGGTATAGTTGGCGAAGATCGCGCCTGCGACTCCTGCAAAGAATGCCGCGATGGCGAAAACGATCAGCTTGTAATACGTAATGTTGACGCCCATAGAGCGCGCAGCGATCTCGTTGTCCTTGATTGCCGTAATTGCCCGTCCGTGTTTACTTTTCGCGATATTCTGTACGCAGAAAATGGTTACGATTACCAAAATAAAAGCAATCAGGAAAAGATATTTGGAATAAGAGGTGGTCAGATCCTTGATATTGAATCCAACCGCGGGGTTTTTGATCATGTCGCCGACGGTGATATTCTTCAAAACGCCTCGAACGATTTCTCCAAAGGCGAGGGTTACGATCGCCAGATAGTCGCCCCGTAACCGCAGGGCAGGCAATCCGACGATAAAGCCGAACAGCATAGCGGCAAGACCGCCCAAAAGCATGGCAATCAAAAAGCGCAGAAGTCCAAAGGGAATGAGGGAGTGTGTATAATACAGAGTTAGCCCCGCTACGTAAGCGCCGATATACATGAAGCCTGCGTGTCCGAGGGAGAGCTCGCCGAGGAATCCGACCACCAGATTCAAGGATACGACCATGATCATGGTATACGCGATCTGTGTCAGAAGATCGGGAGTAATGATGGGGGTTCGCTTGGTAATGACTCCAACGCCGACCAGCACGCCCGTAACGATGGTGATAAAAGCCACCAGTAAATAAGACTTGTTGCCCAGAAGAAGAGTCTTCCAGTCGAAGTTTTTCTTGCTTTTCATCGTCGCACCTCACACTTTCTCATGGCGCTTCTTGCCCAAAATACCTGAGGGCTTAACAAGCAGCACCAAAATGAGGATCGCGAATACGATTGCGTCCGAATAAGAGGCAAGAAATTCGTATTTCAGTGCGAATTGCTCTACGATGCCGAGGATGACACCGCCGATCATCGCACCGGGAATAGAGCCGATCCCACCCAATACCGCCGCAACGAACGCCTTAATACCGGGCATCGCGCCCAAGGTCGGATCGGTAACGGGAGCAATGAACAGCATGAAAACGCTGGCAACCGCGGCAAGAGCGGAGCCAATCGCGAAGGTGATGACGATGGTACGGTTGACATTAATACCCATCAACTGCGCGGCGCCTCGGTCCTCGCTGACAGCCAGCATGGCTCTTCCTGTTTTTGATTTATTGACAAACACGGTCAGTGCAATCATGACGATCATACCGACAACCAGCGTTATAATTGACTCGGTTTTGATGGTGAGCCCGTTGAATTCGATGGAGTTAAACTGAAACATGGTGACCTGCTTGGGGGTAACGGTGAAGATCAGCTGTGCCACGCTTTGCAGCAGGAAGCTTACGCCGATCGCTGTAATTAAAACCGCCAAGGATGGAGCTCCGCGCAAGGGGCGATACGCAATACATTCCACCAATACGCCAAGGATCACGCAGAAAAGAATCGCCAAAAGAATGGCAAGGAAGGGGTTTTTGATGGATTTCATCGTGAAAACAAACAAAACGTACGATCCAACCATGATGACGTCGCCGTGGGCGAAGTTCAGCATTTTCGCAATGCCGTAAACCATGGTGTAACCAAGAGCGATCAGCGCATAAACTGCGCCCATGCTCAAGCCATTGATCAATGTACTGATAATACTCATAAAATCAGACCGGCCTTTCAAATAACAAATTAGTGTCTTTGAGAGGAAGGCGATCCTCCAAAAAACAGAACAAATCCGAAGAGCCGACTTGCGCTTCGGAGGTTAAAAAGTTTCAATACTACTATGTAAGGAGTTGAATCGCACAATGATCGGGGGTCCCCCGATCATTGTGCGAGAAACGGTAAAATTAGTCGATGACGATGGTTACGGGCTGCTTTACAGCGGCACCCTTTTCATCCCAGGTCATGGTACCGGTAACACCGACGTACTTAAACTCACCCTGCAGAACAGCGGTGATCTTGTCGCAAAGGTCGGAAGGATCAATGTTCACATCGTCTACTTCTGCTGCCTTCATTGCCTCGTAGATTACATAGATCGCGTCGTAAGCGTCTGCCGCGAACTGGTCCGGAATCTCTCCGTTGTACTCTGCCTTGTAAGCATCAACGAAGCTCTTGATCTTTGCGTCGGAGCTTTCTACGTCGATGGGCGCTAGATACTTCAAGCCCTTGATCTGCTCGGACAGAGCGTCGTTGTCAGCAACATGCTTTACGATGCCGTCCATACCGTCGCAACCGTAGAAGGCAACGGAATAGTTCTGGCTTGCGGCCTCAGCGATGATGAGGGATGCTTCCTGATAATAAATGGGAAGGAAGATAACGTCACAGCCTGCAGCCTTCAGGTCGGAAACCTGAGTGGAGAAGTTAGTCTTGGTGGTGTCGGAGAAGGACTTCTTTACGTAGTTGTCCTTGTTCTGCGCAGCCATTTCATCTTCGAAGCCCTTCAGCAGACCCGTGGAGTAAGCGTCGTCCGTGTTGTAGATCACACCGATTTTATTGAATTCGGTTGTGAGAGCCTTAGCGGCGTACATACCCTGGTCGGGGTCACCGAAGCAGATGCGGTAGCCGTTGGAGTTTGCGATTGCGTCGTCAGTGGAAGCGGAGGGAGTGATGAAGAACAGGTTGTCCTCCTTGGATTGTGCTGCAAAGGTTAGGCAAGAGCCGGAGGTAACGCTTCCGATTGCCGCAACCATGCCCTTGGACATCAGGGTGTTGTACGCATCAGTAACCTTATCGCCGGAAGCTTCGTCGTCGATCATCTCGAAGGAGAAGTTCACGCCGTTCAGACCGCCAGCCGCGTTAATTTCCTTGATAGCAAGGTTCGCGCCCTTTTGTACGGAAAGACCGTAGCTTGCGGCGGATCCCGTCAAGGGTCCCGTTGCGCCAATGACGTAGGTGTCGTTCTTCTTGCCGCACGCAACGAGGGCGGTGGAAGCAAGAACAAGACACATACACAGAGTAAGAATTCTTACGAGTGTCTTTTTCATTTTTTTGTACCTCTTTTGAAAAATTGATTTTTTGTGAAAGAACAGAGTTTTTCACGGTTTCTTCACATACCATACATGATATCACACGAAAGCGCGGTTGTCAAGCGTTTTTTTAGAAAAAAACGAATTTTTTTATATAATATTTGAAATAAATTGAAAAAGCGAAGAAGGTATGCCGTTTTGCCGTCATAAAACGAACGGAGACGGATATGGCAGAAATGAGATCGAAAGACAATGAAATATCAAAAACAAACAGAAGCATAGAATGACGATAAATGCAATAAAAATAATTAAAAATTCAAAAAATAATAAATAATACAAAAAATATTAAAATGAAAAATCCAAAGAATAAAAAACAAATAATAAAAAACAACGATTTCTTTACTTCCAAAAAACGATCGGAGGGAAAAAGTCGCGTTTGCTTTTGGAGCTGCGGTTTTTAAAAAAACAGAAAAAAGAAGATTTTTCTGCCAAAAAACTATTGACTTGCAACGAAAAAAATGGTAAAATATAATAACTTATATAATATATTTTTGGAAGGGACTCCGAAAAAAGGTCGGATTTCCTGCCTTGACAATATTATAATTTTCTCGAAATTTTAGAAAAGCAGGTGGTTGTATATGAAAAAGTTTTTGAGCAAGCGAGTGTTGCCCATATTCATGACCGTTGTAATGCTGCTATCGGTGTGCTTACCCATTGGAGCGTATTCGATCTCCGCGCCGAGCGAGAACGCGGACGACGTGTATTACAACATCGTCTTTGAGGACGGTCAGCTGCGGATTCAGCTGAATCCGCAAAAGGTCTATGAAATGGTTCGTGACGGAAACGTGACGAAGGATGAGCTGTCAAAGTTCATGCCCGAGGACGTTTGGGCGGTTTTGCAGAAGGGTCAAGGCATTGCGCTTGACGACCTGACGGAGCTATTGTCTGCGTACGTTACTCCCGAGTTGATCGACGAGATCAAAAAGATCGTTCCCATGGAGGTGTTGGCGAGCCGTTTTGATCTTTCGATGTTCGAGGACGTTCTGACGGTTGACGAGCTGACGTCGGTGATTTCGGTTGACGAGCTGATGGCGGGCGTAAGCGACGAGGCGATTAGCGGGTTGATCACGGCGGAGGTTCTGGAGCTTCTGCTGAACGAAACCGTGAAAAAAGAGGTTTTGACCGAGGAGTTCGTGGAAGAATTGTTGTTTGCCGAAGGCGATAACTCGGTGATCGAAGCGATTCTTGGCGGCGATCTGAAGCCTCAACTCGTGGGCTTGGTGGACGACGCAGTGGTCTCTGCGGTGCTGAGCGAATCGACCAATGCGTTGGTCAAGCTGGTGGAGTCAAAGAAGGATAGCTTGCTTGCCGACTCTCAGGTGTTGACGGGCTTCAGCAACTATTTGAAGGCGCACAAGGACGTTCTGCCCGACTTTCTGTTGCAGGAGCGCGTAAAGAACGGCTTGAAGCAGCACCCCGAGATTTTCCTACACGAGGATATTATCGAGATTCTTTTGGCGGATAACGTCATCAACGAAGGAAACCTTCTGACGCTTTTTGATGGAAGCAATGCCGTGATGGCTGAGCTGGAGAGTTTGTTTGACGCGACGGCGATCGAGAAGGTCATGGGCGTACCCTCCTTCGTGAACCGATTGACCGCGAATTCTACGCTGATGAGTCAGTTGGTAACGCCCACGCTGATTGATTCTCTTTACGCGACGGGTTGCATTTCCCCCGAGGCGGTTGCGGTAATCAACGAGACGAAGATTGATGCGTTGAAGAACGATGCCGCGGCAATGCAGGCGTTCTGCGACGAATACGGAATCGAGCTTGCGGATCTGCAGAAATATCATTTGGGGCAGATCACCTCAGACGCATTGTTGGCAAACGTTTCGGCGGCAAAGCTGATCGAGGACGGTTATGCAAGCATCAACGAGACGGAAGCGAGAGCGCAGCTGATCGCGATTCTTACCAACGCGAACCACCCGAAGCGTGGCGAGGTTCTTGCGGCGGTGACCGACAGCGTCAAGGCGGACGGCTTTGATCTGGATACGTACTGGGGATTTGTGGACGAGGCGACCTTTGACGTGATCGTGCACGATATCCTGACCCCCGCAAGGATCCATTCATGGTTTGAGGCGCATCCCGAGGTGTTTGGCACACTGTTCCGATCGCTCAATTCTACTACGGTAGACGGAATTTATAATGCCTTCCACGATATGCCCGAGGAGGATCTCCTTGCGATCATGACGGCGCACATGAGCGACGTGGCAAGCACCGTGGGAGTGGAAGCGTTCTTTGAATTTGAAAAATTCGATCCCGTTGCGTTGATTCGCGAGATCGGCGGAGAGAAGGGCTATTTCTACTTTGTTGATAAAAAACACGTGACGGTAGAGGAAATCGCCGCCGCGATCGGAAACGGAAACGCTAGCGAGGGCTATAAAAAGCTTCTTCGCCTGATCGGCACGGAAACCATTTTGGAAAAGATTGGTGCAGCGCCGTTCATTCCTTACGTAAGCTTTACCGATATCGTTACCGCCGCAGGCGGATACGATAAGGCGTTGAGATGGTATACCTATGAAGAAATAGCGGCAATTTTCCGCGAGATCGGAGTCGATAAGCTTCGCGCGTTCCTGACCGACACGGGTATCGTGACCGATCTTGACCTAAAGGGAATCGCTACCGAGATCGTTGACTTGCTTCGTGACAAAAAGGATCAATTGAAGGCGTTGGCAAAGGAATGCGTGAATCGCCTGAGCCAGATCTTCCTTTTGGACGTAGACAGCATTACCGTCAACGGAACGAGAGTGGCGCATTACGGAACGATCGATCTGCAGGCGCTTGTAACCGAGCTTTTGCAGGCGATTCCCGATATTGACGATTTCCTCGCGATGAGCGAAGGGGATACCTTTGCCGCCCTCGGCTTTGAGGTGATCGGTGTAGACGGATCCTTCCGTACGGGCTTGCGTGTTTCCGTGGAATTCATCGGAGACTTTACCGAGCTACAGGAATTTGCCGAAGCCTATGCGGATTATTTCCGCTTTGACGTGTCCGACGATATGGATATTGCCGTGGAGACGGTGCTGCCTTCGGTTGCTGCCGATCTGTACGAAAAGGCGTTGACCTCGGATCGCGTGCCCGACAGTCTGAAAAAGAAGCTGTTGGAGCTTCCGAGCATGACGGTGACGGACGCCGCCGAGATGCTTCGTGCGTTGACCGACGAGGAATTGCAGACCGCCGTTGACACCTTCGGTGAAAAGGCGGAATCGATCCGCGACAAGGCTTACGACGCGATTGACGACAAATTCGGTTCGATCTTTGACAAATTCGGAGCTGCGAAAAAGGCAGAGGAAGCGGCAAAGGCGGCAGTGGAAAAGATCCTTGGCGCGGTTACGGATATCCAAAAGCTTCGCCGCGCGTTGGATAAGGCGGCGGACGTAATCGAAGCCACCGCAGGCACGTTCGGCGCGGACACGACTGTTGCTGACTGGTATGTGGCAAACGGACAGTTTGTGACCGATACCTTTGAGCTTGAAGTGAATCTGTATGAAAAAATCAACAAATTCATTTCCTTGCCCGACGATATTCTTCCTATATTTAATAATAATATGACGGTATCGGGTTCGCTGTCTCTTGACGTGACGTTGACCGACGTATACCGCCTACAGATTACCGACGAGGAAGCGAATCTACATACCTTCTTCCTTCCCGCGGGCGTATCTGCCGACGTGCTTTCGGATTTCAACCTGAAATACGAGTTTGAGGCGGGCTGGACCATGCCTGCGGCGGATACCGAACTGTTTGCTGACAATTTGTTTTTGATCGAATTCTACAGCGAGAACCACGAATTGGTAGGCACGGTAGGTTATACCGAGGACAAAGCGCCCGACGAGACGCGTTATCCCGCCGTTCCCCAAAAGAACGGATATACGGGCGTGTGGGAGGACTTTACCGACCGCCTGTGGACCGAAAAGGTCATCAAGGTATATCCCGTTTATACCGCGGAAATCTATAAGGTTGAGTTCTACGCGGAAGGAAAGCTCGTAGACTTCTTTACCTATACCGTGGACGATCATTCCAATCGGTTTACCCCCGACGTTCCCGATCACTCCAATCCCGGTTATATCAACGGAGCGTGGTACGTGAACGGCGTGGCGTGGGCGGACTACGAGCTGACCTACGGTAATGTGACCGTTACTGCGGTTTACGAGTTGAAGCCGTTCACGGGTTCGATCGTTGCTTACAGCGGTATGGATGCTGAAACGGCGCAAAGATGGTCAAATCTGACGTTTGAATATGACGTAGAGCACACGAGGCTGTCGCTGGCTCTTCCCGAGGATCCCACGAACATCATTTGGGGTTATACCTTCGATACCTTCTATATTGACGAAGACCACAACGGCGTGTTGGATAAGAATATCGATACCCGTTTGGAGAAATACGTTCCCGAAGCGCAGACCTTCCGTATGTTCCGCATGATGAGAAGTACGGCAATCACGGTGGAATACTCGCTTCCCGAGGGATATCTGATGGATCCCGAGAACGTGCGAGAACTGGATCTGGTGATGGCGTTCGATCTAAACGAATATTCCGTAACCTTCCTTGACAATAACGGCAATCCCGTGACCGAACAGAACGGCGACTATATCTACACGATTCTCGATACGTCGATCACGACTCCCGAAGTGCCCGAAATTGCGGGTAAGACGGGCGCGTGGTACGTTTGCGACGAGGACGGCAACGTGACCGATACGCTGTGGAGCGCTTACGACATGAGCGCCTCCGCGCGGGATATCGTGGTGCAGGCAGTCTATACGCCCATCGACTATACCGTAACCTTCTTTGATAAGAACGGCAACGAGGTCGGCAAGTTCACGTATAACGTAGAAGACTATTCTAAGGTCTATACGCCCGATATGCCCGCAACGCCTTCCTATTACGTAGACGGCAGCGGAAAATGGTATATTTGTGACGAGTACGACAATCCTACCGACGTGGAGTGGAATCCCAACAATCTCTTTATCGGTGACTTTATCGTCAAGGCGGGCTATACGCCCATTGAGTATACCGTTACCTTTAAGGATGAGGCGGGCAATCCTCTCGGATCGGACACCTATACCGTAGAAGATTACTCTCTTACCGTTCCTTCCTTCGCGGATAGAACCGCCGAAGGCTACGCGGGCGGCTGGTACGTTTGGGACGAAACGACCCAGAAATGGAACGCATGGAGCGTTCAGTCCTTGACCAACGGCAACGTGACCGTGGTTCTCCGCTACGTTCCCATTCAATACACCGTTTCCTTCTGGGCGAACGACGTACTCTACGCGGAGCAGTTCTACACCGTAGACGATTATAGCGGTCTGCAATTTGTTCCTTCCGTTCCCGCATCCGTACAAGCGGGCTATGGTAACGGAAAGTGGTACGTGTTTGTCGAAGGACAAAAGACGGTTTTGTGGGCAGATTACGAATACAGGGCATCGATTGGCAATATTGAGGTTCGTGCGGTATACGAGGTGATTCCCTTTACCGTAACCTTCGTGGACGCCAAGACGGGCAGAGAAATCGATTCGATTACCTATACCGTTAACAACCGTGAGGAAATGACGATCCCCGGCGTTCCTTCTGTGGAATACTACGAGAACGGACGTTGGTGCTTGAAGGACGGCGACGAATACGAGCTATGGGATCAATCGTTGAATCTGGAAAATCTGACGGTATATGCCGTCTACGACGCGATTCCATACGCCGTAACCTTCGTAGACGCCAAGACGGGCAATACGCTGAATACGCTGATCTATACCTTCGATAACCGCAACAGCGTAAGCGTTCCTTCCGTTCCCACCAAGACGCATTATGAGAACGGCCGTTGGTGCTTGAAGAACGGTGACGACTACGTATTGTGGAATCAGTCGTTGAACTGCGAGAACCTGACGGTATACGCGGTTTACGATGCGACGAAATATACCGTAACCTTTAAGGACGCCAAGACGGGCAACACGCTGGACATTCTTACGATCACCTATACCGTCGAGGACGATCTGACGGCGATCACCGTTTCCGATCCGCCTCAGATGGCATATTATGAGAACGGACGTTGGTGTCTGGATGCCAACGGTACGACCGAGTGGAATGAGTCGCTGAACTACGAGAACCTGACGGTATATGCGGTTTACGACGCGACCCTATACACCGTAACCTTCAAGGACGCCAAGACGGGCGCGACGTTGGATACGCTGTCCTATACCGTGGAAAACCGCGCAAGCGCGACGATTCCTTCCGTTCCCACCAAGACGCATTATGAAAACGGCCGTTGGTGCTTGGAAGCGAACGGTACGACCGAGTGGAATGAGTCGCTGAACTGCGAGAATCTGACGGTATACGCGGTTTACGACGCGACCCAATACACCGTAACCTTCAAGGACGCCAAGACGGGCACGACGTTGGATACGCTGTCCTATACCGTGGAAAACCGTGACAGTACGACCGTTCCTGCCGTAGCAAGTAAGCTCCATTACGATACGGACGGCAAGTGGTACAAGGATGCCAGCGGTACGACCGAGTGGAATCAGGAGCTGAACTACGAGAATCTGACGGTATACGCAATCTATTCGCCTCATAACTACACCGCAAGCTACACCTACGGTGACGTCAGCGGTTCGGTTTCCTTTAACGTAGAGCAGGGCGGCTTCGAGCTTCCCATTCCCACCAAGGAGCACTACGTCTTTGATACGTGGTACATTGATTCCGACGGCGTGGCAGGACCTTCCGCAGGCGATATCCGTTTGACCATGCAGCAGGCGGCAGCCTTCGGTCTTGCCCGCAATTCCGCGGCGCAGAGCGCTATGTTCCTGTTGCCCACAGGTACGCAGATGCCCGGCGGTGACGTCAATCTGTATCCTACCTTTACGGCGATATCCTACGATATTTTCTTTGTGGAAGGCGATCAGGTTTCGGTGATCTTCAGCTACACCATCGAGAATTGGCAGACCATCGTGCCTCCCACGCTGACGTCTCGGGTGGGCTACACCGCGCAGTGGTGCTATCAGAGTGGCGACGCATATCTGCCTTGGTCGGTTGATATGCTGCAAAACGGCGGTGACGTGACCGTATACGCGATCTACACGCCCATTACCTACACCGCAACCTTTAAGGCAGATGGTCAAGTGGTCGGAACAGTACAATTTACCGTGGAACAGACCGAGCTTCTCGGTATTCCCGCCGTTCCCGCCAAGAAGGGATACAACGGCGTATGGTCCGCTTACGAGATCAAGGCGGAGGATATGACCATTGAGGCGGTTTATACCTTGATTCAGTATACCGCAACCTTTATCGCGGACGGCATTGAGATCGCGAAGGTGAACTTTACCGTGCTGGATACCTCCATTGAAGAACCCGAGGTTCCCGCCAAGGAAGGCTATACGGGCGTATGGCAGTCCTACGAGCTGGATGCGGCAGACGTGGTGATCCACGCCGTCTATACTCCCATTGATGGGGGAGACGATGGCGAAAAGGGTGGATTCCCGTGGTGGATCCTGATTCTGATCATCGTGATGCTTCTCGCCGCGCTGATCATCGTGATACTGGTGCTGAAGAACCGTTCGGATGACGACGACGATACGACGCCTCCCGCGCCCGTAGTCGCGCCCGAGCCTGAACCCGAGCCCGAGCCTGAAGAGCCCGTGGTACTGGAGACGGTGGACGTGGAAACGGCGGATTCGTTGATGAGTGACGCGGACGCGATCGCGGCAATCGAGATCGTATTTGCATCGAGAGTGGAAGGACCGAAGGGAATCGTGAACATTGATGCGATCAACGAAGCCTTTGCGGCAGGAGAGACCGTGGATCTGGATTCCTTGAAGGCGAAGAAGCTTCTTGCAAAGAAGACCACTCGCTATAAGGTTCTGGCAAACGGACATCTGGATAAGCCCCTGACGGTGGTGGCAGACCAGTTCTCTGTTCAGGCGATCAAGATGATCACCTTGACAGGCGGTCACGCAGTCCAGAAAAAATAAAAAATAATCCCAATCGGCGGCGATCTGCTACGGTAGGTCGCCGCCAAGGCTTTCTTTTTTGAAAAAATCAAAAAAAATCCAAATTTTTTTGCAAAAAACTCTGTACAAACGAAGAATTTAGTGATAAAATAATAATTGATCTTTTTATTTATACAAACAAAGGAGTAGGATGTATGAAAAAGCTGTACGCAGGAAAAACGAAGGACGTATACGAGCTGGAAAACGGCAACGTGCTGTTGAAGTTCAAGGACGATTGCACGGGCAAGGACGGCGTGTTCGATCCGGGTGAGAACAGCGTTGGTTTGACCATTGAGGGAATCGGCAAGGCGAACCTGGAAACCTCGGTTCACTATTTTGAATTGTTGAAGCAGGCGGGCATCAAGACCCACTACGTCAGCGCAAACGTGGCGGAAGCGACCATGGAGGTTCTTCCCGCGGAGTGCTTCGGTAAGGCGCAGGGCGGTAACGGTCTGGAGGTTATTTGCCGTTTGGTTGCAACGGGCAGTTTTATCCGCAGATACGGTGAATATATCAAGGACGGCACGGTGCTTGAGGGCGGTTACGTAGAGTGCACCTTTAAGAACGACGCAAAGGGCGACCCGTTGGTAACGGGCGAGGGCTTGGCGGCGCTGGGCGTTATGACTCCCGCCATGTTCGAGAGCATGAAGGAGCAGACCCTCAAGATCACCAAGATCGTTGCGGACGACCTGAAGTCCATTGGTCTTGATCTGTGGGATATCAAGTTTGAGTTCGGCTATAACAACGGCGAAGTGATCCTCATTGACGAGATCGCGTCGGGTAATATGCGCGTTTACAAGGACGGCAAGATCGTAGACCCCGTTGAGCTGACCAAGCTGATTCTGAATCGATAATTTTAAATAGGATGCGTTAGGACGCGTTAGGACGCGTTAGGACGCGTGAAGGGGGAACTTCTTTCGAGAAGTTCCCCCTTCAAATCCCCTTCAAGAACTTGCTTGCAAGTTCTTGGGGATTCTTATTTCTCTTTTTTATTGTTTGTAATGAAAACGGGAGGAGCAAGCCCCCGCCCTACGGTAAAACAACCGAATTTCCACAATCAATCGGCGAACAGGAAAGGCATCGTTTACCGCAAGGTTCGCCCGCGGGTCATTCGTGAATGACCCCTACAAAAGATAACACAATCATCGTAGGGGCGATTCATGAATCGCCCGCAAAAAACGAAAAATTTGCGAACGAAAACGGGAGCACCAAGGCGCTCCCCTACCGTCTCTTGAAGAATATTGTTTTCGGTAGCCGTGAAGATATTCATTGACCGTTGTTTCAAAAGGATGGTGTCCGATGGTTTCCTTCAATCTTGGTAGGGGAGGGGCTTGCTCCTCCCGCTTGTTGTCAAGAAATTTTTCACGGTAGGGAGGAGTTCCTTTTTGCAAAGAAAAATCTCTCAATTTGCGAAAATTTCACACAAAAAACACAGGATTTTTAGGCAAAGTGGGGAGGTGTTCATAAAATGTTTATAATTTTATGCTATACTATACTCTGTGTTGTTGTCTCTTGAAAATCAGAGCACTTTTCACGGGACAAAAGGACGAAAAAATCAGGAAAGGAACTTCCCGAATTATGATAAAAATCGAACATCTGGTAAAAAACTACGGCTCCAATTGCGCGGTAGACGATATCAGCTTCGAGGTGAAAAAGGGTGAGATCGTCGGTCTGCTTGGACCGAACGGCGCGGGAAAGAGCACCACGATGAACATTCTGACGGGATATCTGTCCGCGACCTCGGGCAGTGTCTCGGTGGCTGGTCTGGACGTGCTGGACAACCCCTTGGAGGCAAAGAAGCATATCGGCTATCTGCCCGAGCAGCCTCCGCTGTATCTGGACATGACGGTGGAGGAGTATCTGATCTTCAACTACAACCTCAAGGGCTGTAAGCTGAACCGCACCAGGCACCTGGAGGAGATCTGTGACGTGGTGAAGATCCGCGACGTATACAAGCGAGTCATCAAAAATCTCTCCAAGGGATACCGTCAGAGAGTGGGTATCGCGCAGGCGCTGATCGGCAGTCCCGAGGTCATCATTTTTGACGAGCCTACGGTGGGACTTGACCCCAAGCAGATCATTGAGGTCCGCAACCTGCTCCGCAATCTGGGCAAGGATCACACGGTCATTCTTTCGACCCATATCCTTCAAGAGGTGCAGGCGGTCTGCGACCGTATCGTCATCATCAACAAGGGAAAGATCGTGGCGGACGAGCTGACCGAAAATATTACCCGCGCGGTAGAAAATAACCGCCGCTTCTCCCTGAAGATCTGCGGACCGCAGAAGGAAGTGCTGAATATGCTTCGTTCCAAGCCGGGCGTGGTTTACGCGGAGGTAATGCCTCAGAGAGACGGCGACGCGTATTGCTATACCGTGGAAAGCGAGGTGGGGGTCGATATCCGCAAGAGCCTGTTCTATACCCTTGCCGAAAAGAACTGGCCCTTGGTTGGCATGGAAGCCCTCGGTATGAGTCTGGAGGACATCTTCATTGCCATCGTGGATCAGTCCGCGCCCAAGAACCGTTACGAGCGCCGCGAGCGAGTCCGTTCGGGTAAGGGGCATAGCGAAACCCAGCGAGAGATCGCTAAGACCTTGATGGACAACGCGGGCAAGAAGCAGGGTGGGGAATACTCCGCGCTGTTCGGTGAAGAAGCCGACAAGGATAGTAAGTAAAGAAAGGAACGGATTATGTTTGCGATTTATAAAAAAGAGCTTCGCTCTTATTTCATCAACGCCATTGGATACGTTTACGTAGGCGTATTTCTCGCGGCGGCGGCGCTTCTGTGCTGTTATACCACCATTGGTTCTCAAAGCTACGACGCCTCCAATTACTTTACCGCGCTGATCTTTTCCTTTATTATTCTCATTCCGCTTCTGACCATGAAGCTCTTTGCCGAGGAAAAGAAGCTCCGCACCGAGCAGCTGCTGCTCACCGCCCCCATTTCGATTTGGAGCATGGTGCTTGGGAAGTATCTGGCTGCCGCCACGATGTTCGTTGGAACGGCGATGATCTCCTGTATCAACTTTTTCCCTATGTATACTTACGCGCGGGAAGAGCGTCTTGCCGCGCCCTACTCCTCGGAGCATTTGGGACCCGTGACGGCGGAGATCATTTCCTGCCTTGTGGGCGTGATCCTCATTGGACTTGCCTTTATTTCCATCGGTCTGTTCGTTTCCTCTCTCACCGAAAATCAGCTTGCCGCCGCCGTGATCACCGTGGCGATCATTCTGGTGATGCTGGTGCTGGAGCTGGTCAATCAGTATATCGATACCTACGCCATTCGCTTCGTGATCGACTGGGTCTGCGTGCTCAGCCGCTTCTCCAACTTTACGGTGGGTATTCTTGATTTTTCCGCCATTCTTTACTATCTGTCCATTTCGGGCGTATTCCTTCTCTTGACGGTGCGTGTGTACGACAAGCGCCGTTGGGGTTGATGCAGAAAGGCGGTAACGAGAAATGAAAATGAAATCAGTCAATACCAAAAAGCTTCGATACGGCGGCGTCACCGCGCTTTTGACGGCGTTGGTGATTGCGGCGGTGATCGTAGGAAACGTGATCTTCTCCGCCTTGGCTCAAAAATTTTTGTGGTACGCGGATCTGACCCCCGAGCTGCTCTTCACCCTCTCCGACGAGTGTGTGGATCTGATCGCCAACGGAGACGATACCTTTGAAAACAGTTCCTCCCCCATTGAAATGGTGGACAAGTATCGGGCGGAAAAGCGGGAACAGGATCCTTCCTTCCGTAACGAGGATCTGATGATCAACTTTATCTTTTGCGACGAGCCCGACGTATGGCAGTCCTCCGAGTTGCAGAAGTACGTTTACGAGACGGCAAAGCAGCTACAGGAAAAATTCCCCGATTATATCAAGATCACCAATCACGATATTATCTGGAATCCCTCCGCAGTGAGCAAGTACGAGGGCGCGACCACTACCAGCGTGATCATTGAGTGCGGAACCGAATATCGGGTTCGCGCGCTGAAAGACTTCTATTTTTATTCGAGCGATTCCACCACGCCTTGGGCGTATAACGGCGAAAAGATCTTTGCCGCGGGTATCCTTGCCGTGACCCGCGCCGAAACGCCCATCGCTTGCCTGACCATCAACCACGGCGAAACAGTGAAGGATTATCCCCAGCTGTTGATGACACTGGAGACGGCGGGCTATAAAGTGCAGGCGCTGGATCTGGCGACCTCCGAAATTCCCGCGGATTGTCGGTTGATTGTGGTGTTAGATCCCCAATCCGACTTCCGCGTGGCAGACGGCGTATCCGCAGTGAACGAGATCGGCAAGCTGGAAGCCTTTTTGGACGCGTCAAATTCCATGATGGTGTTTATGGGCTCGGATACGCCCCTGACCCAATTTGAGTCTTTTCTGGAGGACTGGGGCATCGTCTTTGATCGAAAACAGGAGGGCGGTACCTACCATCCCACGATGATCACCGACCCCTCTCAATCCTATTACGGAAACGGCGGTTATACCATTGAAGCCGAGTACGTGACCGACGGCGGTATGGGCGGAAAGATCACCGAGCCCTTGCGCCAAAACGTCGTTCCTCCCGCTATCGTATTCGAGGACGCGATGTCGATCTCTTATTCCGAGCAATTCAAAATGACCCACTATCAGGATGAGAACGATAGCAGCATTGCTTACGATTACGGTTGGTACAGCGTAGACGGCGTGTCCCGTTCGATCTACGACTTGTTCGTGACGTCGGAGAATGCCGTGGCGATGGCAGGCGGCTCTGCCTACAAGAAGGCAACGGCAAGCACGCCCTTGAAGCTGATGACGGTTTCGATGGAAAGCAAGACCACGCGAGAGGATAACTTCTCCAGCTCGACGGCAACGTCCTACGTGCTTGCTTGCGGTTCTCCTGCGTTTGTCAATACCACCGTCATTAACAATAACGCCTACGGTAATAACTCCTTCCTCGAATACGCCCTGCGCGCCATCGGTCAGGAGCCCGTTCCCGTAGGGCTGGAATTCAAACCCTTTGGCGACTATACCATTGATACGGTGACGACTGCCGAGGCGACCCAGTACACCGTGGTTCTGACCGTGATTCCCGCCGTCGTCGCTCTCGTGGCAGGCGTGGTTGTGATCGTTAGGAGAAAGAACAGATGAGTAGCATTGCGGATAAGAAAAAACAAACGCTGATGAAGCGTCGCAAGCGCGCGATCCTTCTTTGCGCCATTGCCGTGATCCTGCTTGCCGTCGCGCTGGTTTTCGTGATGGATTACGTCCAGACCATTACCGTGGAGGATGTGGACGGTACGACCTACTATATCCGAAAAAAAGACGGTGTTTACGCGCTGTACGACGCGGATCGGAATTTGCTTAAAACAGACGAGGCGTACGGGTATTACGTTACCGCCCTTGGGACGCTTATCCGCGTGGATGCCGAAACGGGAGAGCACGAGATCTTTGCCGTGTTGGATACCGAGGGCAACGAGGTCTACGACCTGTTGTATGCTCGCACGCTGATCTTTCCCCATCTGCAACGGGAGGATATTCTGTCTCTTGAAATTCATAATTCCAATGGAGACGATTACGTATTCCTTCGTTATAATGAAGAAACGGGAGAAATGGACGCGAACGGAGACTTCGTATTGTTGAACTCTCCCAGCTCTGCCTTTGATCCTGAAAAATTTTCTTCGTTGATCGTCAATACGGGATACGCCATGTCTACCATGAAGCTGAAGGATCCCATCAAGGACGCAAATGGCGAATTTTCCGAATACGGGTTGGTTCCCGAAACGAGAATCGACGAAAACGGAAAGGAATACGCCTACGAGCCCGCGTATTTTATAGTGACTGAGGTGAACGGCGAGCAGCATAAGATTATTTTGGGAGATATGCTTGTTCCCAAGACGGGTTATTACGCGCAATACGTGTCCATCGGAGCAGATGGGACGGAGACCAAGCGCGACGCGGTTTACGTGTTGGATATGGATGCGGGAGCTGACGTTCTGGCGACGGTAGAACACTACGTTACCCCCATGCTGACCTATCCCATGGAGCTGACGAATTTCGTTGACGTGAAAAACTTCAAGGTCTATCAGCGCATAGAGGGTTCAAAGGCTGGGGACGATGCTGCCGTCATGTACGGGAAGCCCGTTGTTAATTTTTCCTACGTGGATTTTTCTTTGCGGGAAAATACGCTGAAAGCCTCGTACCCGTACGTTTTTGCGGAGGAGCTGGACGGCTACACGCCTTCCTTCGTTGGAATCAGCGAGTGCTTGCAGGGCTTGTACGATCCTGCGCTGGTTCAGGTTTGTAAGCTGGGACCGTCCTTGGAGGATATGGCGAAATACGGCTTGTATGCTCCTTTGCTGAACGAGGACGAAACGCCCAAGACCGATGAGAAGGGGAATATTCTTTACGGAACTTGCGCGGAGTATACCTTCTCCTTTGATTTTGAGGTCAAGGATGACGACGGCAATGTGTTGCATACCATGAATCACATGGTTCTGGTCAGCGACAAAAAGCTGAACGAGAAGACGGGAGAGTACGAGAAAACGGGTAGCTATTACGCTTATACGATGTTGACCAAGGTGACAGAGGACGAAAACGGAAAGCGTACCTATGAGGAAACGGAACTGTATAATATGATCGTTGAGGTAGAGGATCATACCTTGAATTTCCTCACGTGGGATTCCTATGAGTGGATCAATGGCAACTATATTATCGGAAATATCGTATTCTTGACCGAGATCAACGTGGAAACGAAGAACTATCAGGCAAGCTTCTTTTCCGACAATTCCTTGTCGGATACCACGGATTCCTTGAACTCCAACCATTTGAGTGTGACTGCCTCCGATTCCAACGGAAAAACGGCGGATACCATCGGATTGATGAAGGTAACGGATAAAAACGGATATATCTGGCACGTTTCTCCAACCGGATTGAAGGTCTTTGACGCATCGGGCAAGGAGCTGGAGATGGCAGAGGGCGTTCCTTATTATGCGAATAACGCCATGGGACGGCAGGCGCTTTGCCGAAACGGCTATATTGAGTGCCCGTCCTATCGGGTAGAGGTGACTGCCAATACCGTCCGCGTGCTTTACCACAACGGACGGGAGGAGGTACACTGTCGGTATCAGAGCGAATTGTTCAAATCGTTCTATCAAACGCTGGCGACCTCCACCATTGCGGGCGCGTACGAGATGACCGACGAGGCAGAGGCGGCGCTGGTGAGCGATCCCTCCAAGCTTCTCCTGACCCTGACGGTCAAGACCCGTGACGTGGACGGAAAAGAGTATACGCTGGTTTGCCGCTTTTATGAGATCGAAGGCGCGCCCAGAAAGGCGTATATCACCATCAACGGAAACGGAGGCTTCTACGTGATGAGAAGTCGCGTGGATAAGATCGTGGGCGATGCGCAGAACGTCTTTGATCTGAAGCTGATCGATCCTATGGCAAAAACTTAAGCTAAAAAAAGAAACCGCTTTTGCTATCAAAAAGATGGCAAAAGCGGTTTCTTTCTTTATAGATTTATTGGCTCAGGCAAGCTCAAATTGCTTGCAATATTTTTCGATGATCGCTGCCTCGCTGAATTCCTCTCTTACGCCGCAAATGATCTGGTAGGATTCGTGTCCTTTGCCCGCGAGGAGTACGATGTCTCCCTTTTGGGAATGAGAAAGGGCGTATTCAATGGCTTTCTTTCGGTCGGCAATCGCTACGTAGGGGCAGGTCCCGTTGGTGAAATAGGTAGCGATCTCTCCGATGATAGCGGAAGGGGCTTCGTTGTCGGGGTTGTCCGAGGTGAGAATACAGAAGTCGGCGTCCCGCGAGGCGACAAGACCCAACTCCGCGCGGCGGATACGGGTTCTTCCCCCCACCGAGCCAAAGAGACAGATCAAGCGATTTGGCTCGTAGGCGCGAAGGGCTTGAAGAGCTGCCTTGAGGCTGATTCCGTTATGGGCGTAGTCAATGACGGCGGTTGCACCGTTGGGAAGCTCGTAGGTCTCAAATCGTCCCTTGATGCGGATCGTTCGCAGGGTTGCGGTGATCTCTTCAATGGAAAGACCGAGCCTCGTGCAAACGGCAATGGCGGTCATAGCGTTGTAAACGCTGAACTCGCCGGGGAAGGCGACCGAAACGGGGAAGCTGTCCTCGCCGTGATGGCAGGTGAAGCTGACACCGATGGAGCCGGGGGAGCGAAAATAAGTAATGGCTTGCGCGCAAAAATCGGCGGGAGCGTGAATGGCAACGCCGCAATGCTCCCCTCGATTGCCGCTGATCATTTCCTTGCCGTATTCGTCGTCGGCGTTGTAGACCACGTATTCCGCGCCGTAATCAGTAAAAAGGGAGTGCTTACAGTGCTTGTAGTCGTCAAAATCGGGATGCTCGTATTCTCCGATGTGGTCGGGAGAGAGATTGGTAAACACGCAGATCTTGAAGCGAATGCCCCAAACCCTCGCCATTTTCAATGCCTGTGAGGAAACCTCCATTACGAGGGTCTTGACCCCCGCGTTCAGCATTTTTCTCATGTAATAATGGAGATCGTAGCTCTCGGGGGTGGTGTTTACCGTTCCAAAGGAATAATCGAGGAAGGAGATACCGTTGGAGCCGATATACCCCGTGGGAATGCCCGCTTCGTTCAGAACGTGATAGATCATTAAAGAGGACGTGGTCTTTCCCTTCGTGCCCGTGACACCGATGATGGTCATTTCCTCTGCGGGATTGCCGAAAAAGGCGGCGGAGAGCTGCGCCAGCGCCACACGGGTATTGGAGGTAACGATCACGAAGGCGTCGTCGGGGAGCTTTGTGGGATGCTCTACCACGAATACGCGGCACATACGGTTATACGCCGCCCAGGCGTAATCGTGACCGTCGGCAAGAGAGCCCGAGATGCAGACGAAGATCGAGTCGGAAAAAACCTTTCTGGAATCCGAGCAAAGAGAGAGGATCTCAACGCTTGCGGGATCGATCCCCGATCGGTTGATGACCTCGGTATAAGAGATGGTGTTCATCAGTTCTTGTAGCAGCATGATTTTTTCCTTTCCTTGGGCGTGGAGTTTTAAGAGGGAAGCCCGACGGGGCAAAAGCGCATCAGCGCGTCGTCAAAGCCCACGGGCTCTTTTCCGCACAAGCGGATCGAGGCGCAGGCGAGGACCTCTAAGGAGTCCACGAAGCGCTCGTCGAGAGACGCTTCTTTTTTTAAGAGGGACAGCTCGGTACAACCGAGGATCAGACGCTCACAGCCCCGCGCCAGCAGACGGTCACAGACGGCAAGAAAGGCGTCCGTGTCGGCAGGCTGTCCTTTTTTGATCTCGTCGTAAATGATATGGGAAACGATTGCCTGATCCTCCTCGGTGGGGGTCAGGTAGGTCAGTCCCGCTTTGCGGCAGACCTCCTCGTACGCCCCCGACAGGATCGTTCCCTCGGTGGCGAGCATGCCCACCGTGCCGATCCCTTCCCTTTGACAGAAGGCGACGGTCTGTTCGATAATGTTTATCATGGGAACCGCCGAGGCGGCTTGCATGCTTTCATAAAAATAGTGGGCGGTGTTGCAGGGAATGGCGATCAGCTCCGCACCGCCGCGGATCAGCCGCTTTACCTCGTCGATCATCACGGGAAGGGGACTTTGGGGAGAGCGTCCCAAAATAAAATCGGTTCGATCGGGGGTCGTGGCGCGGGAGGAGAGCAAAAAGTCCAGATGGTCGGAATCCCGTTCGGCGCGGGTATGCTCGGTGAGCAGCTCGCAAAAGTAAACGCCCGACATCGGACCGAGTCCGCCCAGAATACCCAAAATAGGATTGGCGTTCATGGAATGTGCCTTTCTGTATTAAAACTCAAGCGTTCCGTTTGCTTGGAAGGGGAGCTTTTTGGTGACGGTGTGTGGCTCGGAAAGAATGAAACGGCTTTCCAGCTCGGACACGTGGGGGTGGATCAGGTCAAGCATCTCTTTGGTGGTGGGGATCAGCACGAAAAGGGTTTCTTCATATTCCTCTGCCAAGAAAAGAAGCTGTTCCTTGAGAAGCCGTCCGTTCTCTCCCAAAAAGAGACGGTAAAAATCGCAGAAGGGATTCAGCAGGTCCCAAAGGGTCCTGCGGCTTCCGCCCGCGAAGGAGGTAACACCGTATCGAAGATACAGTCTGAATGCAAGGAGATGGGCGCGCGGACCGTTTCCCAAAAGAATGGGAAGCACCGATTGCTCCAAAAGCTCCGTCCTCTCGTCCTTTGCCATACGCCACCCTTTCCTTACGAATAAATTTTTCCATATACTATTATAGCACAGCCGAGACGGCTTGTCAAAGGGTTTTGCGTAAAACGAAGCGAAAATCGTCAAAGAAATCTTTCCTTTTGGGGAAGATATGCGCAAAAATCAAATTATTTTCCAAGAACCTATTGAAAAATCCGATCGGATTGATTATAATGTAAGGTAGAATGATTGGAGTTTAGCCGAGGGGGACGAAATGAAACGGGAGAGAATCTGTCAAATATTTTCCGATCTGCCAAGGCTGCAAACAGAAAGACTGCTGCTCAGGAGAATGCTGGTCTCGGACGCGGAGGATATGTTCCGCTATGCCGAGAGAGAGGACGTGACGACCTATCTGTTGTGGTCGCCCCACCCGACCAAGGGATACACCGCCGATTATCTGCGCTATTTGCAGGGACGCTATTCTTTGGGAGAGTTTTACGACTGGGCGGTGGTGGAAAAGGAAAGCGGCAGAATGATCGGCACCTGCGGCTTTACCCGCTTTGATTTTCCCCATAACTGCGCCGAGATCGGCTACGTGCTCAATCCCGACTATCACGGACGGGGATACGGAACCGAGGCGGCGGCGCGCATCCTTCGCTTTGGCTTTGAGGTGCTGGAGCTTCATCGGATCGAAGCAAAGTTTATGCAGGGAAACGAAGCGTCTCTGCACGTAATGGAGAAGCTGGGAATGACCTTCGAGGGGTATCGGAGAGATGGAATGCTCGTCAAGCAAGCCTATCGAACCATCGGCGTTTGTTCTATTCTCAGACATGAATTTGAATCGACGGATCACGAGCGTGATCTGAGGTTATAAAAGTTTAAGGAGGATATCATGTTTTCATTGATTTTTGCGTTGGCGATTCTGGTGATCGTTCTGCTTTTCGTGGGCGTCGGCTTGCTGATCGGACGAAAGTACGTATGGATCTATTCGGTTGCCAAGGTGGCGGCGCTGGTGGTCACCGCGCCCCTGACGGTATTGCTTGCGTCTCTTGCTGCTCGCGGCGTGGGCGCGCTTGTCAAGACGCTTTTGGTCAAATCGGGTGCGATGGGGTCTTTTGCGACCCTTCTTGGGGAGATTCCTTCCTTGGGAGACGCTTTGGTGGCGTTGGTTGCCATAGTCCTTGCTCCCTTGCTGTTCTACGTGATTTTCTTGATCCTTCGTCCGATCCTCTATAAGATCGCCCGAATCATTGTCAAGAGGATTCTTTTGGCAAAGGGAGAATCCGCATCGGATCAGGTGGCAGAGGAAGTCGTTGTGACCGAGGAAACGGCTGAAGCGGCGGAAGAGCCCGTGGTAGATGCGGAAGCGACCGAAACGAAAAAGGAAAAGAAGAAAAAGAAGAAAAAATATCAAGTACTTCGCGCGACGGGGATTAATCCCCTCGGCATGGCGTGCGGCGCGGCAGGCGGACTTCTGATGGCGCTGATCCTGCTTAGTCCCTTCGTTGGATTTTTGACGGTGGCGGATCGCGCAATCGGCGTTGCGGACGACGTGAGTGACCTTAAGGTCGTGGAGAAAATCTGCGAGGTTACCGATGCCGCTGCAAACAACGTCAGCTCTAAAGCGGTTCATCTGCTGGGCGGTAAGCTTGTGTATCGCGGATTGACTACATATCCCGTGGGAGAGACAAAGGTAAGCCTTTCCGACGAGATCGGCTTGGTGGAATCGGTGGGAGAAGCGGTTGGCGCGGTAAAGGATCGAACCGTTGAACGAGCCGTTGCGGCGGGCGAGGTCCGTGAAATTTCCGGATCCTTCGCGCAAACCGATCTGATTCCCACCGTGGTGCCCGAGCTTCTGCGGGCGGCGAACGGTTCGTGGGAAAACGGACAGTCCTTCCACGGACTCCAAAAGCCCGCCGTTGGCGGAGCGTCGGGTTACAAGGTGCTGGATCCCGTCTATTCCTTGCTGGCAACCTCGGACAGCGAGACCATGAAGGCTGACGTGAATACCATTTTGGACGTGCTTGCCATTCTCGTAGAGGAGGATGCGCTGGGTTCTGTCAAGAGCAATCCCATGGCGTTGGTGAGCAACGAAAAGGTGACGGCAGAGGCACTTCGCGCCCTGTTGCAGAACGAAAGAACCAAGCCCTTAGTAGGAGAATTGATGCAGATCGGAGTTGATTTGCTGGGAGATAAGCTGGAGCTCCGTGACAATATGAACGGCTTGTACGACGAGCTTATGCGCGATGCGGCGCAAATGGCACAGCAGGCGCAGAATGCCGAGGACGTAAACGGCGCGCTTTTGGCAGGCTATACCGAGCTGATGGATACCTACGGACTGGATCTTTCCAAGGAGTCCTTGGACGCGCTGGTTACGGGTACTGCCGCAATCGGTGCCGTGGGAGAGGATTCGATCAAGGCGCTGTTCGCAAATACCCCCCTTACCTTGAACGGCGGCAGAACCGTGACGCTGAGTTCCGAGGAGGCTGTGGCAGACACCAGCGTGCTGGTTTCTATGGACGAATTGACCTTCGATTCCTCTGTGATTGCCGCGGACGAATCGGAGATCGAGGCAAAGGCGCTGGCGAAGGTCCTTTCCGAAATGGCGAGCATGGTGGATCTGGTGAAGGGCGACGGCTTTAGCTCCGCTACGACCATTCGCGATCTCGGCGCGCTGATGGATGCGTTGGCGGCGACCAAGACCGTAGGCAAGGAAAATACCGATCGGCTTCTGATGGGTATGCTACAGTCCGAAAAGATTCACGACCAGATCGGCTTTAGCGTACTGGAAGCCACCGAGGTGGCGCAGAGTATCGCTCAGAACTCCGTGAACGGCGGATACGTATCGGTGATGAAGGCGTTGGGCAATACCATTGAGATCGTACAGATGTCCTCGAAGAATGAAAATATTAACGAAAAAATGGACGTTCTGCTCAAGGATCTGACAGCCGAATCCGCTACGGTGCTTCAGACCATGGCGAAGCCCAGCGTGATGACCAGCCACGGCGTGCCCGAACGGAGCGCCGAGTCCTCGGCAACCATGATGTCCTCCATGTTCGGCAATCTGGCAGATGCCAAGGCGTCGGGTATGAGTGACGAGGAGTACCAGAAGGAAGCCAAGGCGGTCGCCGATATGACGAATATGGCAATGAAGGCAAGTACGTCGGATTCCGATCAGGTCTTTGGCGAGGGCGGTATCGTGAACGGAACTGCCGAGGAATACGTTGGAAACGTGTTCGATTCCAAGGTCATGTCCAAGACGCTGGTAGAGACGGTATATCCCGACGAAACGGGCGTGCCCGTTTCCGACCCGCTGAATACCCAGAAGAACCTCAACGAGAAGGAAAATGCCGAGCTGATGGACGCGTTGAACAATCAATGGGCAAACGCGACGGAGGAAGAAAAGGCAGATCCCGAATATAAGAAGACCTACTACGCCATCGGTTCTTTGATGAACGTGGATTCCACGCAGATCGATGCGATTTTTGGCGGTGTACAGGCGTAAGCGCTTCTGAGGCAGAAAAAAGATAGCCGTCCGTTGCGCTGAGCCGTAACGGGAACGATAAAAAGAAAATCCGTTTTGCTATTTGACGATAGCAAAACGGATTTTTATATGGGAAAAATATTTCTTGCAATTCCATAAGCAATTGCAAGAAAAAGCTCGATCCATATAAAGATTTCCCACCGCCCCATTTGTCCGTTTCCGCGCAGAACGTATTTTGCGTCGCGACAAACGAGATAGGCAAGGATAAAAGGACCTGTGATAAAGAGAAACGGATTGTGCCAAAAGGCGCTGATAAAATCAAGTCTTACAAGGGAAATCAACATTCTCGATATTCCGCAGCCGACGCATTTCCAGCCCGTTATTTTATAAAACAGACAGGGAATTCCCCGATGGGTGTATTGTACGAATATCAAATAAGCGAGTGCGAGACACAGAATAACGGAATACTTGACCGCGATTTTACGTAAGCGTTTTTTTAACTCGGAATTATTTGTTGTCAATTGCTTTATTCAGCGTATCCTGCGCCAATCCGTAAACGACGATACCCAGCCCCAAAAAGGTAAGAACAAGATAAAGAACATTGGACGAGCCTGTTTCCTTTGCGATGACGTCGCGCTTTTCGCCAAGCTTGTACGCCCAGAAAATTCCATAGATTCCACAGGTCACCAGATTGAGCAGGAACGCCGTTCCACCGTTCGTGTCGTTGACTCTGCCCGAAGCCTGATTCATCTCGTTGGTAAGGCAGATAAACCAATAAATGGCGTAAATTCCGCAGGTGACAAGGGAAAGGACGATTGCCGTTGCGATGGATCGGGGCTTTATTCCGGCGGTGTTGACGGTATGGGTTTTCGCGGTATCCGTTTTCAGAGAAATACCGCATTTGACGCAGACAACGGCTTCCGTTGCAACCGCATTCCCGCAATTCGGACAGAACGCGTTACCCGTACCAAGCTCTACTCCGCACTTCATGCAGAACGCTTGATTTTCATTGGCTTGTTCGCCGCAATTTTTGCAATACATGATAAACCTCCATGATTTTAGTATAGTCAATGTTATTATAGTACAAAAATTTACTAAAGTCAATAGTAAATTTTTTTACTTGGTATAATATTTACAAATCAGTAAAAAAAGGGTGTAAATATTATGCTGTCTTATATAAAAAGAATACGTGATCTTCGGGAAGATCACGATAAAACGCAACAAGAAATCGCGAACGTATTGGGTACGTCGCAAACGATGTATGCAAGATACGAAAGAGGGGCGAACGAATTGCCGATCAGACATTTGATTGTTCTTAGCAAATATTATGGCGTAAGCACCGATTATATTTTAGGGTTGAAGGAAACGAGGACATAAAACGGTTTTTGGTGAAAAGTGAAGAGGGAATAAGTAAAAATTCTCGGGAGTGTATCTCCCGAGAATTTTTGGTAGAATTCGGACTAAAATCCGAACCTTGCCGTTGTGGTATGAAGTTTGGCTTTGCACTGCACTCCGTCAATGATTGGGTGCAGGCACTGCCTGCTGGTGGAGCATAGGGGATTCGAACCCCTGACCCCAACACTGCCAGTGTTGTGCGCTCCCAACTGCGCTAATGCCCCGTAGGATATATTATAACGGAAACCCGTTCGGTTGTCAATATTTTTTTGAAAAAATCTTTATCAACGATAAAAAACAGCGTAGCCCGAGGTGCATCAGCCTACGCTGTTTTTTGTAAAATGAGTCGATTCGTCTCTTATGCCGTCTGTTTTCTCCGTCCAATCAGTCGCATTGCCGCCGTCCCCACGAAGAACACCACGAGGGAGGAAGCCGCAATCAAGCCGAAGTAAAGCAGGAGCTGTTGGGTTTGGGGAAGGGTATAGAAGTTTTTCCAAATCAGCTGTCCCCAATAATAGTGGTTCAGATAGACCACCGTGCTTATCGTTGCCAAATGCTTCGTCCACCTGAACTGTACCAGAATCGTCAGATAGGAATATTGGTTAATGCCGATCAGCAAAAGACCGAACATGACGTAAAGCACTGCCGAGTCGTACATGGACTTGGGATATTGGGTCATGATCAGCAGGCAATAGCCCCAACCAAGCACTTCCAGAAGGGTCAGCGCGATCCGACCTGCTACGGAGGGCTTTTTGTTTTCCAAACGTGTCACGCATTCGTACAGGAAGCAGCCTGCGCAAAGTCCCGCGATTCCGCGCATCATTCCCGTGTGGAAGAGCCCCAACAACCATTCGTTGGGCACGTTGATGTGTCCGAAGTTATGGGACAGAATGCCCCAATAGAAGATCGCTACCAAGGGACAAATGATGAGGGTAAAGGTGGTTTTCAGCTTTCGCGCCAAGGGATAAACGATCAGGGAAGCAAGCAATAATGCGGAGAGATACCAGGAAACACCCGTGGTGTAAAAACCCGTGTACCCTGCTACCTGCAAGGGAATCCACTCGAAGATCGAAAGCGTTGCCTGCATCAGCACGTCGATCGGCTCGCGGGGCATAATGAATACGTAAGCGATACAGCCGATGATGGCGGAGGGAATCAGGAAATACACGATGGATCGGTATTTATGAAGCACGAAGCGGCCCGTGGAAACGCCAAGGGGCTCGTCGGGATCGGCTTTTTTGACCGAACGCATCAGGAAATATCCCGAGATCATAAAAAACGCTTCAACGACTAAATAACCGCCAAGGAAGATAAGGTCGAAATGGTACAGAATAATAATGATAGAAAACAGGAATTTGGCAACGTCAAGATAGCCGTTTCTCTTGTTCATGTCAGTCCTCCAAAGGGTTTTCTTTCGATTTCCGTTCCTGCAAGGTCTGCTTGAGCGCGCGCCATGTATCCTTGACGGTCACAACGGTCAGAGCGATCAGCGCGGGATAAACCAGAATGATGTTCGCTGTCACGGGTCCGGGAAGTGGGACGGGGAAGAACAGGAAGGGAATCAGAATGGGCAGAAAATAGGGCAGGTCGTTCTTTCCCTTTGCCCCCTCGCGGAACAAAAAGATCAAGGGAATCAGGAAGAGCAGCCAAGCGTAGATCGAGGTCAAAGAGGGGAAGGCGATAAAGGCGATACAGCCGACGGCCCAGACCTTCCAACGCGGAAGCCCGACGAAGGGCGCGATCACGAAGGTGACGGCGCACAGGAGAAACCAAAGGAGCAATACACCCGTTACCACGAAGGACGGCAGATGCAGGAAGGAGCTGATCGCGCCCTGTGCACCGCCCGAGCCTGAGGAAAAGGAGAAAATGTTTTGCACGATGGTCCAAAGGATCGAAGGTCCGCCGAAAGCAAAGGACGGCAGGATCAGCGTTGCCAGACAGTAGACGGCGCAACGGAAAAATTCCTTATATCGCTTATCTCCGATGAGAATCCACGCGAACAGCACGGGATAAAGCTTTAAGGAGAAGGAGAGCGCCAAGGCGATCAGCCCGATCTCTCGTACAAGCTTGCTCGGAGAATGATAGGTCATGGCGTAGATCACAAGGAAGATCAAGGAAAAGATCAGCAGATTGCCCCTCTCCAAGAGATTGAGACAGGGAACGCTTCCCACGAACACCAGCGTCAAAAGGGCGCGGCGGCGCATGGGAATGGATTTTCCGAGAGAGACGAACCAAGTGACCAACAACAGAATCACACAAACGAGGAGGAAAACGCGAATCAAAAGCACGGTTTCGTCGTACCTCTGCCAGCGGTAGCGCGCCTCAAAGGAAGAGTTATTATAGTTGTCGGGCGTGAGGAAGGACAGCAGATAGAAGAACAGATTTGCCATGGGCGGATAGATCACGTGCCGTTCCAGATAGGCGTCGATGCCTTGCGCCGCGTCCCGAATGGAGTTGAAGAAGTCCATAAAAGCGTCGCCCGTATCCAAAAAGAAGATGGTGGGCAGCAGCCGTCCGAGGGAGAGCAAGGAGAGAAGCAGATAGATTCCCGCAAATACCAGTATCGCTTCGATGAACAGGACGCTGTATTCCTTGGTGACAAAATGGGTTTGTATGGTTTTTAATACTTTTTTCAAGGAGAAGCTCCTTTCTGCGTAATTTAGCAAATTAACCGATCAGACGATAAACAAAGATCAGCAAGCGGTAGCTGAGAAGGAGAGCAACGGCGCTTCCTTTCATGATAACGGAAACGTATCTTGCCGTTAAAAATCCCCAAAGGCCTCGACGAATAAATTGTTTGATCTCTCGGATCATTTCTTTGTTATAGACTTTATTTCGTCCCATTGCAATGACACAAGCCATATATTCAATGATGAGATAGTTCGTCGCGTCACGCTTTATATCAGGATGTAGGCCACAGACCATTTCATAGTCTTCTTGATAGTGGCGGTAAGCGCGCAACGTGCTTTCGGAATATCCGCTTCGGCTGGCACTGTTGTCCGTCATGGCGTAATGGTAGCCGACGAAGTCCAAATACTCGATTTTGTCGGTTTTTTCAAACAATTGCAACAGCATATTATAGTCTTCACCGACAAAGTTTCCTTCGGGAAATTCTATCGAACGAAGCAATTCCGTACGATAGATTTTGTTCCATGGGAAGGAAAAGATTGCTTGTCTGCGTTGCATATAGCGCATAGCTTCCTTGCCGCTAAGAGGAAAGGTCTGACCTTTATCAAATCGGTTTTTTACAATGCGAGAGGAGGTGGGACACTCGGTTACGTAATCACAAAAAACGATGTCGGCATCGGTTTGTATTGCTTTTTCCCACATTTTTTTGTACATATCTGGTTCGGCGCTATCATCAATATCCAAAAAGCCGATAAAGTCACCCGTTGCGGCTTCAATTCCTTTTCGCCTTGCTCTTGCTGCGCCTGAGTTTTCTTGATCGATGACCTTTAGCGCGGAGTATTTTTCGGCATATTTGTGCAAAAGAGACGAAGAACTGTCATGGCTTCCATCGTTGACCGCGATCACCTCCATTCCCTCGCAACCGAGGGAAAATAAGGTATCTAAACAGTGGGAAATATACTTCTCCCCGTTGTATACGGGAATAATGACACTAACCATGTGATCGATCCTTTCTTTGAAACACAATTATTCCATGATACAATTATTATACCCTTTTTCAATTGAAATGTCAAGTCTTTTCAACAAGAAACCCTATAGAGGAGTGAAAGTGGCTTTTCGGGAAAAATCTCTTTACAAATCCATGCGTTCGTGGTATAATAAAATTATATAATAAGGAAAGGAGCCATTCACGGTAACCGTTATGAGTTCAAAAATCAAAGCCCTTCTTTCTGCGGAAAATAAATCGAAGGTACTCAATCTGATTTACAGTATTGGAGCTGCCGCTATTTTCAATATGGTGATTCAGCTTTTGGTGTATCCGTATTTTGAGAGACGGCTGGGATCGGATCGGTATGGCGTGGCGCTTTCCGTTCTTTCGTTGATCGCCATAACCGCGGGCACTTGCGGTTATGCGGTGAATTGCTCTCGTTTGCTCGGCGTGGAAAAGGGGCGTACCGATAACGGAGATTACAATCTGATCCTCTTGTTTATGGGGATTTTGGGAAGTATTATCGGTATTTCCTATCTGTTCTATCTCCAGATCGCGACCCCTCTTTCGATTTTGCTCTACGTTGCGCTGATGTTTACCACCATGCTCCGATATTATGCGGAAGTGGAATTTCGTATCAGTACGAACTTTTTCCGCTATATGGTTTATTACGTTTTGATTTCGGTGGGCTATGCGGCAGGCTTGCTTCTGTTTCGGGTTTCGGGTCAATGGATGTTGACGTTGATTTTGGGCGAGACTCTTGCGTTTTTATACGTTTGCTTTTGCGGTACGATCTTTCGTCCTCCCTTTTTCAAACGAACCAAACATCTTGTTCCGATCCTTTCCAGTATAGGCTTTGTTTTTCTTTCTGCCTTTATTGACAATATTACGCTTCACGCAGACCGTATTCTTTTACTTGCCATTACGGGAGACGGTACGGCGGTTACGACCTATTATATTGCTTCGTTGGTGGGAAAGATCATTTCTATGCTGACGCTTCCGATCAACGCCATTATTATCAGCTATTTGGTTCGCTATCGCGGCGGATTGACGGCAAAGATCTGGACGGTGATCGTCGGCGCGGCAGGAATATTCGGTGTGATTGGCTTTGGCGGTTGTATGTTGGTTTCTCCCATTTTGATCCGTATTCTCTATCCCGACAACGTGGGGGAGGCGATGCAATATCTGATGCCTGCCATTCTCGGACAGATTTTCTATTTTGTATCGGGTGTATTGATGATGGTTTTGCTCCGCTTCAAGGGAGAGAAAAAGCAATTTTTCTTCAACGGCGCGTATGCCGTGGAGTTCTTTGCCTGCGTGGCGGTGGGAACGGTGCTGGGGGGATTGAGTGGCTTCGTCTGGTCGATCCTCATAGCCAACGCCTTGCGCTTTGTCGCCGCGGTGGCGTGGGGCTTCCTCGGCAAGAAAAAGGACGAGATCCCCATGGTGACGGAGGAATCATCGGGAAACGAGTAACGAATAAAAAATTCATTTGTGTTTGGAATTAAAAAATATTGTTCATCGCCTCGCCGTTTGATTGCGGTCGACCTTTGTTTCTTTCGGGTCGCCGAGGACGTCGACCCCTACGAGATTCAAAAAAATGACCGGACACCGTTCTTTTGAAACAAAGGGCGAGCCGAAGAACAATAAAATTCTTGTAAAACCCGTAGGGGTCGACGTCCTCGGCGACCCGTAAAAACAAATAAATTTCCGCAATCAATCGGCGAGGCGATAAAATCATTTTTGCAAGAATTTTCTTTTTGCTTACTTTTTCTTTTTTGAAAGAAGAAAGCAAAGGGGGATTGAGAATAAACAAAAAATCGCAAAACAAGGAATACAAAACAAATCTCTGCAAGAATTTTCTTTTTGCTTGCTTTTTCTTTTTTAAAAGAAGAAAGCAAAGGGGAATTGAGAAGAAACAAAAGATCGCAAAACAAGGAAAACAAAACAAATCCCTGTAAAAATTTTCTTTTTGCTTGCTTTTTCTTTTTTAAAAGAAGAAAGCAAAGGGGAATTGAGAAGAAACAAAAGATCGCAAAACAAGGAAAACAAAACAAATCCCTGCAAGAATTTTCTTTTTGCTTACTTTTTCTTTTTTAAAAGAAAAAGTAAGGCGCGTCCTCATATCATAGAAAGGAGGTCAACATGAAATTTCTCAAATCAAAGCTTTTTCTGATTTGCGTGGCACTGGTTGCGGCGGTGATCGTGGTCACGGCGCTTTTTGCGGCGTTTGGGATCACAGGACCCGTGCGAAGTGTGCTTCAAACGGCGGCAAAGCCCTTTGAATGGTGCGGCGCAAAGGTGGCGGCGGCACTCAATGGATTCGTGTCGACCTTCCGTGACTATGACCGCGTTGCCGCCGAAAACGAAGCCCTTCGGGCAGCGCTTGACTCGATGGCGGAGGAAAGCTACGGCGCGGATTTGCTCAAAGAAGAAAACGAATGGCTCAAGGACTATCTCCATCTTGCCGAGGATCATCCCGAATTTGCTCTTACCGACGCGCGGATCATTGGGCGCGAGGCGGGAAATTATTCCACGGTCTTGACCTTGGATCGGGGGCGTGTGCACGGCATCAAAGAAAAAATGCCCGTTCTGACCGAGGACGGCGTGTACGGCTACGTCAAGGAAGTAGGTCTTGACTGGTGTCGGGTGGTGAGCATTCTGGAGACGGCAACCTCGGTGGGCGCGTATACCGACCGCGGCGGCGCGTTGGGCGTCGTTGAGGGAGACGCGGCGCTTCGCGGCGAGGGGAAATGCCGTATGACCTATATCGAATATACCGCCGATATTCGGGTGGGTGACCGCGTGTATACCGCAGGCGGTGTGGGAAGCCTGTATCCGTCGGGACTTTTGATCGGCGAGGTGGTTTCCATTGAAGCCGATGAATCTCGCAATCTGGTGGCGATCATCGCGCCTGCCGCGGACTTTTCCGAACAGGACGGTGCTTCGCGTATGATGATCGTAAGCGGCTATGCGGAGGGATCGTGAAATGAGACGAAGAATCCGCAGAGATGGAGCGCCCATTCGCCCCGAACGAATCAAGCGGGTTGCCGTGTACGGACTGTTGCTTCTGTTTCTGGCGGCGGCGCAATGCTCCTTTTTTGCACAACTGAATTTCCTGCCCGCTGTTCCCGATCTGATCCTTTGCACCCTCGCGGCGGTTCTGCTGAGAGAAAGCGGCGGTGTGGCGGCGGTATTCGGCATCGCGGGAGGACTGCTTTTGGACGCCACGGGAGCAGTTGGCGTTTCGATCCGCCCGTTGTTTTATCTTGCGGTAGCGGCGCTTCTCGGCATCTTGGCGGAGAAAATGCTGCCGAGCATTTGGTCTTGGTTGCTTCTCATGCTTCCGGCCCTGCTCCTGCGCGGGCTATTTACCTTTTTGGAGCATATTTTATTTGTGAGAGCGTTTACGGCTTTTGCCGTCCTGCAGCGGGTGATCCTGCCCGAGCTGCTCCTGACGCTGCTCTTTGGAATTCCGCTGTACGGCATCGTTTCTCTGTGCGCCCGTTTGGCGAAGGATCGGCACAGAGCGTAACCGTTATTCCAAAATCCTGTAATTTTTGAAAGAGGAACTCTATGAACGCATTGAAATTTTCCCTTGATCCCGTAGGTGGAACGCTGACCGAGCGAGACGCCAAACGGTATTTTTCGATTTTTGGCTTTGCCGTATTTGCCCTTGTGGCAGGGCTGCAGCTGGGCGGCTTTTTGTTGTCCTATTTGGTTGGTCGGTTTGCGCCTTGGATCTTTTCCGACGCGTTGCTTTATCAAGTGATTTCCGTGATCCCGCTGTACGGTATCGGTGTGCCCCTTTGCCTTTGGGTGCTTGCCCGTCTGCCGAAAGACAGCGTGCTTCCCGAAAAAATGGAAGGCAAGAGCGTGGTCAAGGGCTTCTGCGTGGCAGTAGCGTTGATGACCGTCGGAAATTACCTGAGCAATATCATCATTTCCTTTTTCGCGGCGGCGAAGGGAGAGATGCTGACCAATCCCGTGGAAAGCATGACCGAGGGGAATGCTTGGTGGATCAATCTGATCTTCGTGGCGCTTCTGCCCGCGATTCTTGAGGAGCTGGTATTCCGTAAGCTTCTTTGCGATCGACTGCTTCCCTTGGGAGAGGGCTACGCCATCGTGCTGTCTGCGGCGGCGTTCGGCTTGGTACACGGAAACTTCTTTCAGTTTGCCTACGCCTTTTTCCTTGGCGCGCTGTTCTCGCTGATCTACGTGAAAACAGGTAAGCTGATCTATTCCATTGTCTATCACTTTTTGATCAATCTGCTGGGCGGCGTGCTGATGGCGTGGCTCGCCCAGCGTCTTGCGCCCCTTCTGAACGAGGAGACGCTGAATCGCTTGATGGAGCTGATGTCCGCAGGTGACGCGGAGGCAGTATCCGCGTTGATGGGTGAGTATTTGCAGCCCCTGACGATTCTGGCAGTCTATGAGATCGCCATGACCGTGATGGCGATCTGCGGTGTGATCTTCCTTGTCTCGGGTCTGAAAAAGACGCGCCTGCAACCGGGACTGCTTCCGCCGCCGAGAGAGGGACGGGTGGCAAACGTGTTCTGTAACGCGGGCGTTGCCGTTGCCATCACCGCCTTTGCCGCGGTGTTCGTTTTGTCCGTGCTGTAAGACGGAAAAGGAGATCCTATGAGCGAAAAAACAGAGCTTTTTGTGACGGTGAAGCAGGAAGCCCACGTGGAATTTGAGGAAAAGCGGTCGGTTTTCCTTGGTCACGCCATTCGAACCGATACCGAGGAAGAGGCGCAAGCCTTTGTCAAGCAAATCAAAAAGCAGTATCAGGATGCCACCCATAACGTGTTCGCGTATCTGATGCGCGGAGAGACGGTGGCGCGCTATTCCGACGACGGAGAACCACAGGGAACGGCGGGAATGCCCGTTCTGGACACCATTCGAAAAAGCGGCGTGCGAAACGTTTGCGTGGTGGTGACCCGTTATTTCGGAGGTACGCTGTTGGGCGCTGGAGGCTTGGTTCGCGCCTATTCCCACGCCGCGTCGCTGGCGCTGGAGGCGGCGGGGATCATTACCTACGAGCCCTATGTGGAGTACGAGCTTAGGTGCGGATATTCGGAATATCAAAAATATCAGGTGATTCTGGCGGCGGCGGGTGCGGTGATCGACGAGACCGAGTTCGGTGCGTCGGTTTGCGTGCGCTACGCTGTCAAACGGACGGCGGGAGAAGCGCTTACGAAAAAGATCGTAGAATGCGGATACGGACGGGATCTGCCTGTGGAACGGGGGGAACGGTTTGACTATCGGTAAGCTGTTTGCAAGAACGACGGCATTTTTGCTTGCCGTCCTGCTTTGTGTTCTTGGTTGCTCCTGCTCTGAAAGGAATGACTATCCGCCCGAATTGACGGCAACGGACGGACAAGGGGAGGCGCTCAGCTATCGCATCGTGATTCCTTCTGCTTGCTCGGCGGCGCTGAAGAATGCCGCAGACGGACTTGCCCTGCGGATAGCAGAGCAAACGGGAGTGACGGCAACCGCGGTTTACGATACGGAGCCTTTGAGTGAACGGGTGAATGAGACCGAGATCCTTTTGGGTCTGACCAATCGTTCCGTGTCGATGGAATCGATGAAAAGCCTGAAAAAGGACGATTATATTTGCCGTGTCGTCAATGGCGCGGTGGTGCTTGGCGGAAAGACCGACTCGGCAACGGTCGTTGCTGTCGAACGGTTTTGCCGAGAGATCCTTCCCGCCGCTACGGCGGAGCTGCTGATGAGTGAGGACGGCGGATTTTCTCTGTACGGAAGCTATCCTTACGAGAAGGTTCTTCTGAACGGCTTTGACCTGCACGAATATGGGATCGTTTGTCTCAACAACGCCTCGGAGGAATTGCTCCGTCTGGCAAGCTCGCTTCAAGGGGCGATTGCCGAAAAAAGCGGATACTGGCTGCGCGTGTCCTTGGAGGCAGATCGCGATAAGACGGGGAAGGGGATCTTTCTTGTGACGGAGAAATCTGAGGGCGGAAGCGTGTGCGCGCGCTTGATCCCCAACGCACAAGGCGTGACGCTTTGCGCGGAGGATTCTCTCGGAATTTCCGCAGCGGCACGGGAGCTGTTTTCTTTGTTGTTCGCGCCTGCGGATCAAGGCGTTTGCTCGGCAGTACTTTCCTCGACTCGGGAATGTTCCTACGAGGGAGGCTCCCATCGGCTGGCGTTCGTGCGCGGTGACGGGTGGTTGACCCAAGCCACGCCGATTGCGGTTACGAGTCAGCTGCAAACGATTTTATCCGAATACTCACCCGATGCGGTGCTTTTTGGCGTTGCCCCCGCGGAGCGAATGGAATATGTGCAAATGGGGCTGTACGGTTACCAAACCTCGGCGCTTTCCTTGGATGCGGCGCATGCGGTTATCGTTGGCAAAAAGCAGAGCAGCGTAGAGCTTGTATGGGCAGATCGTGACGGCGAGAGTGGTCTTGCGCGATCGGTATGCCGCGTGGGATCGGAGCGAGATGGGTTCTGGCTTTTGCAATTGAGTGGAAGGCTTACGAAAAATTGCGAGGTGACGCTTCCGTCGCTTTTGACCGATACGGAGCTTCCCGTTTTGATTTTGGCGCAGGTAACAGAGGTTGGCGGTGCGCTGTCATTTTCCGATTTGGCGCAAAGGGAATTTGGGAGGTTGATAGAGCAAACCGATGAGACGGACGGCGCTTGCGCGAGATTTTCTTGCTATGGAACACAAAACGCGTTTTCGGTTTTAGAGAGCGTGACCGATCACAGTATTAGCTATCGGGAATTGGAGATCCGCAGAAGATCGTTGTTTCTCGGAAAATAACGCAACGCAAAAACAGAGAAAAAATAATTAAAAATTTTTCAAAACCCCTTGAAAAAAGCAAAAAGATGTGTTATAATAATGCGGTATGGTATAGGGGTATAGCTCAGCTGGTAGAGTACCGGTCTCCAAAACCGTGGGTCGCGGGTTCGAATCCTCCTGCCCCTGCCAACAAAAAACGCACTTTTGTCTACCGACAAAGGTGCGTTTTTTGAACTAAGTGTTCCGCTTGCACGGAACGTGAAGTATGCTTCGCAAGTGAAGCGCACTTCGTGCGTGAAGTGTGCCTTCGGCACGATATGCGGAACACTTAACTTCACTTTGCGCCATCGGCGCAATACTTCACTTGGGCGATAGTCCAAACTTCACTGCGGCTTGCCGCAACTTCACTATTGAAATATTTGTAAGCATATGATATAATATACTTGAAAGTGAGGTGTATATAATGTCCGAATCCAAACTCCGCTCACAATCCATGGACTTTGCCGTTCAAATCATAAATCTTGTAAAATCCTTAAAGGAAAAACGCGAATCCATAATATCTAACCAGATCGGCAGAAGTGGCACCTCTATTGGCGCAAACATCCGTGAGGCACAGTATGCTCACGGTAAGGCGGATTTTATTGCAAAATTGCAAATCGCACTCAAGGAAGCAAACGAAACAGGATATTGGTTAGGGTTATTGTATAAGACAAATTACATTACGGAAAGCGAATACAAAACGCTTGATTCCGCTTGCACGAGTATAAGGGTGATGCTGATATCTTCTATCAATACAGCAAAGGAGAGACAATAGTGTTTACTTTCTGTTTGTATATCATCACGCGTTAGCGTGTATTTTCCTGCGGCTTGATGAAATACCGCAACAAGTTGCGGATAACATCCACGCCTTCGGCGTGATTGTTTACCAAGCCGCTTGAAATATTCACTGATTTGTGGTACAATAAAAAATAAATCTTTTAAGGAGAAAAATATGACATACAAAAACGGAATAAAAGAATATGCGCTTGCAGGAGTAATGTTCGGAGTTCCAATGGGAATTCTGTTCGGTCTTATGCATCTTAGTTTGATACTTGGAATACTCACAGGATTTTTGTGTGGATTCCTTTTTGCATTGTTGATGTTCCTTTTTATTAAATATCAAGAAAAAAAGTTTGATAAAAAGCGCACTGAAATCGCAAAAGAAAGAAAAATAATTTGTGATGGTGGAGCAACTATCAACGGAAATGGTGGTTGGATGTTTTTCACAGAGAATGGCATTGAATTCTATCCTCACAAGATAAACTTTTCAACAAAAGAAATTGTAATACCGACGAATACAATAGAATCGGTGAAAACCAATAAAAATCAAATTTTAGTTAGTACAAATGGCAAAGCCGTTGCAATAGTTGTTTCTCGCAACAAGGAGTGGAAAAAGCAAATCGAAGGTGCTTTGACGGTGCTTAATTGAAAACAAGTACATAGTTTCGTTTGCAAGCAAGGAGTGGTCCATCGGAAGATAGCGGCGGGGTGCAGCTCCCATCCTCGCCAAGGGATAAGTGTACCCCCACAGCAAAAAAACGCGGACTGTTTTTGTACAATAGTCCTATATGGATCTATTTTGTAGTGGCATCACAAAAATCGACAAGTTTCGACAGAAGCTTGTCGATTTTTACTTTCCCGTATATCTTGTATAACTTCTATCACGGAGAGCAGACGGGCTACCGTTACGGAACGCCCGGGCAAAGCTGACGTACCGCCACGACACAATGGGTAGTGAAATCCTTGGTTTCTTTCGTATTCGGCTTAAAGCCGACCATGGAAGGACTTCGCACGGATCCTTGTTTGCCGCCTGAATGGAAAGAATGCAGTATTCAGAAGAATTTTCGCGGCGGTCTTTACGATGTTTATTATCATAATTCCAAGAGTGGTCAAATGCGATGCTCGCACGTAGCGGAGCTTCAAATTCTCCGATAAGAACGTCATCTGTTTTTCAAATTGACTTTTTCAGACAAAACCCCAAAATTGACTGACAAAATCAAACGACAAAAAACGACGGAATTCTTGAAAATTTCGTCGTTTTTTGTTAAAATGATAAGGAAGAATGAAAAATTCGATTTGGAAGGAGAACGGTCATCATGATGACGTATGCGTTATACAATCCTCATTCGGGTAACGGAAAGGGAGAAGAATACGCCAAGGAGTTGCGCGCCCTGCTTGGTGAGGCGCCGCTGACCTTTGTCGATCTGACCACGCTGGACTATCCGTCCTTTTTCGGAGGCCTTGAGGTACAGGATCGAGTGATCCTGTGCGGCGGCGACGGTACGCTGAATCGCTTTGCTACCGATACGAAGGAGATCGACTACGGCAGAGAGATCGAATATTACGCCGCGGGAACGGGCAACGATTTTCTTCACGATCTGGGAGGCAAGCGGGGCGACGCGCCCGTGAAGATCACGCAGTATCTGAAGGAGCTTCCTTCGGTGACGGTAAACGGCAAGGAGTCCCTTTTCATCAACGGCGTAGGGTACGGCATTGACGGCTACTGCTGTGAGATCGGCGACGAGCTTCGCAAAAAATCCGATAAGCCCGTCAACTACGCGGGGATCGCCATCAAGGGGCTGCTTTTTCATTTCAAGCCGAGAAACGCCACGGTGACGGTGGACGGAAAAAGCTATTCCTTCCGAAAGGTATGGATCGCTCCCGTGATGCACGGCAGATTTTACGGCGGCGGTATGATGATGGCACCGGATCAGAAAAGAAACAACGCGGACGGCACGCTGTCCCTCGTTATGTTCCACGGTACGGGTAAGCTGAAAACGCTGATGGTCTTTCCCTCTATTTTTAAAGGGGAGCACGTGAAGCAGAAAAAAGCGATCACGGTTTTGAAGGGCAAGGAGTTTGAGGTCGCCTTCGATCGTCCCACCCCCTTGCAGATCGACGGCGAAACCGTCCTCGGTGTGGAGAAATATTCTGTAAAAAGCGCGAATTAAAAGAATGCCTTGAGGGAAGCTTCCTTTGAGAAGCTTCCCTCAAACTCCCTTGTTGACCCGTCGAGGTCCTTACTCAAGGGTCGTCAAACGGTTACATAGCCTTGCAAAAAATGAATTTTCTATGAATTTTCAGAAAAATAAAAAAATGCCTTGATTTTTCGGAAAAGATATATTAAAATAATAAGGATGATTTTATATCGGTACAAGAATACCGATACCAAGATAAGAGAGGTAGTTCACTATGCAACAATTCAGAAGAATCGGCGTGCTTACCTCGGGCGGCGACGCCCCCGGTATGAACGCGGTCATCCGCGCCATTGCGAGAAAAGCGAAAAAGCAGGGCGTGGAGGCGGTCGGTATCATCGGCGGATACAGCGGTCTGATCAACGAAAAGATGATCCCCTTGACCACCACCACCGTTTCCAATATTATTTCCCACGGCGGTACGATCCTGTATTCCGACCGTTGTCCGGAATTTAAGACCGAAGAGGGAATGCAAAAGGCGATCGAAACCTGTAAAAACAATCAGATCGACGCTATTGTTGCCATCGGCGGCGACGGAACCTTCCGCGGCGCGACGGACTTGGCGATCCGCGGGATTCCCACCATCGGCGTAACGGGTACCATCGACAATGACATCACCGCCACCGACTACACCGTGGGCTTCGACACCGCTATGAACACCGTGGTTGAGGTTCTGGATAAGCTCCGCGACACCTGCGAATCCCACGCCCGTTGTAACGTGGTTGAGGTCATGGGTCGCGATTGCGGTCAGATCGCCCTCCGCGCGGGCATTGCCGCAGGCGCAATGGCGGTTGCGATCCCCGAGCTTCCTTTTGACGAGGACGCGATGATTAATCGCATCAAGGCGGCTAAGCTGCGAGCCAAGAGAGGTATGCTCATCGTCGTCAGCGAAGGCTTGAACACTGTAGACGAGAACGGCAATAAGATCCGTTACGGAGAGATCCTGCAGAAAAAGATTCAGGAAGAAACGGGTATCGAGACGAAGTTTGCCCGTTTGGCGCACATCGTCCGCGGCGGTACGCCTACTCTGCGCGACCGTCTTACCGCGTCCCAAATGGGCGTGAAGGCAATCGATCTCATTCTGGAGGGCAAGAGCAATCTGGTGGTCGTGGAAGAGGACGGCAAGATCGCAAGCAAGGATATCGTGTTTGCCCTGACCGCCGACCGTATGTATAAGAACAAGCTGCAGGACGGCGATCTGGACAAATTCAGCGCCGAGGACGTGGCAGAAATGGAAGCGCTTTGCGAAAAACGCCGCAAGGAGATCAAGGAGCTTTACGACATCATCAACGATATCGCGCTGTAACTTCAATAAAGGGGGGCTGTTTCTTGGAGATAGCCCCTTTGATCGTATTCAAAGGAGGATATTATGGAACGAATCACCAGCTTTTGCGTCGATCACGACAAGATCGGGAAAGGCATTTACGTTTCCCGTATCGACGGGGATATTACCACCTACGACATGAGAACCCGCATACCCAACGCGGGAGAGTATATGGACAACGTGACTATGCACTCGGTGGAGCATATGTTCGCCACCTACGTCCGCAATTCCGCCATCGGCGAGAGGGTGATCTATTTCGGACCGATGGGCTGCCGTACGGGCTTTTACCTCTTGGTGCGGGATACGCCGAAGGAGGTCGTGCGGGATACCGTCCTTGACGTACTGCAAAAGATCGTCGCCCACGAGGGCGCGATGTTCGGGCAGTCCCGAAAGGAGTGCGGAAATTACCGCGAATTGGAGCTTTCTGCCGCCAAAGCCGAGTGTGCCGCCTACCTTTCGGTTCTGCAAAATAACGAGATTACCTTCGCTTACCCCGATTGAGGGAACGAGAAATGCGGTAGGGGGAGCTTCTTTCGAGAAGCTCCCCCTACCGCATTCTTTATAATTCTATGATTTTCTGCGCCAGCCAGATGACGCAGGGCATGGTTGCGATGGAGATCAGCGAGGTCGTGCCGACGGCTTGGGCGGCGTAGCCGGGGGAGATATCGTGAAGCTCCGCCAGCATCGTCACGGTAGACGCGGACGGCATAGCGATGATGACCACGGCGAACTGTATCCACATGGGATCAAAGCCGATGAGCTTCATGAGTGCGCAGACAAGCAGAGGTGTGAGGACCAGCTTGACGGCACAGAGGTAGTAGATCTTTCCCGATCCGAGGATCTGCGACAGGCTTCTGCTTGCCAGCAGTGCGCCCGTGATCAGCATGGAGATCGGCGTACAGAGGGACGCCACGTAGGACAGCGTGGAGAGCACCGAAGGCGCGGCGGCGGACAGTACGTTCGTCACCCCCGTAGGCAGAACCGAGGGGAGCAAGCCTCCCAAAACGAAGAGCACGAAGCCGATGAGGCAGGGGACCGTTCCGTAATTGAGGAAGATCTTCTTGGGGGTTAGCTTGATGTCGTCCCGCTTCCGCGCGAGGATCGCAATGCCCCAGGTCCAGAGGGTCAGGTGGAAGCTGATGATAAAGAACGCCCCCATGAACAGCCCGCGGTCGCCGAGGATCGAGCTGAGGATCGGGAAGCCCACAAAGCCCACGTTGCCGAACACGGCGGAGAACTCCGAGAGCTTTCTCTCGTCCAAATTGCGGAAGGGGGTAAAGGCAAAAAAGGCAATCACAGCAAGAAAGCCGTGGATCGCAAGACCAAGCAAGAGGGTCAGCAGCCCAAGTCGCAGGTTCTCGGGGGAATACTCCATTTTCACCAGCGAGTCGATGATCAGGGCGGGCTGGGCGATGGCGATGATCAGGCGGGAAAGGTTTTTGGAGGCCGTTCCGTTTATGATCCCCAGCTTGCCCGCTACAAAGCCCACCGCCATCAGAAAGAAGAGGGTGGCGATGGTGGTCAGCAGAGAAGGGAAATTCAGACTGATCATTGTGCACTCTCCTGTTTCAGCTCGTCCAGCTTGGCGCGGATCATTTTCATATCGGCAAGCATCTCTTCTTTTTTACGTGGATCGCGGAGCAGAAGGGCGGGGTGATAGACGGCGGTAATGAGGAAATTGCCTCGTTCTACCCATTCACCGTGCTCCTTGGTGATCTTGAAATCGGGTCGGATCAGCCGCATGGCGGAGATCCTGCCAAGACAAACGATGATCTTGGGTTGGATCAGCTTGACCTGACGGCGCAAGAAGTCCATGCAGGCGTCCTCCTCGGCAGGCAGGGGGTCCCGATTCTTCGGGGGACGGCATTTGAGAATATTGGCGATATAAACGCTCTCGCGGGGAATATCTACGGCGAACAAAAATTTGTCCAGCAGCTGTCCCGCCCTGCCCACGAAGGGCGTTCCCGTTTTGTCCTCGTTCTCGCCCGGGGCTTCTCCCACAAAGAGAATATCGGCGTTCACATTGCCCGTACCGAACACGCAGTTGGTACGGCTTTTATGTAGCTCGCAAGCCTTGCAGGCGCAACAGTCCTGCAACAGTTGATTCCAGTTATCGGTCATGATCGTTTCCTTTTTTTACGGTTGTTTTGGTTGAATACGGCGGCACTCCATATAGTACCGCTTGTCGGTGGCGTGTCCCATGGAAAAGGTCTTTCTGGGGAGCGCGCCGTCGAATACGACGGTGGGGAAGAGCTGATCCTTTGCCATGCCCGAAAAGAGGAAGCCGATGGCGCTCTCCTTTTGGCACAGGGTACGGAGCGATTCTTCGCCGTGAATATAGTCCACCTCCGCGCCCGCGTGGCGGGAGAGGTAGCCGTCGATAAAGTCCTGCAGCGTTCCCACCGTCAGCTGACGAAGGGGAGAGGGTACGGCCAGCGTTCCTTCTTCGTTGTCAAACAGATAGGTTACAGTCTGCGGCTCTGCGTTTCCCTTCAAGGAGGACAGATATGCTTCAAGCTCGGTCAGCACGTCGGCGGGTTCTACTCCGAACATTACGCGGTAGATCGGCTCAAAGGCAAGGGCGGGGTCGTGAACGTTTACCACCTCGGCAAGGGCGTATCGCGCGGGGTGGGATTCGGCGGCTTCCGCGCCGATGGCGGCTTTGACCTCCTCGTACGCCGCCTTGGCAGAGGCGAGGGAGTGGTTGCCGTCGCCCACGGCGAAGAGCAGAGGAGCCAGCCCCGATTTGCCGTAGCGCTCCTTGGTTGCCTCGGGGGTGATCAGCGCGTCCAAGGATCGCTCTACCCGACGGATCTCGGCAGCATCCAGAAACCTTCCCTTCAGGTGACCGCCGCCCAGCATCAGCTCGGTGTCGTAGGCAAGCTCACCCATGGAGGAGTCTGCCAATGGTTCGATGACGGTATGGCGGGGATCGTCAATGAGAAGCATCACGTGGGGGGCTTCTACCACCGCTTCCCGACGGATCGCCACCCGAGGGGGAATCCGTTCCACTACGGTGGCTTCGGTGGCGCGAATCAGGGAATCCGCCCCCTTTCTATAGTCGTAGCACTCCAGATCGATCGCCAGAACGATACCCCGACGGATGCTGCCGTCGGACTGGGTCCTCTCCACGTAGATCATGGAATCGGTATGGGGAAGCAGAAGGCTGTCCGCATAGTGGCGCATCATTTCGTTGATGCGTCCGATGCGCTCGCCTGACTCGGCAAGGTAGACCTCGGGCAGGATCATGCGCAACGTCGAGGGCGCGTCGCCCACGAACGCCTCCGCCTTTTGCCAGTATTCGGGTTCGCTGGTGAATTGATCGCAAGCCACTACCGCCCATTTGGCGGGATCGATGACCTCAAAGTTTGGCAGAAGAATATCTGCCGCTTGATAACATTTTTTCATATTTTTCGACTCCTTTTTTGGGATAAAGTAGACCTTGGTCGGATTTCCTCGAATACCGAGTACCAGCCCCGCTTTCTTGCCTGACGGTAGCCATGGCTCGTTCGCACCGTCCACACAAAGCCCGAAACGCCGAGTAGACGGCGGCAAAGGAAAAATACGGGACGGCGGTAAATCTTTTCGTTGACCGACAGAAAATCGGGACGGGAAAATCCGTTGAGAAGCATATGGGAGAGCAGGAAGGATACCGCGCGGCGCCCCGCGCCCTGCCCTTTTTTTGTTTTGGTGACCAGCTGTCCCCGCGCAAAGCCCGGGCGGTAACGCTTGAACCAGCGGAGGATCAGAGGATTGAAGGAGATTACCGAAAAGGGACCCGCGTAGGTGTCCAGCAGCTGGGCGGCGGCAAGACAGAGGGCTGGGTTGGGGGTCTCCCCCTTACATTCGATCATGAGGGGGACCCGTCCCCGCACCAGCGCCAGCACCTCGGCGAGAGTGGGTACGGTTTGCGACGTGCCCTTCAAGGAAAGGGCTTGCAGCTCGGCGCACGTCAGGTCGCCAAGACGGCGGCGCACGCCGCACATTCTCGTGAGAGTATCGTCGTGAAAGACCATCACCTGCCCGTCGCGGGAAAGCTGAATATCCAACTCAATGCCCACGCCTGCCCGAACGGCTTTGGCGAAGGCGGCAAGAGAATTTTCGGGAGACGCCGTATCCCAAAGCCCCCGATGGGCGTAATGGGTGCGAATATATTGCAGATCCGCGCCTCCCGCAAGCCTCGGTAGGATCAAAAAGAGATAAAGAAGCGCCAAAAGCGCGGCAATCAGCGCCAAAAGACCCAAGAGAAAGCCCATTACGGCAACCGTCCTTCCAAAAGCTTCGATGCCCGAAGCGCAGCCGCCTGCGTCTTTCCGTCGGGGATCTCGCCCCGAAGAACCATGTCGCAAAGGGTGGAGAGGGGCAGACGAACCGCTTCAAGAAATTCGTCCTCGTCGGGATCGGTGTCGGTGAAGGTCAGCTCCTCGGCAAGATACATATGGATCGTCTCGTCCAGAATGGCGGGAGAGCCGAAATATTTGCCAAGGTAGGTCAGCTTGCCTGAGACCGCGCCCGTTTCCTCACGTAGCTCTCGCAAAGCGGCTTCGCGGGGATCTTCGTCGGGATTGTCCAGCTTCCCAGCGGGGATCTCCAGAAGCAGCTCGCCCACGGCGTAGCGGTATTGGCGAACGCATATCACCTCTCCCTTGGCGGTGATGGGGATCACGCAGACCGCGCCTACGTGACGGTTCAGCTCCCGAACGGAGACGTTTCCGTCGGGCAGAGTCACCTCGTCCCGAAAGACGCGGATCACCTTTCCGTCGTAGATCAGCTCCGACGAACGCTTCGTTTCCATAAAAGCGGAAAGATCTTTTTGTTCTTCCATGAGACTTCTCCTTCTTCTTTTACTATAACTTCTCTATTATACAACAAATCCCCGAAAAAATCAAGAGGGCTCTTCATTTTTTCGGGGACGTTTGAAGGGAGAGCTTCCGAAAAGAAGTTCTCCCTTCACGTATCCTATACTAATGTCTCAATCAAGTTTTTGAATTCGGACTTATCCCCGTCCCCCGCAAGGTCGAGGGTGGAGAGGGTATCGAGAACGGCGGCAAGTGAGACGTTTTTCTCGTTATAGCTGCTGCCGTTGACGATCATTGCCGTTTGAATGACTGCGGCAAGGAAGCGCGCGTCGTCGGTGGGCGCATCGGTCAGAAGCGAGCCGCCCAGCACCAGCTCCTTTAAGGTACTGTCGTTGCTTTCGGGAAGCTTGTAGCGCATGGCAAGCTTCATCCAGTCGGCGGTCTTACCCCCGTCGGTGAGGGCATTTTCCGAGAGCTTTAGCTCGTAGCAGACGGTCAGGGTATGCCCCGCGCCAACCTCCCCCGCGTCCTTGGTATCGTCGTCAAAATCTTCGGTCTTGAGCATACGGTTCTCGTATCCGATGAGGCGGTACTCGGTCACGTAGGCAGGATCAAAGGTGATCTGAAACTTCACGTCCTTGGCGACGGTATAGAGCGTCGCGACAAGATCGGTTCCCAGCACCTTTTCGGCTTCCCGCGCGCTGTCGATATAGTAATACACGCCGTTGCCGTTTTGCGCCAGCGCACTCATGGTATCGTCGCGGTAATTACCTGTTCCGAAGCCGAGGACGGACAGATAGATCCCCGCGTTCCGCTTCTCGGCGATATAGTTTTTCAGCTCCTCGGGAGAGGAAATGCCCACGTTCAAATCACCGTCGGACGCCATGACGATGCGGTTGTTTCCGCCCTCAACGAACTGCTCCGCGGCGATCTCGTAGGCTTTCTGCAAGCCCGACTCTCCGTTGGTAGAGCCGCTTGCGGTCAGGGCTTGAATGGCGTTCAGGATCTTCTCGGGCTGACTTCCCTTACAGCCTCGAAGCACCACCTCCTCCTTGCCCGAATAGGTCACGATGGAGACGGTGTCGTTCTCCCCAAGGGACGAGACGAGGCAGGCAAAGGCGTTTTTCAAGAGAGGAAGCTTATCGGCGGATGCCATCGAGCCGGATACGTCAATGAGAAAGACCAGATTGTTGGCAGTCCTCTCGGCGGGTGTCTCGGTGGCAAGCCCCAAGGTCAGAAGATACGTGCCGTCGTTCCACGGCGCTCGGGTGATGCTTGCCGTCGTGCCGAACACCTCGCCTGCGGCGGGGGCGGCGTAGTTGTAGTCAAAATAGTTGAACATCTCCTCGGTTCGGAAGGGCGCATCTGCGGCGAAGTCCTTCAGATCGGAAAGCCGATAGCCCGCGGTTACCAGCCTGCGGAACAGGGCGTAGGACGCGGTGTCCACGTCCGCCGAAAAGGTGGAGACGGGGGCATTCGCAACCGAGACGAAGGGATTTTCCCGCAGGATCGTACCGTCTGTAGCCGTTGCCGACGCGGAAGCGTCCGTAAAGGCTTCCTTTTCCGCGGGAGCCATCCCGCCGTCGTTCTCTATGGAGGACTCACTTTTCGAGGCGCAGGCAGACAGAGACAGCCCCAGAAAGACAAGGGCAAGCAATAAAGATAACAGTTGTTTCGTTCGTTTCATCATACGTCCTTTCTGCTCGTAGAGCGTTAAGAGAGTACGTCGCAAATAAGCTCGGTCAGCTCGTCGGTGGGCTCGATCTCCGGCTCGTAGTCAAACAGCTCGCCGTAGCCTACGTTGCCCTTCGATGCTTCCAGGCAGGGGGAGATCACCCGTCCGTCGCCGAGGGTGATCCAGATCCCCTCTACCGTATTGCCGTCGGAAGCCTCGCCCGACACGGGGGTAGCGTTCTCTTGACGGTTCAGAAGCGGAAGCAGACGGTCTGTCTCGGCGGCGCTCAGACGGCGCACGCGGTAGGTATCCTCGTCGGCGTACTTCCAGACGATCTGCGCCGTACCCGAAAACAGCTCCACCTTCTCCTTGGGCGTCACGCAATCCTCGGTAGCTTCGCGAAGCTCTTGCAACCGCAGAGAGATTCCCACGGGGGCGGTCGATCCCGACTGCTGGGTCACCATGGCATTGCCGATCTCGTCCCCTGCCTCGTCCCGTCCTGTCATGCGATTGCCGATCCATACACCAAGCACCGCTGTCAGCGTCAGGGTCAGCGAGACACCGACCACGACCATGCGGCGCAGGGACAGCGCTCTTGCCTTCCTTTCGTAGGGGCGTTCGGCTTCGGCTACGAAATCGTCGCGAATGCCTCCGATCTCGTCGAAAAGGTAGTCGGCAAGACGGGCTTTATCCCAATTTGTCATATCGTCACGCCCTCCTTCTCCAAAAATTCTCTCAGCTCATTCCGCAGACGGTGCAGCGTGGTTTTGACCTTGGAGGGAGAGATCTGCATTCGCTCGGCGATCGCCGCCACCTCGTCGGAATAGAAATACCGTCTGACGAAGATCCGCCTCTTCTCCTCGGAAAGTCCCGCGAGGAATCGGTTCAGCGCGTCGGCAAGCAGACCGTTTTCGTAGTCCTTGTGAGGATCCCAACCGTCGGGAATACAGTCGGTCAGCTCCTCGGTCACCCGTCCCATGCCGCCTCGCTTTTGCCGATGCTCGGCGCGAAAGCGGCTGATGGAAAGACAGCGAACGATCTTTGAGAGATACGCCCCAAGATAGGCGGGACGATCCTCGGGCATTCGTCCCCATGCCTCCAGATAGGTGTCGTTGACACATTCCTCCGCGTCCTCCCGCGAGGAAAGGAGCGAATAGGAAATGCCGTGCAGCATTCTGCCGTATTTGCGCGAGGTTTCTCCGATGGCGTCCTCGGACCTACTCCAATACAGATCGACGATTTGATAATCCTCCATGACAGTCTCCGTTTCTTTTTTGCGACCTTCACCCATACAGTCGCTCTTTTGGGGTGAAGGGTTACAGATTTTTAGAAAAAAGATAAAATTTTTTTAAATCTTCTACCATCATTATAAACGGAAGGGGCAGATTTGTCAATTAAGGAAGGAGATTTTTATGAATTTTGAGAAAATTTGAAAAAAATGCGAAAACCCTATTGATTTTTCTTTTGATTTGTGGTACAATAACCCTGTTCATGACTATTTCTGCCCTATGGGCGTTATAAAAACCAAGGATTGGGAGGTGTTTTTCCATGGTTATCGCATTGGGAATCGTACTTTGTATTCTGGCGGTTGCTCTGATTACGTGCGTGCTGTTGCAGTCGGGCAAGGATAAGAGCTTGTCGGGAAGCATTACGGGCGGCGCTGCCGAGAGCTTTTTCGGCAATAGAAAAAGCAAGGCGAAAGAGAAGAGACTCAGCCACGTGACGACTGCGCTTTCGTTCGTATTCGTCATTTTGGTCGTGGTCATGTATATCGTGGTGGCGTAAGCCGATCTGACCAAACGAAAAAGAATATGTTAAAAACCGCTTTTCCTATCGTTGGATAGAGAAAGCGGTTTTTGCCGTTTATTCAGTTGGTGGGATATGAGCTGATTCAAGGTTGCTTTTACGGCGAGGAAAACAATCGGCGGGTGACGCAAGGTTACCGTCCTTTCCTTTTTTGAAACACGCTGTGGCGTGTTTCAAAAAGATTGACAGAGAGGTTCTTTTGTGGTAAAATAAAAGCAACGAGAATTACAATCGGAAAGGATACGGATATGAAAACGGTTATCGTAACGGGCGCGTCGTCGGGACTTGGACGGGAATTTGCCGAGGCGCTTGGCAATCTTCCCTCGGTGGAGGAGGTCTGGGTCATCGCCAGACGGAAGGAGAGACTGGAGGAGCTGCGAAGCACCGTTGGCGCGACGGTCGTTCCCTTGGAGCTGGATCTTAGCCGCAACGAATCGCTGGACACCTATCGCAATTATCTTGCCGACCGCACCCCTCAGGTGGTGGCGCTGGTCAACGCCGCAGGCTACGGCTGTATGGGCGAGGTGGAAAATCTTTCTCTGTCCGATCAGCGCGGTATGATCGATCTAAATATCACCGCCCTGACCGCCATCACCAAGCTGACCCTGCCCTATATGGGTCAGGGAGGGGAGATCTATCAGCTCGGTTCCTTTTCCGCCTTTGAGCCGCTGCCCTATATGAGCGTTTACGCCGCCACCAAGGCGTACGTCCTCAGCTTTTCCCGTTCCCTGAATCGGGAGCTGAAATCGAGAGGGATACACTCCATGGCGGTCTGTCCCTCTTGGGTGAGAACCGAGTTTTTGGACCGCGCCGCTACCTATCGGGACGTGATCGTCTATTTCGACCGTTTTTATACGCCGAAGCAGGTGGTCGGTCGGGCGATGCGGGACATGAAGCGAGGAAAGGACGTGTCGGTCTGCGGCGCGAAGCATCGCTTCCTTCGCCTTCTTACCAAGCTTTTTCCCCATCGTTTCGTTATGAGCATTTGGTGCTTCCAGCAAAAGAAATAACGGTTGACACGGGCACGGTTTTGTGCTATAATAATCTTTGTATGATTTTTGATAGAACACAGGAGGAATTCCTTTGGAAAACGAAATGAAGCTTCGCTCGGGCGCAACCATTCGACAGGTGGGCGGCGAGGAAGCGTCCCGTAAAAAATATCTGACCCGTCAGACCCTTTCCAAGCTCCATCTGATGCCTTCGGGAGATCCCGTGGCGTACGACGTAGCTCCCGACGGACAGATCATCTACTACTTCGATCCCGGTCGGGTGGTGGAAGCGCCTCCCGAAATGTGGTATTTCCCCAACGCGAAACGGGATACCATGACTCTGCCCAGCGGCACGGTGATCGAGCGCATGAGCACGAAAAACGCCGCCGCAAACGGATACTATACCAGAGAAAAGCTCTGCCGTATGCACTACGAGGTGGTGGAAGAACCCGTGGCGTATACCCTGAGATCCGATAAAAGCGTGCTTTATTTCTTTGATAAAAAGACCGCCAAGCGCCTGCCTCTCAATTGCGTGCGTTGCGGAAAGGACATCCGTTACAAGAAAAAGCTTTGCCGCGCCTGCTACGAGGAGGAGCTGGCAGTTCGCCGCGCCGAGGGAGACGCTCACCGCGCCGCCCACTACGGCATGAAGCGGGAAAAGGTGCTGTTCTTCGATCTGGAGCTGACGGGCTTCTACGATCACGACGAGATCCTTTCCATCACCATCGTGGACGCCACGGGCAGACTGATTTTAGATACGCTGGTGAAGCCCAGAAAGAAAAAGAAGTGGAAGAATACCGAGAAGGTTCACGGCATTACCCCCGAGATGGTGGCGGACGCCCCCACGATGGCGGAGCTGGAGCCGAAGGTCCGCGCCATCTTCGACGATGCCGAAAACATCATTGCCTACGGCGTTTCCACCGATTACAGCCATATCAAATACTTATACGAGGGCGAGGAGCAGGAGCGCTTCCATGAGAAGATCCGCTGCTGCGCCAACGAGTACGTCCGTTACATCACAGAGCACCGCCCCGATCTCTCCCACGCGTCGCTGACCGACGCCATGAGCTGCTTTGAGATCGAATGGGACGGCGTGGCGCATACCTCCATGGCAGATACCGTGGCTTGTATGAAGGTTTGGGAAGTTCTTTTCCCCAACTATTACGCCGATTAAGCATCAAAAAGGAGAAACAAAATGGATTCTTTGTTCGGATTAGACCGTCCCGCGATTCGGGACGAGGAGCTGGCGCTTGCCGCCACCACCGACAATCATATTCAGATCATGATCTGGGAGTCCTTGCTTCGGGACGCGGAGATCCCCTATCTCTTGAAGGAAAGAGGCTCGGGCAGCGCGATGAAGGTCATCGGCGGTTACTCGGTATTCAATACCGATCTTTACGTCCGTCGGGAACAGCTGGAGGCGGCGCGGGAGCTGCTGACCGCCCCCATGGAGGAGGATGAATGATCAAGGAGATTTTACTTTGCAAATACGGCGAGATCGTCCTCAAGGGAGCAAATCGGAAAAGCTTTGAGGATATGCTCAGCCGCGAAATGAAAAAGCGCGCCGCCTGTTACGGCAAATTTGACGTTTACCGCGCCCAGAGCACCATCTATATCGAGCCGATGGACGAGGAGGCGGATCTGGACGGTATGTTCGAGGCAGCGTCCAAGGTGTTTGGCATCGTTGCCATCGCCCGTTGCGCCGTGTGCGAAAAGAACATGGAGGAGATTGCCCGTACCGCGCGGGAATACGTTCCTCAATTCCTTTCGGACAAGCAGACCTTTAAGGTGGAGGCAAAGCGCTCGGATAAAGCGTTTGCACTCAATTCCATGGAAATTTCCCGAGAGATCGGCGGAGAGATCCTTTCGGTCTGTCCCCATATCCGCGTGGACGTGCATCACCCCGACGTGATCGTCAAGGTGGAGATCCGTGAGTTCGGCGCGTATATCTCGGCGGGACAGTTCAAGGGCGCGGGCGGTATGCCCGTAGGAAGCAACGGCAAGGGACTGCTTCTTCTGTCGGGGGGCATCGACTCCCCCGTGGCAGGCTACATGATGGCAAAGCGGGGCGTGCGGCTGGACGCCGTTCACTTTGAGTCCTTCCCCTATACCAGCGAGCGAGCAAGGGAAAAGGTTTTGGAGCTTGCGCAGATCGTCTCGGAGTATTCGGGAGATATCTTCGTTCACGTGGTCTCCCTGACCCATATTCAGGAGGAGCTGGTCAAGGCGTGCGAGGAGGACTATTTCACCCTTCTGCTTCGCCGCTATATGATGACCATTGCCGAGCGAATCGCGAAAGAGAAGGGCTGTATGGCGCTGATCACGGGCGAAAGCCTCGGACAAGTGGCATCCCAGACCATGCAGGCGCTTGGCGTGACCGACGCGGCGGTGAGTCTGCCCGTGTTCCGTCCCTGCATCGGCATGGATAAGGAGGAGATCGTGACGGTCGCCAGAAAGATCGGAACCTTTGAGACCTCGATCCAGCCCTACGAGGACTGCTGTACCGTCTTTACACCCAAGCATCCCCGAACCAAGCCGGAGCTGGAGAAGGTATTGATTCAGGAAAACAAGCTGGATTTCGCCGCCCTCGTGGAGGAAGCCTTGGGCACGGCGTATACCGTTCATATCAAGGCGGAATATTAAATCTTTTACCCCCCGTTTAACGGGGGGCGCTTTTTTATCCTCCCGCAAAACCATAGTTAAAAAATTTTTTCAACTTTTTTTCAAAAAAGTATTGCAATTTGAAAAAAGATATGATATAATACTAAAGCTGTCAAGCAGACGGCCCGTTGGTCAAGCGGTCAAGACGCTAGCCTCTCACGCTGGAAACATGGGTTCGATTCCCGTACGGGTCACCAAAAAATTCGACAAGTTTTGACTTGTCGAATTTTTTTATCCAAGCCGCAGGCTTGGCATATCATCGACGCACGAAGTGCGGCGTATATCATAAGCCCCCTGTGGGGCTGTATCTCATCACGCGTCAGCGTGCATCTTCCTGCGGCTTGATGATATACAAAACTTCGTTTTGATGATATGCAAGGCTTTCGCCTTGATGATATACACGCCTTCGGCGTGATTGGGACGCGAAAGGAGAACGATATGGCAAAGAATTTATTGCTTGAATGTTCCGAACAGTTAGCTTGCGAGATCGCAAAGCTGGCTCAAACTGATCTTTTCTTCGGAAAGTATCAATGAGGAAGCATTTAAAAGGGATCGTAATCTTTGCGGTAGAATACGAAGGATGTTAACGTCTTCGTGTATCACAATTGAAAACAAATGAAAGCAAGGCTGAAAGGCTCTCCTTTTCTTATCCAACCGTAACACCAAACAGGGAATTCCCCTTTTGCTTGATCTTTTTACGCTCTGCTCAATTATTGGAATATAAGCACTTCCTTATATTTTTTCTTCGACGATTGAGCAGAGCGTTTATATCAGCGTGTCGATAAAGCATCGACACGCTTTTTATATGTTTTACTAAACAACGCCCCGCCGACACACTTGCGTGTGTCGGGCGAAATAGACTTTTTCGACAGACTGATATATTTTTATTTTTTTGCGACTCCTCCCACACGGCGGAAGAACCCGTGGTGACCTATGGCTGGTGGAAAGCGTGAACAACGTATCCTTTGAAATTTTTAAACACTCTCGCCGAAAAGAGACAAAATCCGCGAGGGGAATGGGATATAATAAGAGGGAAAGACGAGGAGGGGGATATGGAACGGGTCGTATACGTAGATTTATTTTTCCTGATCAATTTCAGCATGGACTTTCTCGGGTTGTTTTTGACGGCGAAGCTGCTTTCCCGCAAGCTCTCTCTTGGGCGAGGACTGTTGGGGGCGGCGATTGGCGGACTGTACGCCGATCTTGCCTTGTTTTTGCCCCTTCGTTCGGTGGCGGCGGCTTTGCTTGTGGACGCTTGCGCCTGTGGACTAATGTGCGCCGTGGTATTCGGAGAGCGCAGGCGGTGGCGGGAGCTTCCTCTATACATACTGGTTTACACGGCGATCTCTATGGCGCTGGGCGGCTTTATGACGGCGCTGTTTTCTCTGCTCAACCGTTCGCCGTGGTTTGAGGGCGTGGAAAATACGTCGCCTGACGGGATCTCAGTGTGGGTATTTGCCTTGCTGGCAGGGATCAGCGGTCTGATTACCCTGCTTGCGGGTCGGTTCTTCGTGGCAAGGACGGCGCAGAGAAACGCGCAGCTCGAACTGCGGTACGGTGGAAAGAGCCTGATGCTGCGCGCTATGACGGACAGCGGAAATCTTTTGTGTGAGCCGATCAGCGGCAAGCCCTGCATCGTGGCGGATATCGGGTCGCTTCGGGGGCTGTTGCCCGAGGAGATTTTGCGGGCGGCGCGGAAGGGAGCGACGGAGATCGACAGGGTCAGCCATCGTCACGCGGGGAATCTTCGCCTGATTCCAACCAACACCGCCTCGGGTCAGGGACTGTTGCTGGGGGTTCGCATGGAACGGATTACCGTAGACGACGGACGGGGCGCGAGAGAGGTAGACGCTCTCGTGGCGCTCGCCGAGCTTGGCAAGGGCGCGGACGGCAACGAGGCGCTTCTGCCGCCAAGGCTGTTGATATAACCGAAGAAACGAAGGAGGATCGGAGACGTATGGAAACAAAGAAGCGGATCGGACGGGTGCTGTCCGTACCCCTTGGCTGGCTTCAGACCTTGGGCGAATGGATCGGCGGCATGGGGGCGCGGATCGCCGAGACGGCAAAGGCGGTCAAGCGGCGGTGGTTTTGCCGTCGGAAGGGGGTCTACTATATCAACGGCGCGGAGGTGCTGCCCGCGCCTCTCAGTCGGGAGGAGGAGGCGGCGATCATTTCGCGCCTTGGCTCTGACGTCGAGGCGAGACAGACCCTGATCGAGCATAATCTGCGGCTGGTGGTTTACATCGCCAAGCGTTTTGAAAATACGGGGGCGGGGCTGGAGGATCTGATCTCCATCGGCACGATCGGGCTGATCAAGGCGATCAATACTTTTCGCGCCGACAAGAATATCAAGCTTGCTACCTATGCGTCCCGTTGCATTGAAAATGAAATCCTGATGTATATCCGCAAGCACGCGGGGGCAAGCAGGATAGAGGTGTCCATCGACGAGCCGCTGAATACCGACTGGGATGGAAACGAGCTTCTGCTTTCGGATATTCTCGGCAACGACGAGGACGTCATCGCGCGGGAGATCGAGCGCATGGAGGAGCGACGGCTCATTCGCGAGGCGGTGGCGGGGCTTGCCCCGAGAGAAAGGGAGATCATTGAGCTTCGCTACGGCATGGGCGGCGAAAAGGAGCTGACGCAAAAGGAGGTTGCCGACCGATTGGGAATCTCCCAGTCCTATATTTCCCGATTGGAAAAGAAGATCATTGCCCGTCTGAAGGAGGAAATTCGGGCGAGCTTTTAAAAAAATAAAAAAATTTTGAAAAAACTCTTGCAATTTCGTTTTGAATGTGTTATAATCTACTATGTTTGCAAACGATGTCAAAGAACATCGGAATATAAGAAACGAGGTATTATGAAATGAAATCCGGAATTCATCCTAAGTATGAAGAGTGCGTAATCCGTTGCGCTTGCGGCGAAACTGTTACGACCAGATCCACCACCGCCGGCGAAATGAGAGTTGAAATTTGCTCCAAGTGCCACCCCTTCTTTACCGGCAAGCAGAAGTTTGTCGACGTGGGCGGTCGTGTTGATAAGTTCAAGAAGAGACTCGAAAACTCCGGTCGCTGATTGGACGCAGATTGCAAAAGACAGGTTACGCGAACATCGCTTAGCCTGTCTTTGTTTTTTTGGGATGCGAAGGGGCGCGTTAGGGAAACCTTCTTTCGAGAAGGTTTCCCTAAAACCCTTCCAAGAACTTGCTTGCAATTTCTTGGAATTCGTATTGCTCACTTCTGTTTATTGTGAATAACCGAAACGGACCGCCGAGGACGTCGGTCCCTACAAGATTCAAAAAAACGATTGGACACGGTTCTTTTGAAACAAACGGCGGGGTGATGAACAATAAAATTTATGTAAAACCCGTAAAAAAACAAAGGTCAACCGCAACCAAACGGCGAACCGATAAACATTATTTTTCAAGAGACTGTAGGGACCGACGTCCTCGGCGGTCCGAAAAAAACAAACAAAATTTTGCAACCAAACGGCGAACCGAAGGACGATATTTTTTAGGAAACGGTAGGGGAGGGGCAATGTTTGAGTAAGCAAACTTGCAGTTGAGCGTAGCGAAACATGATTGCATCCTCCCGAAAAAACAAATTTTCGCAAACAAATGTTTCAACTATGGAACAATAATGAATACGCAAACCGATACGGCGGGATATAGCCCCCGTCTTACGATAAAAGAAAAGAGATAAAAATATGGAACAAAACGAAAAAAAACTGTCTGACCGCACGGTACTTGTGGGTCTGATCTTCGGGTCGGAAACGCAAGAGAGTGTGGAGAGAAGCATGGACGAGCTGGAAGGACTTCTGACCACCGCGGGGGGCGTTGCCGTGGCAAGGCTCACCCAAAACAAGGAAGCCCCCGATACCCGAACCGTCATCGGAAGCGGCAAGGCGGCGGAGCTTGCCTATCTTTGCGCCTGCAACGACGTGACTCTCGTGGTCTTTGACTGCGAGCTGACTCCGTCCCAGATCCGCAATCTGGAGGACATCGTGGGAGACGGCGTACGAGTCATTGACAGATCCATGCTGATCCTTGATATTTTCGCCCTTCACGCCGTGACGGGGGAGGGAAAGCTTCAGGTCGAGCTGGCGCAGCTGAAATATACCGCCCCCCGTTTGGTGGGACACGGTACGGAGCTGTCCCGTCTTGGCGGCGGCATTGGAACGAGAGGTCCGGGTGAGAGCAAGCTGGAGACCGACCGACGCCATTTGATGCGGCGGATACACGCCTTGGAAGCCCAGATCGCCGAGATGGACAAGAACCGTCGCACCCAGCGTGCGTCCCGTGACAAAAGCGGAATTCCCGAGGTTGCCATCGTGGGCTATACCAACGCGGGAAAATCCACTCTTCTGAATCGGCTGACCGACGCGGGGGTCTTGGCAGAGGACAAGCTCTTTGCTACCCTTGATCCTACCACGAGAAAATACGAGCTTCCCTCGGGAGAATCGATCCTTCTCACCGACACCGTCGGGCTGATCAACAAGCTGCCTCACCATCTGATCCGCGCCTTTCGCTCTACCCTGGAGGAGGCGTGCCGTGCCGACGTGCTGTTGATCCTCACCGATGCCTCCGACCCCAATTTCCGTGAGCAGCTACAGGTCACCGAGCAGCTGCTCTGCGACCTCGGCGCGTCGGGAAAGCCTACGCTGTACGTGTTCAATAAGTGCGATCGGGGCATTGCCGAACTGGGACGGATCGGCGTATCCGCACCCACCGAAAATATCGTCTATATTTCCGCGCTGACGGGGCAGGGCATCGAGCGCATGATCGAACGCTTGGAAGCCATGGTGTCCGAGGGAAAGCGGAGAGTGACCTATCGGATTCCCAATACCGACGGCGGCGCGCTGAATACTCTTTATCGCCTCGCTTCCGTGGAAAGCGTGGAGTACGGCGCGGAGGCGATGACCGTCGTTGCCCTCGCCGACAGGAAAGCAAGGGGCATGATGCGCCGCTACGCCATCGACGATCCTCAACCCGTGAATGACGAAGAATAAGAATGCGAGGACGCATGAAGGGGAGCTTCTTTTGGGAAGCTCCCCTTTAAATCTTCACTGTAAAACAAAAATGATATCCAACCGTAGGGCGAACGGTGTTCGCTCGCGAGAAAACGAATTTCGACACCAATCGAAGAACCGCGCGTCACACGTCTTTTTTCTTAACACGTACCAGCAGGCTGAGAAGCGCCTTGGGGTGGAATGGGATCAGGGGATAGAGATAATTTCGCTTTCCGTTCACCGTCTTGTTCGTGGCAAGCAAAAGGATTACCAAAAGGAAGCCGCCCACAAAGCCCCACAGCCCCAGCGCCGCGGTCAGAATGAGAAGCATGATCCGTAAAAATTTGATGGCGTATCCAAGCTCGTAGCTCCTCTGGGTAAAATTGGCAATGGCAACGAACGCCATATACAAAATCACCTCGGGGATCAGCCAACCCACGTCCACCGCAAAGTCCCCGAGGATCAAGCCTCCCACCACGGACAAAGAATTGTTCAGCATATTCGGGGTGTTCAGGGACGCCAACCGAAGGGCGTCAATAATAAATTCCACCAGTAAAAGCTGCGCGAGGATCGGAAGCTTTCCCGTCTCCTCGGGGAAGGCAAAGGTCAACCATTGTGGGATAAAATCGGGGTATTTCAACATGAGATACCACGCGGGCGTGATGATCAGCGTCAAAAAGAACACCAAGTATCGAACCACGCGAATATACGTTCCCGTCAGGGGTGGAAAGTAGAAATCGTTGGATTCCTGCATAAAATCGAAGATCGTGGACGGCAGAACCATGACCTGCGGCGAGTTGTCCATGAGGATCAGCACGCTTCCCTCCATCAATTGCGCCGTTGCCGAATCGGGGCGCTCGGTGGTTCGGATCTTGGGGAAGGGATTGTACCACCGTTTTTTGATAAGACACTCCGCCAAGGACTCGTGCCCTACCGTCAACGCCCCCGTTTTTACCGACGAAAGCTTTTTCTTGAGAAATTCCACGTAATTAAGATCCGCCCGATCGCTCATATAGCAGAGCACCACGTCCGTCCCCGAATCCTTGCCCACCGTCATATAGTGCATGGTCAGGGCGGGGTTGCGGATCCTGCGGCGGATCAGGGCAGTATTGAAGATCAGCGTTTCCACAAAGCCGTCTCTCGCTCCCTGCATGACCCGATCTCCCTCGGGCTCTTGCGTCTCGCGGGCGGGATAGGTGCGAGAGTCGATAATGATCGCCTGCGCACCGAAGGACTCGGCGATCATTAAGGTCGCCCCCGACAGCACCATACGGATCATCAGATCCACGTCCTCGGTTACGTCGGTCTCCACGTACGGAACGCCCGTCTCCATAAATTCTCTTGCCGAGGTCATTTTCTTCTGAGAAAGAAAATGCATCATCAGCTTTTGCATCACAGTATCCTTCACAAAGCCGTCGATATAATACAGCGTGGCTTCTCCGTTGCCGAAGCGCAAGGTTTTGCTCAACACGTCAAAGTTTTCCTTGACCCGAAGCGCCCGATTCAGATTATTTACGTTTTCCCGATAATTTTCACTCAGTCTGCGCATACGTCCCTCCCAAGCTTTTTCTTTGTTAGTATTCCGTTTCTACGCTCCGATCATACCACCCTCTTGATAAATTTGCCGTTTCTTTCTGTATGATAAAAAAGACCGTTGCGGCAAAGCCGCAACGGTCATGTCGTTTTTTAGGGGATCAAGCTTTTTGGATCAGCAGCCGCAACCGCCGCAGCAGAAAATAATCAACAGCGCGATAATAATCAGCCAGATCCAGTTATCGTCAAACAGATTGCACAAACAGTTATTCATCTTCGGTCCTCCTTGAAAGGTTTGAATCAAGGGCGATTGCCCTTCGATACTATCATATGACGGAGAACCTCATTTGGTGCATCAACAAATTTCGTCGTCAATCGCAACGGGCGCGCCCAGCTCGTCGGAACGGAACGCCGCTTCCATGACCTTCATCACGCGCATGAGCTGAGCGTGGGTCACGATCTGCTTTTCCTCGCCGTCTATGGCGCGGCAAACGTTGCGGTAGAAGTCGTGAACGTCGGATACGGGAAGCTCCAGCTCGCTTTCGGTGATCGTCTTTTCGTCTCTGGGGGCCATGGTTTTGGTCAGACCCGCGGCGGTCACCACGGGAACCACGTCCTTCTCATCCCAGTTCTTACAGCAAACTACTCTTGCGTTCATCCGCCAGTCGGGGATCAGCGCGCTTCCGTTTGCGCCCTTCATGTAATATCTGCCCAGCTTGATAAAGTGAGAGGTTCCCACCTCAATACGGGCGGTCAGATCACCCTCAAAATAGAGATCCAGCTGGAAGCCGTCGTCTACCTCGTAGTTGGTAATATGGTCGCAACGGCAGTATACCGACTTGATCTTGCGGTCGTAAACGATGCCCAGCATCTGGTCGATCAGGTGAACGCCCCAGTCCAGAATCATACCGCCGCCATGCTCCTTCTTTCCTCTCCAGTCACCCGGGATTCCGCGAGAGCCCTGCACGCGGGATTCAATACCGAACACCTCGCCCAGCTCTCCCGACGCATAGATCTGCTTCATCAGCAGATAATCCGCGTCCCAACGGCGATTCTGATGCACCGTAAACAGCTTGCCCGTACGCTCCGAGGTGTCGATCATCTTTTGCAGATCCTCCGAGCTTACGGTCACGGGCTTCTCGGAGATCACGTTCTTGCCCGCTTCCATTGCCTGAATTGCCATGGGCATGTGCAGCTCATTGGGCACGGCAAGGGTCAGAATGTCCACGCTCTCGTCTGCCAGAACCGCCTCAAAGCTTTCGTATACGTGCAGTCCGTTCTCTCTTGCCAGCTGCCGTCTTTCTTCCTTAATATCACAAATTCCCGCAAGCTCGGCAACGTCGCTGGTCAGCAACCGCTTTACGTGCCAACCGCCCATACCGCCGTATCCGATCACGGCTACTCTTTTCTTCTTGTCTGCCATTTCAAATTCCTCCTGCCATTGCGGCATATTTTAGTCATTGTACTGCTATTATAAGACAAATCTATCGTCAATTCAAGTCAAGAAATGATATTTTCAAGACAAATATTGCTTATTTGGCGCGTTTTTCCCTTTGTTTTTCCCTCGCTGCTTTCTTTTTTCTTGATTTTTCAAAAAAACTATTGAGAAAAAGAAAAAAATATTATATAATATTAGTAGTAACCGATTCTATAGAGATAATAAAAACGGAGTAGATTCATGGCAAACACCGAAAAGCAAAAGCATATACGAAATTTTTCCATTATCGCCCATATCGACCATGGAAAATCCACGCTGGCAGACCGCATTCTGGAAGCTACCAATACCGTATCCTCCCGTGAAATGGAAGAACAGCTGTTGGACAACATGGACTTGGAGCGCGAGAGGGGCATTACCATCAAGGCGCGCGCCGTCCGCTTACAGTACGACGCTCCCGACGGCGAGACCTATCAATTCAATCTGATCGACACCCCCGGTCACGTGGACTTCAACTACGAGGTATCCCGTTCCCTCAACGCCTGCGACGGTGCGCTTCTGGTGGTGGACGCCACTCAGGGCATTGAGGCGCAGACCTTGGCAAACGCCTATCTCGCGGTGGACGCCAATCTGGAGATCGTTCCCGTGGTGAACAAGATCGATCTTCCCTCCGCGGACCCCGATCGGGTACGGGGAGAGATCGAGGATATCATTGGGATTCCCGCCGAGGGCTGCCCCGCGGTATCCGCAAAGACGGGACTGAACATCGAGCAGGTCCTGCAAGCCGTGGTGGAGCAGGTTCCCCCTCCCGTGGGCGACGAGAACGCTCCCCTCAAGGCGCTCATTTTCGACTCTTATTACGACAGCTATCTTGGCGTGGTCGTCAACGTCCGTATCTTCGACGGCTCGGTCAAAAGCGGCGACAAGATCCGTCTGATGAGCAACGGCGCGACCTTTGACGTGGTAGACGTGGGATATATGACCCCCTTTGGACTGCAAAAGACCGACCGCCTTTGCGCGGGAGAGGTGGGTTATCTCACCGCCTCCATCAAGAGCGTAGGCGAGACTCGCGTGGGCGACACCGTCACCTCCGACGGAAATCCCACCGACACGGCCCTTCCCGGCTTCAAAGCTGTTCAGCCTATGGTCTACGCGGGTATTTACCCTGCCGACGGCGCGAGGTACGGCGACCTCCGCGACGCGCTGGACAAGCTTCAGCTCAATGACGCGGCGCTGGTCTTTGAGCCCGAAACCTCCGTGGCGCTCGGATTCGGCTTCCGTTGCGGCTTTCTCGGTCTGCTCCACATGGAGATCATTGAGGAGAGACTGGAGAGAGAATTCAATCTGGACCTGATCACCACCGCACCCTCGGTCATCTATGAGATCAAGCGAAAGGACGGCGAGCTGGTGCGGATCGATAATCCCTCCAATTACCCCTCGGCAGATGAGATCGATACCGCATACGAGCCTCTGGTGCGCGCCAATATCATCACTCCCACCGAATACGTGGGCGGTCTGATGGATCTGTGTCAGGACAGACGGGGCAATTTTCTCGATATGAAATACATCGATACCTCCCGTGTGGAGCTGCATTACGATCTGCCCCTCAACGAGATCATCTACGATTTCTTCGACGCGCTGAAGAGCCGTTCCCGCGGATACGCTTCTCTGGACTACGAGCTTGGGGAATACGTCCCCAGTAAGCTGGTGAAGCTGGACTTCCTGCTCAACGGCGAGCAGGTGGACGCTCTGTCCTTTATCGTTCACGAGGAAAAAGCCTACGGCAGAGCCAGACGGATCGCCGAAAAGCTGAAGGATAACATTCCCCGTCAGCTCTTTGAGGTGCCGATCCAAGCCGCCATCGGCTCAAAGATCATCGCCAGAGAGACGGTAAAGGCAATGCGGAAGGACGTGCTTGCCAAGTGCTACGGCGGTGATATTACCCGTAAGAAGAAGCTTCTGGAAAAACAGAAGGAAGGAAAGAAAAAAATGCGTCAGCTCGGGTCGGTTCAGGTTTCTCCCGAAGCCTTTATGGCGGTGCTCAAGCTGGATGACGATAATTAAATACGAAAACGGGCTAAGCCCAAACTCTTACAACGAGCAGGAAGAGAGAACAAAGCGGTCTTTGCTAAGTTCTCTCTTTTCTGTTGGTGAAGTTTGCGCTTTGCCGAAGGCAAAACTTCACGATCCGCAGGATAACTTCGCTTATCGTAGGCGCGTCAAGCAATTCGCTTTTTTGAAAAACCTTTTTGATTTCCTTGAAAAATGGGGAAAATAGCGTCAAAAACGGTGCTGTAAAGAAAAAAGAAGGGCAAAAAGGGGAAGAATTGAAGAAAAAGCTTGATTTTTTGTATGAAATTAACAATGAAAGGCGGAATAATATTAAAAAAATCTGCGAAACGACGAACAAAAACGCTTGCAATATCGAAAAAAGTATGATATAATAGTTGAGCTTGATATGCGTTGAAGCGAGAGGTTGCTGTCGGATTGACACTCCGACAGGGAATTTTCGCGGAGTATGTCCGTTTGAATCGGGCGAAAGCAGTCCTTAGGACGGCGTGTGTCGTGGACTTGGCGTTCCCGAGATCGTTCTCACAGATGCTGATGTGCGGGCGATTTTCGGCTTTTTCAATGAACAAAAAGAAAACGCACGGTGCGGTGTTGAGGAATGCGCCCCTGAAAATGCGGTTCGCGTGAGCGAGACCCATGAGCTGACGCGAGCAGGCAAATCTATTAAAGGAGGAAAAACAGGTGGCAGTCAAGGAAAAGATCAGAGTAAGACTGAAGAGCTACGACCACACCCTCATCGATGCTGCGGCAGAGAAGATCGTGGAAGTTGCCAAGAGAAACGGCGCAACCGTTTCCGGTCCTATTCCGCTTCCCACGGAGAAGGAGATCGTTACGATCCTCCGCGCCGTTCACAAGTACAAGGACAGTCGCGAGCAGTTCGAGATGAGAACGCACAAGAGACTGATCGACATTGTGAAGCCGTCGCAGAAGGTTGTTGACGCGCTCATGAGCGTTGAGCTCCCCGCCGGCGTTGAGATCGAGGTAAAAATCTAATCAAGCACCGAGAGATCACACGGCAAAACAAAGATAACAGCCGATGCAAGTTATCATTCTTACAGTTCGGCAACTTTGTAAGTCAAGTTGGCATCATTATAATAGATGTCAACCAATAATTTACAGGAGGAAAAACAAAATGAAAAAGGGCATTATCGGAAAGAAAATCGGTATGACGCAGATTTTCGACGAAATCGGAAACGTAATTCCGGTTACGGTAATCCAGGCAGGTCCCTGCGTGGTCGCGCAGAAAAAGACCGTTGAAGCTGACGGCTACAACGCAGTTCAGCTCGGCTTCTCCGACGTAAAAGAGAAGCACATGACCAAGGCCGAGAAGGGTCATTTCGAAAAGGCGGGCGTTGCTTTCAAGAAGCACCTCAAGGAATTCCGTCTTGACGACATTTCCGCAATCAACGTTGGCGACGTCATTACAGCCGATACCTTCGCCGCAGGCGACAAGGTCGACGTAACAGGTATGACGAAGGGTCACGGTTATTCGGGTGTTATCAAGAGATGGAATCACCACCACCTCCGTATGACGCACGGTACGGGTCCTATTCACCGTCAGCCCGGCTCGATGGGTGTCATCGACCCCGCCAGAATCTTCAAGAACAAGAAGATGGCAGGTCAGTACGGTAACGAGCAGGTTACGGTTCTCAATCTTAAGGTTGTGAAAATCGACGCGGAAAAGAATCTGATCGCCATCAAGGGCGCCGTTCCCGGCGCAAAGGACGGCATCGTGTTCATTCGCGATTCGGTCAAAGCATAAGCGGAAGGAGGAAATGAATCATGGCTAATATTAAGGTTGTTGATATGACCGGTAAAGAAGTTGGCGTAATGGAGCTGTCCGACGCGATCTTTGCCAGAGAAGTAAATGAAGCAGTCCTCCACGCTGCTGTCAGAGCATATCTGATGAACCAGAGACAAGGCACGCAGTCCACGCTGACTCGCACCGAGGTATCGGGCGGCGGTAAGAAGCCTTGGAGACAGAAGGGTACGGGAAGAGCTCGCCAGGGATCTACTCGCGCTCCTCAGTGGACGCACGGCGGTGTTGCTCTCGGCCCGAAGCCCAGAGATTACCGCATTGCTATGAACAAGAAGACCAAGAGAGTTGCGCTGTTCAGTGCGCTGTCCGCGAAGGTTGCTTCCGGTGAGCTGATCGTCGTAGACGAGATCAAGATGGAAGCATACAAGACCGCGGAGATGGTCAAGATGTTCAAGGCGCTCGGATGCGAGAAGGAGGTTACCAAGAACTATAAGGTGACCACCGTAAACGAGGGTGAGGTTATCAAGGAGAGAAAGACCAGAACCGCTGTGGTTCCCCAGAGCGCGTTGGTTGTTCTGCCCGCTGTTGACGCTTACGTCATCGGAAGCTGCAGAAATATCCCCGGTGTTGCAACCACCCTGTACAGCACCATCAACGTATACGAGGTGCTGAAGGCTGAGAAGGTCGTTATGACCCGCGCAGCAGTTGAAAAACTTCAGGAGGTATATGCATAATGAAAATGGTACAGGATATCATCATTAAGCCCGTTATCACCGAGGCAAGCATGGACGCGATCGGCGATAAGAGATATACCTTCAAGGTACAGTCCGACGCAACCAAGCCCGAGATCGCAAAGGCGGTTGAGGAAATGTTCGGCGTAAAGGTTGAGAAAGTCAACACAATCAATATGAAGAAGAAGCCCAAGAGACTCGGCGTTCACTTCGGATACACCTCCGAGTGGAAGAAAGCGATCGTAACCCTGACCGCTGACTCCAAGACCATCGAGTTCTTCGACGGCCTCAACTGATGGTAGGAGGTAAAGAAGAATGCCTACGAAGAAGTATAAGCCTACTACACCGTCCAGAAGACACATGACGGTTGCTACCTTTGAGGAGATCACCAAGTTTACTCCCGAAAAGAGCCTGACCGTTATCAAGAAGAAGTTCGCCGGACGTAACAGCTACGGCAAGATCACCGTTCGTCACAGAGGCGGCGGAAACAAGGTGAAGTACAGAATCATCGATTTCAAGAGAGCAAACAACGCTCCCGCAACGGTAATCGGTATCGAGTACGACCCCAACAGAAGCGCATATATCGCACTTCTGCAGAATGAAGCAGGCGAGAAGAGCTACATCATCGCTCCCGTTGGTCTGAAGGACGGCGACGTCGTTTACACCGGTGCGGAAGCAGATATCAAGCCCGGTAACACCCTGCCCATCGAGAACATTCCCGTTGGTACGTTCATTCACAACATCGAAATCTACCCCGGTAAGGGCGCGCAGCTGGTTCGTTCCGCAGGCGTTGCCGCACAGCTGATCTCCAAGGAGAACGGCGTGGCGCAGGTCAGACTGCCTTCCGGCGAGGTTAGAATCATTCGCCTTGATTGTAAGGCAACCATCGGTCAGGTCGGCAACATCGAGCACGACACCGTGAAGATCGGTAAGGCCGGTAAGACCAGACACATGGGCATCCGTCCCACAGTCCGCGGTTCCGTAATGAACCCCTGCGATCACCCTCACGGTGGTGGTGAAGGTAAGTCTCCCATCGGTAGACCCTCTCCCGTTACTCCTTGGGGTAAGCCTGCTCTGGGCTATAAGACCAGAAACAAGAAGGCAAGAACAGACAAGTTCATCGTAAAACGCAGAAACGCTAAATAAGGAGGGAATATAAGATGAGCAGAAGCCTGAAAAAAGCACCGTACGTAGAAGAAAAGCTCTACGCGCGCATTTGTGCCATGAATGAAAAGAATGAGAAAAAAGTTCTCAAGACCTGGTCTCGTGCATCCACCATATTCCCTGAGTTCGTAGGTCACACCATTGCGGTTCACGACGGAAGAAAGCACATTCCGGTATACGTAACCGAGGATATGGTTGGTCACAAGCTCGGCGAGTTTGCGCTGACGAGAACCTTTAAGGGACACGCCGGTTCCAAGACGTCCAACAACGGTAAATAATGCAAAGGGAGGAGATATTTGAAATGGAAGCAAAGGCAACATTGAAATATGCAAGAATTTCCCCGCGCAAGGTAAAGATCGTTCTGGACCTCATCAGAGGCAAGGATGCAGGAACCGCAATGGCGATCCTGAAGAACACCAACAAGAGCGCATCTGAGTACCTTGTAAAGCTGTTGGGAAGCGCAATAGCGAACGCGGTAAATGACCCCGGTAAGCAGATGGATGAGACAAAGCTTTATGTATCCGAGTGCTTCGTATGCCCCGGCCCGACTCTGAAGAGAATCATGCCCAGAGCAAAGGGAAGCGCAGACAGAATTCTGAAGAGAACGTCTCACGTAACCATCGTAGTCAAGGAAAGAGACTGAGAAGGAGGTAAGAACGAATGGGTCAGAAAGTAAATCCCCACGGACTCCGTGTGGGCGTAATTAAAAACTGGGATTCGAGATGGTTCACCTCCGACGAGAAGTTCGGGGACACCCTCGTATCCGACTACAACATCAGAAAGTATCTGAAGAAGGAGCTTCAGGCTGCAGGCGTTCCGAAGATCGAGATCGAGCGTGACAGCCAGAGAGTTCGCGTATTCATTCACTGCGCAAAGCCCGGTATGGTTATCGGCCGCGGCGGCGTAGAGATCGAGAAGTACAAGAACGAGCTTCAGAAAATGGTTGGCATGCCTGTTGCTCTCAACGTAGTTGAGGTCAGACAGCCCGACCTGAACGCGCAGCTGGTTGCAGAGAACATTGCAGGACAGCTGGAAAGAAGAGTTGCTTTCCGCCGCGCAATGAAGATGGCGATCAGAAACACCATGAGACTTGGCGCGAAGGGAATCAAGATCTCCTGCAGCGGCCGTTTGGCAGGCGCGGAGATCGCAAGAACCGAGCACTATCATGAGGGAACGATCCCGCTGCAGACGCTCAGAGCCGACATCGACTACGGTTTCTGGGAAGCGAACACCACCTACGGAAAGATCGGCGTAAAGGTTTGGATCTACAAGGGTGAGGTTCTGAACGAAGTCAACAGACCCGCAGCAAACGCACCCAGAGATAACAGACGTGGCGATCGCCGTGACAACCGTGGCGGTGAGAGACGCGGCCGTCGTCCCGAGGGCGCAAGAGGCGAGAGAGCTCCGAGAGAAGGAGGACGTAAATAATGTTAATGCCGAAGAGAGTCAAGTACCGTCGCGTACAGCGCGGTAGATTGAAGGGTAAAGCAATGAGCGGCAATAAGGTTACAAACGGTTCTTACGGTCTTGTAGCGCTTGAGCCCGCATGGATCACCAGCAATCAGATCGAGGCTGCCCGTATCGCGATGACGCGTTACATCAAGCGTGGCGGTAAGGTCTGGATCAAGATTTTCCCCGACAAGCCCATCACCGAGAAGCCTGCTGAGACCCGAATGGGTTCCGGTAAGGGATCTCCCGAGTACTGGGTAGCAGTCGTCAAGCCGGGCAGAGTGATGTTCGAGATGGACGGCGTAGCGGAAGAGGTGGCAAAGGAAGCAATGAGACTTGCGTCTCACAAGCTCCCCATCAAGTGTAAGTTTGTAGTGAAGGAGGAAGCATAATGAAGGCAACGAAATTCACAGAAGATCTGAGAACGATGAGCGCCGAAGAGCTGAACGCAAAGCTCAAGGAACTCAAGGAAGAGCTTTTCACGCTTCGCTTCCAACACGCAATCAACCAGCTTGACAATCCTCACAAGATCGTGGAAGTCAAGAAGAACATTGCTCGTGTAATGACAGTTCTTTCAGAGAAAAACGCGTAAGGAGGAATAAGTCATGACAGAAGAAAGAAATCTTAGAAAAGTACGTGTCGGACGTGTGGTCAGCGATAAGATGAACAAGACTGTTGTCGTTGCGATCGAGGACAACGTAAAGCACCCCGTATACGGAAAGATCATTAAGCGTACCTTGAAGGTTCATGCACACGACGAGAAAAACGAGTGCGGCATCGGCGACAAGGTTGAAATTATGGAGACAAGACCCCTTTCCAAGACGAAGAGATGGCGTGTTGTTGAAATAATCGAAAAAGCTAAATAATTTAGCTCCAAACCATATACAGTAAATACGGCAAACATCGTATTGAAATCAGGAGGAAAAGAAAGTGATACAGCAACAAACACTCATGAAGGTTGCCGATAACACCGGAGCTAAAGAGCTGATGTGCATTCGCGTACTGGGTGGAACCGGTCGCAGATACGCAAACATCGGTGACGTGGTGGTAGCTTGCGTAAAGAAGGCTACTCCCGGCGGTGTTGTAAAGAAGGGCGACGTCGTCAAGGCTGTTGTAGTAAGAAGCGTAAAGGGCATGAAGCGCGCTGACGGTTCTTACATCAAGTTTGACGAGAACGCTGCGGTAATCATTAAGGAAGACAAGACCCCCAGAGGAACCCGTATTTTTGGGCCTGTGGCAAGAGAACTCCGCGAGAAGGATTATCTGAAGATCCTGTCCCTCGCACCTGAAGTACTTTAATGGAGGTATCGAGAAGATGAATATCAGAAGAGACGATACCGTCATCGTTCTTTCCGGTGACGACAAGGGCGTAAAGGGAAAGGTAATTGCCGTTTCTCCTAAGGAGGGCAAGGTACTTGTTGAGAAAGTAAACGTGATCCATAAGCACGTAAAGCCCCGCAAGCAGGGCGAAGCAGGCGGAATCATTGACGCCGAGGGCGCGATCTACGCATCCAAGGTTGCTCTGTACTGCTCCAAATGCGGCAAAGGCGTCAGAGTCAAGATGAAGGACGTTGACGGCAAAAAGGTTCGTGTCTGCGCGAAGTGCGGACAGGAGCTGTAAGGAGGTAGGAACGAATGGCAAGAATGAAAGAGATGTACCAAGCCGAGGTTGCTCCCGCTCTGATGAAGAAATTCGAGTACAAGAGCCCGATGCAGATCCCGAAGCTTGACAAGATCGTGATCAACTGCGGCGTTGGCGACGCGAAGGATAACTCCAAGGCGCTGGACGCAGTCATCGCAGACCTGACTCTGATCTCCGGTCAGAAGGCAGTTCCCACCTACGCAAAGAAGTCGGTTGCAAACTTCAAGCTCCGTGAGGGCATGAAGATCGGCGCAAAGGTAACCCTGCGCGGCGAGAGAATGTATGAGTTCGTAGACAGACTCTTCAACTTCGCGCTGCCCAGAGTCCGCGACTTCAAGGGAATCAACCCCAACGCGTTCGACGGCAGAGGAAACTATGCTCTTGGACTGAAGGAACAGCTGATCTTCCCCGAGATCGAGTACGATAAGGTAGAGAAGATCCGCGGTATGGATATCTGCTTTGTAACCACCGCAAACACGGACGAAGAAGCAAGAGAGCTGCTCAAGCTGATGGGCGCTCCCTTCGCAAAAAACTGATCGGGAGGTAAGACACGATGGCAAAGAAGGCTATGATTTTGAAGCAGCAGAAGGCGCAGAAGTACTCCACCAGAGAGTACAACCGTTGCAAGATCTGCGGCCGTCCTCATGCTTATCTCCGCAAATACGGCATCTGCCGTATCTGCTTCCGTGAACTCGCTTACAAGGGCGAAATTCCCGGCGTAAAGAAAGCAAGCTGGTAATCCTTTTTCGGCGTAAGCCGAAAGGGCATCGGCTTGCGCCGATGCAAAAACGAAGTTTTTGGGAAACAAAAATCCCCTAACGATCGGTAGGAAGCGAATCTACGGATGCGCTTAACCCCCGAACCGCCGCCCGAAAGGGCAGCAAGAAGAAATAACTTGCATACAGGAGGATAATAATTATGCAAATGTCAGACGTAATCGCCGATATGCTCACGAGAATCAGAAATGCGAACGACGCAAAGCACGCAACCGTGGACATTCCGGCATCCAACATGAAAAAAGCAATCGCAGACATTCTCGTTGAGGAAGGCTACGTAAAGAGCTATCAGGTCATCGAGGATGGCAAGCAGGGTGTGATCCGTGTCACGCTGAAGTACGCTGCCGGCAAGCAGAAGGTAATTCGCGGTATCCGCCGCGTATCCAAGCCCGGTCTCCGTATTTACGCAGGCTACGAGGATATGCCCAAGGTGATGAACGGACTGGGAATCGCAATCGTTTCCACGTCCAAGGGAATTATGACCGACAAGAAAGCAAGAGCCACCAAGATCGGCGGCGAAGTGCTTGCCTTTGTTTGGTAATGAAAGCGGGAGGTAATTGAAATGTCTAGAATAGGAAGAATGCCTATCACCGTTCCCGCAGGCGTTACCGTCACCATTGCTGATGACAATGTTGTAACGGTTAAGGGACCGTTGGGAACTCTTACAGAAAAGTTTAACAGCCGTATGGAGATCAAGCTGGAGGGCACTGAGCTGACCGTTACTCGTCCTACCGACGAGAAGGAAGACAGAAGCCTTCACGGTCTGACCCGCGCGCTGCTGAACAACATGGTAGTTGGCGTAACGCAGGGCTTCTCCAAGACCTTGGAGATCATCGGCGTGGGCTACAAGGCAGCAAAGGTCGGCAAGACCGTTGAGCTGTATCTGGGCCACTCGCTGGTAGCCGGCGGTAAGCCTCAGGAGAAGTTCTGCATTACCGAGCCCGAGGGAATCACCCTTGAGGTAGCGGACAAGGCAGTACCGATCACCATCACCGTAAAGGGAATCGATAAGCAGGCAGTCGGACAGATGGCAGCTGTGATCAGAGGCAAGAGACCGCCTGAGCCCTACCACGGTAAGGGTGTCAAGTATTCCGACGAGAGAGTTCGCCGTAAAGCCGGAAAAGCCGGTAAATAAAGAAAGGAGTAGAAAGTCATGGTATCGAGAAAGGACGCAAATAAGGCTCGTCTTAAGAGACATAAGAGAGTCAGAGCAAAAATTTCGGGCACTGCTGCTCGTCCTCGTCTGTGCGTTTACCGTTCCAACGCGAATATCAGCGCGCAGATCATTGACGACGTTGCAGGCGTAACATTGGTTTCTGCTTCTACCCACGAGAAGGAATTCGAGGGTAACAACGGCGGAAATAAGGAAGCTGCAAAGTGGGTCGGTCAGACGATCGGCGCAAGAGCAGCGGCAAAGGGTATCACCGAAGTCGTATTCGACCGCGGCGGCTATCTTTATCACGGACGTGTATCGGAATTGGCTGACGGCGCTCGCGAGAGTGGCTTGAAGTTCTGATTGCGCTTGCAATCAGTCCGGTTTGTACACTGTTCAACACACAAACAATTGTATTGAACATCAATTAGGAGGAAAAACATGGCAACAAAAATTAACCCGGCTGAGCTGGATCTGAGAGAACAGCTCGTCGCGCTGAACCGTGTTTCCAAGACCGTAAAGGGTGGTCGTATCGCTCGTTTTGCAGCACTTATGGTTGTAGGTGACGGAAACGGTCACGTTGGCGTAGGACTTGGAAAGGCAGCCGAGGTTCCCGAGGCAATCCGCAAGGGAATCGAGGATGCGAAAAAGAATATGATTACAGTTTCTCTGAAGGGCACCACCATTCCTCACGAGGTAGTCGGTGTATACGGAGCAGGAAAGGTTCTTCTGAAGCCTGCGGCTCCCGGTACCGGTATCATCGCGGGCGGTAAGGTCAGAGCCGTTCTGGAGCTGGTTGGTATTTCGAACATTCGTGCGAAGTGCCTGCGCTCCAATAACCCCACCAACGTTGTAAAGGCAACGATCGCAGGTCTGGAAGCGCTTCGCTCCGCAGAGGAAGTGGCAAAGATCCGTGATATCACGGTGGAGCAGGTCAAGGGCTAAGGAGGGAACAGCAATGAAAAAAGTGATTCTCGTAAAGAGCCTGATCGGCGCAAAGCCCAATCAGAAGGCAACCGCAAAGTCTCTGGGACTTGTAAAAATCGGTGATAGCATTGTTCACGAGGACAATGCGGTCTTGGCAGGAAAGATCAAAGTGATCTCTCATCTGGTCAAGGTCGAAAACGCATAAGGAGGCAGAGACATGAAACTGAATGAACTTTCGCCCGCAGTAGGCTCCGCAAAGGATTCCTACCGTAAGGGAAGAGGTCCCGGATCCGGCAACGGTAAGACCGCGGGTAAGGGACACAAGGGTCAGAACGCGCGCTCCGGCGGCGGTGTCAGACCCGGATTTGAGGGAGGTCAGCTTCCTCTTTACAGAAAGCTTCCCAAGAGAGGCTTTAAGAACAGATTCGCTGTTAATTATGCGATCGTAAACGTTTCCGCGCTCAACAAGTTTGAGGACGGAGCAGTAGTTGATCTGGAAGCATTGCTGGCAGCAAAGCTGGTTCGCAAGGAGCTGGATGGATTGAAGATCCTCGGCGAAGGCGAGCTGACCAAGAAATTAACTGTCAAGGCAAATGTCTTTTCGGCAAGCGCAAAGGAAAAGATTGAAGCAGCAGGTGGAAAGACCGAGGAGGTATAAGGATGTTCAAGACGCTGAAAAACGCTTGGAGAATTCCGGAGCTGAAGAAGAAGCTCCTCTTCACATTGCTTATCGTCGTCCTCTACCGTCTGGGTGCTAACATCCCCGTTCCTTACGTTGATCCGCAGATCTTTCAGGATGCCAGCGCGATCACAAGCGGAACGATCCTGTCGTTCCTGAACCTGCTTTCGGGCGAAGCGCTCGGAAAAGCAACGCTTCTGGCATTGGGCGTATCTCCCTACATTACCGCGTCTATCGTCATTCAGCTTTTGACCGTCGCCATTCCCGTTTTGGGAAGATGGTCGAAGGACGGCGAGGAGGGACGCAAGAAGATTAACGTGCTGACCCGTATTATTACCGTGGCGTTGGCACTGGTAACCAGTATCGGATATGCGTTCTACCTGAACAACTATGATTTCTTGATCATTGACGATCCGAACTTCTTCCAGTACATGGTGATCGTTCTGTGCTACTGCGCAGGCGCGGCACTGGTTATGTGGATGGCGGAAAAGATCAACGAATCGGGTATCGGAAACGGTATTTCCATCATTCTGTTTGCCAACATTATCGCAGGTACGTTCTCCGCGGTTCAGTCCATTTGGAGTAACGTATTCCCCGAGGGCGGTTTCCGTGGCTTCAACGGCTTGGGTCTGACCTTCTCCATCATCGAGATCATCGTTCTGGTCGGCATGGTTATGCTGATCGTATGGATGTCCGATGCGGAGAGAAGAATCCCGATCCAGTACGCAAAGCGCGTGGTTGGCAGAAAAATGTACGGCGGTCAGAATACCAACCTGCCCATTAAGGTCAATATGTCGGGCGTTATGCCGATCATCTTCGCGAACTCGATCGTTGCGATTCCCGCAACCATCATCTCCTTCGCGGATCCCGACGGCAGCGCAAAAATCTCCAAGTGGATCATCAAGTGGTTTAACTACGACACATGGCCTTACTTCGGCGTATTTCTGGTGCTTCTGATTGCGTTCGCGTACTTCTACGTAGCGATTTCCTTCAATCCCGTAGAGGTTGCGAATAACATCAAAAATAACGGCGGCGCGATCCCCGGCATCCGTTCGGGCAGACCCACGGTTGAGTTCATCAAGAAGGTTCTGAACCGTATCACGCTGGTTGGCGCGCTGTTGGTAGCGTTTATCGCTTGCTTCCCCATGATCTTGACCAACGTTACGTCCTATTTCCCGTCCGTTGCGGGAATGTTCGCCGCGCTTGCGTTCGGCGGTTCTTCCATGATGATCGTGGTAGGCGTTGCATTGGAAACCACCAGAGAGCTGGAAGCACAGATGACGCTGAGAAATTACAAGGGCTTCTTGGATTGATTCCGACGGATTTTCTATTTGGAGGAAACTATGAATTTGATCATTATGGGTGCGCCCGGCGCGGGAAAAGGCACTCAGTCTGAAAAAATTTCGCAAAAATGGAATATTCCCGCAGTCTCTACGGGTGATATGCTCCGCGCTGCCGTCAAGGCAGGTACGGAGATGGGCGTCCTCGCAAAATCCTATATGGATGCGGGACAGCTGGTTCCCGATGAGGTCGTGATCGGAATCATCAAGGATTATCTTTCGTCAGATACCTGCAAGGGCGGCTTTATTCTGGACGGCTTCCCCCGTTCCATTCCTCAGGCAGAGGCATTGGACGCAATGGGCGTGAAGATCGATGCGGTTCTCAGCATCGAGGTCGCGGATGAAAAGATTGTGGAAAGAATGAGTGGACGGAGAATCTGCTCCGGTTGCGGCGCGTCTTACCACGTGGTCTACAAGCCTACCAAGGTTGCCGATATCTGTGACAGCTGCGGCAAGCCTCTGTATATCAGAGACGACGACGCGGCAGAAACCGTGCTGAAGCGTCTGACCACCTACCACGGAACCACCGAGCCTTTGAAGGATTACTACGGGGCAAAGGGACTTCTCGTGTGTGTCGAAGGACAGGAAAAGGTAGAGGACACGACGGCAGCCGTCATGAACGCGCTTTCGAAATTTGAGGCGTGAGCATGATTCAACTGAAAAATTCTGCCCAGATTTCCATGATGATGGAAGCAGGACGCATCACGGGCGAGGCATTGCTCGTCGCCCGTGAGCACGTCCGCGAAGGCATCAGTACCAAGGAGCTGGATACGTTGATTCGAAGCTATATCGAGAAATGCGGCGCAAAGCCATCGTTTCTCGGATACGGCGGCTTTCCGGGATCGGCGTGCATCAGCGTCAACGACGAGGTCATTCACGGAATCCCTTCCAAGAATCGGATTCTTCGGGAAGGCGATATCGTTAAGGTTGATGTAGGGGCATTCTACAAAGGATTCCACGGAGACAGCGCGAGAACGATTCCCGTAGGGAAGGCCAGCGAGGAAGCGTTGCGGTTGATTGAAACCACACGAAACAGCTTCTTTGAGGGGGTCTCGGCAATGAAGGTCGGAAATCGGATCGGTGACGTGGGTCACGCGATTCAGACCTGCGTGGAAGGGGAAGGCTTTTCCGTGGTACGGCGCTATATCGGTCATGGAATCGGACGCGAGCTTCACGAATCTCCCGACGTTCCGAATTTCGGAACGGCAGGACGGGGCACACGGCTTTGCGTCGGAATGGCACTTGCCATCGAACCGATGGTCAACGTCGGCTCGGAGGAGGTTTATGAAATGGCGGACGGCTGGACGGTAAAAACCAAAGACAAAAGTCTGTCGGCACACTATGAAAATACCGTAGCTCTTACCTCGGACGGGGTGGTGATCACCACGCTTGTGGATCAGAGCTGGTAAAAAAGTTGAAAGAACCATGTCACAGAACACAGCAGAGGAGGGATTATTCTGCCGAAGGATGATGTTATTGAATTTGAGGGTGAAGTGATTGAGGCACTGCCCAACGCCACCTTCAAGGTAAAGCTTCCCAATGGGCATATCGTAACCGCCCACATTTCGGGAAAGCTTCGCATGAACTATATCAGAATACTGCCCGGTGACCGCGTTACCATCGAGGTTTCGGTCTACGACCTGACCAAGGGACGCATTACCTGGCGTGCAAAGTAAGAAAGAAAGGGTTGGTGTAATAAGATGAAGGTTAAACCATCCGTAAAAAAGATTTGCGAAAAGTGCAAAATCATTAAGAGAAAAGGCAAAGTAATGGTTATCTGCGAGAACCCCAAGCACAAGCAGAAACAGGGCTAAGCCGAAAAATCTAACAGAGAGGTGAATAAACAGTATGGCTCGTATAGCTGGTGTTGATATTCCGAACAACAAGCGCATGGAGATCGCCCTTACCTACATTTACGGTATCGGCCGCAAGAGCTCGAACGATATTCTTGCAAAGACGGGCGTAGATCCCGACAAGCGCGCAAAGGATCTTACCGAGGATGAGATCGCAAAGCTTCGTGACGAGATCGAAAACTCTTACACCGTAGAAGGAGATCTGCGTCGTGACGTAGCGCTCAACATCAAGAGAATGGTTGAGATCAACTGCTACCGCGGCATCAGACACAGAAAAGGTCTGCCTGTAAGAGGACAGAGAACCAAAACCAATGCAAGAACCAGAAAAGGTCCTGCAAAGACGATCGCTAACAAGAAGAAATAAGGAGGCAGACAGATGGCTAAAGTTGCTAAGAAAGTTGTCAAGAGACGCCGCGAGAAAAAGAACATTGAAAAAGGCGCGGTTCACATCAGTGCAACTTTCAATAACACAATCATCACGATCACCGACGTTGCCGGAAACGCAATTTCTTGGGCATCCGCAGGTGAGCTTGGCTTCAAGGGTTCCAGAAAGTCCACTCCTTTCGCCGCTCAGATGGCATCTGAGACTGCGGCAAAGGCAGCAATGGAGCACGGTCTGAAAACCGTTGAGGTTTATGTAAAGGGTCCCGGTTCGGGACGTGAGTCGGCAATCCGCGCACTGGAGACGGTAGGTCTGTCGATCACCATGATCAAGGACGTAACCCCCGTTCCTCACAACGGATGCAGACCGCCTAAGCGCAGACGCGTTTAATGAAATCAGGAGGTAAAGGAAAATGGCAAGATATACTGGTCCTGTGTGTAAGCTGTGCCGCAGAGAGGGAACGAAGCTGTTCCTGAAGGGCGACAGATGCACGTCGGGTAAGTGCGCGATTGACCGCAGATCGACTGCTCCCGGTCAGCATGGCGCGGCAAACAAGAAGCAGAGAGAGTACGGAATGCAGCTTCGTGAGAAGCAGAAGACCAGAAGATACTACGGCGTTCTGGAGAAGCAGTTCAAGAACTACTTCGCAGAGGCTGATCGCAAAGAGGGCATGACGGGTGAGAACCTGTTGAAGCTTATCGAGCGCCGTCTGGACAACGTAGTATACAGAATGGGTATGGCAGAGAGCCGCAAGGAAGCTCGTCAGCTCGTTCTTCATGAGCATTTCGAGTTGAACGGCAAGAAGGTAAACATTCCTTCCATCATCGTCAGCGCAGGCGACGAGATCAAGGTAAGAGAGAACTTCCGTTCTTCCGCAAAGTGCAAGGCTCTGGCAGAGGGTCTGCAGACCAAGATCGCTCCCAAGTGGTTGGCTGTTGATAAGAACAATCTCTCCGCAAAGGTAGTAGCGCTGCCCGCAAGAGAAGATATCGATTTCGAGATCAACGAGCAGCTGATCGTCGAGCTTTACTCCAAGTAATCAACGCCCTTTATTGATATGGCACGTTGCCGTATCAATAAAACCGGCGTCGGGAGTTGAAAGACGAACGGCACCGGTCAGGTTATCCTTGTTGCATAACGAAAATATTATTAGGAGGGTTTATTTGGAATGATCGAGATTGAAAAGCCCAATATCACAGCGGTTAGTCTGAATGAAGACGGAACGGTCGGTAAATTTATCGTAGAGCCCTTAGAGCGTGGATTTGGTATTACGCTGGGTAACTCCCTGCGCAGAATCATGCTCAGCTCGCTTCCCGGATACGCTGTAACCAATATTAAAATTGACGGCGTACTCCACGAGTTCTCCACGATCCCCGGAGTAACCGAGGACGTCACGGAGATCGTACTCAACGTCAAAGGCATCATTGCAAAGCTGCACGGAAACGCACCCAAGACCGTCGTAATCGACGTGATCGGCGAGCAGGAAGTGACGGCAGGTGACATCAAGGTAGATTCGGATATTGAGATTCTGAACCCCGCGCACCACATCTGTACGGTAGGAGAGAATGACAGATTCTATATGGAGCTGACCTTCGACCACGGCAGAGGATACGTGTCGCAGGAACGGAATAAGCAATTGGACGCGCAGATGCGCGGATCCAGCATTTCCGCCCCCATCGGAACAATCTTTACCGATTCGATCTACACACCTGTATATAACGTAAGCTTTTCGGTAGAGAATACCCGTGTGGGTAACATCACCGACTTTGATAAGCTTGTGATCGAAGTGGAGACCAACGGAACGATTACCGCAAAGGAAGCAGTTTCCTTTGGCGCCAAGATTCTCAACGAGCATCTCAACTTGTTTGTAGATTTGTCTGATGACGCAAAGAACGTAGAAATTCTGGTTGAAAGAGAAGAGACCAAGAAGGAAAAGGTTCTTGAGATGACCATTGAGGAGCTTGACATGTCCGTGCGTAGCTTCAACTGCTTGAAGCGCGCGGGCATTGATACCGTAGAGGATCTGACAAACCGTACCGAGGAGGACATGATCAAGGTCCGTAATCTCGGAAAGAAATCTCTTGAAGAAGTGATTCAGAAGTTGCATTCCTTGGGTCTGGAGCTCAGAAAAGAAGAGGACTGAGACCCTGTGGAGGGAGACTCCGCATGAATGCAAAGGATTAGTTTGAAATACGGCAAAGGAGGGAAAGAAGATGCCCGGAACAAGAAAACTCGGCAGACCTACCGCGCACAGAAACGCAATGCTTCGCGGTATGGTAACCTTGCTGCTGGAGAACGGACAGGTAGAGACGACGCTCTCAAGAGCAAAGGAAGTCCGTTCCATGGCTGAAAAAATGATTACGCTTGGCAAGAAGAATACGCTTGCCAGCCGCCGCGCTGCATTGGCATACATTACGAAGGAGGACGTTGTCACGAAGGTGTTCAGCGAGCTTGCTCCTCTGTATGCAGAGCGCAACGGTGGATATACGCAAATCTTCAAGCTCGGACCTCGCAGAGGAGACGGCGCGGAGATGGCGATCGTGAAGCTGATCGATTACGTAAAGCCTGAAGCAAAGGATAGCAAGAAGAAGGAAAAGAAAGCAGACGCTGAATAATTCCTCTTCTGAAGCAAAAAGCCGCATAGAGAAGCCGAAAGGGTTCTCTATGCGGTTTTTGGTTGATTCGTTAAAATTGCCCCTGCGTACGATAGGACGGCAAACTTGCATCGTTCGCCGTTTCTTTACGGTTGATCTTTGTTTTTTCGGGAGGAGCAAGCCCCTCCCCTACCTCGTATGGTGGTAGTTCAAAAGCGAATTGCAATCCGTTTTATTCGTAAAACGCGAAAGAAAAACTGAATGCTATCATTAAAACAAACAAAAAAGCGGTAGGGGAGGGGCTTGCTCCTCCCGCTTGTTGTCAAAAAAAAGACGAGGAAATTGACGGGCGAGCAGGAACAATATGAAATTCAAGAAATTGCGCGCAAGTTCTTGAAGGGAGTTTGAGGGGAACTTCTCGAAAGAAGTTCCCCTCAACGCGTTTTTTGTCCTATTTCAATATAATATGATACGCTGATAGATCGGGCTTTTGGACGGATTCCCATTGTTCCTGCGTGCCACAGAAGCGGATCGTTTGCAAATCGGGAAGCTGTGAGAGCGCGTCCGACGCGATCCGTTGCAGCGTTGCGGGAAGCTCCAATTCGACGATGCCCTTGCCTGCATCGTCAAGAGCGCCGCAAAATTCCACCACGTCCAGCCACAGAAGCCGTCGGGGCAGGGAAACTGTCGTTTCATCGTTGACACGCTTCGTTACGGTGACTGCCAGACCGTCGGCGACCCGACGCTGAGACAGCCCCAACTGCTTTTTCAGCTCGTCGCCAAGGCAATATCGATAGATCAGCGCGGTCAATATGGCGGCAAGCACGCCGTATAGCACCTTGACGTAGACCGCGATGGCAACCGAAACGGCGCAAAGAAAGGCGCAACCGATCACCAAAAACAAATAAAAATTTTCAAAGCTCCGCAACCGCGCCTTGGGGGCTTGAATTGCCGAATTTGTCAAGGGCTGTTTCATATCTCGTCTCCTTTATCGCTCCCGATAATGCAAAAATTCCTCGGGCATATTCGTTTGATTGATGACACGGAAAATTCCGTTGCATACGCTCTCCATGGGGCGTTTGGCAAAGCGTACCCGAAGTCCCGTTCGTTCGTGAAGCAGCTTGCCAAGACCGGGAAGGAGACTGCCGCCGCCCGTCAGCATCATGCCGAAGTCGTACAGATCGGAAGAAATTTCGGGGGGCGTTTGTTCCAAGGTCTGCTTGATGGTCAGTACGATCTGATCCAACTGAGGAGCGATGGCTTCCCGTACCTCCGCCGAGGTGATCTCTACCGTCGCGCCCATACGCCGATGCAGGCTCATGCCGCAGACGGGGAAGCTTCCCCGATCCAGCTCGGGGTGCGCTACGCCCACGCGGAGCTTTAGCTCCTCTGCCGTTCCGTCGCCGATGAGCAACCCCCGTGTGCGCCGCAGATGCGCCACGATGGCACGATCCAGCTCGTCTCCCGCCACGCGAAGAGAGCGAGAGGCGACGATGCCGCCCATGCTGATGACCGCTACCTCGGTGGTTCCGCCGCCGATATCGACGATCATCATGCCGCGAGAGCCGCCCAAGGGCAAGCCGATGCCCAGCGCCGCCGCAATGGGCTCTTCCATCAGAGAAACCTTTCTTGCGCCCGCTTCAAAGGCGGCGTCCTCCATGGCGCGTTTCTCCACCTCGGTCACTCCGTGGGGAATGCACGCCACCACCAAGGGACGGCTGAAGGTCGAGATCGCGCCGATGGAGCGAAAATAATTTCGGAGCATACCCGCCGTCACGTCGGCATCGGTGATCACGCCGTCTTGTAGAGGGCGAAACGCGAGAATGCCCTCGGGGGTCTTTCCCAGCATGCGCTTTGCTTCCGCGCCCTGGGTGAGGATTTCCCGACTTTCCCGATGGATCGCCACCACCGAGGGGGAACGGATCACGATCCCTTCGCCTCTGAGGCAGATCAGCGTGTTGGCTGTGCCCAGATCTACGCCTACCGTCTTTGCCATGGTATACTCCTTTCTTTCTTATTTTTGAGGGAGTTTTTTCTTATCCCAGAAATTCACCCGTTACCGAGAAGAACAGGTGATTCAGCGCGTTGACGGGCAGTCCTACCACGTTGAAATAGCAGCCGTCGATTCCCACGATCCACTTGGAGAATGCGCCCTGTATGCCGTACGCCCCCGCCTTGTCCAAGGGGTCGCCGCTTTCTACGTAACGGGACAGCTCCTCCTCGGGGATCCAGTCCACGCGTACGCGGGTCACACAGCTTGCCGTGTGGGTCACGCCACCAACGGTCACGCCGATTCCCGTCACCACTACATGCTCTCTGCCCCGAAGCAGACGGAGCATTCGCAACGCGTCGGACGCGTTCTTGGGCTTGCCCAGAATTTCTCTTTCAGTCGCTACTACCGTGTCGGCGGAGAGGATCACCGCGTCGGTATCGTCCACGCCTTCTTTCAGCTTCAATTTGATCTGCGCCCACGCCGCCTGCCCCTTTCTTCGGGCAAGCTCCTCGGCATACGCGCAAGGCTCGGGCAGATGGCAGGTCTCGTCGGTATCCGCCGCAAGGACGGTAAACGATACGCCCAGCCCCTCCAAAATTTCACGCCGCCGTGGGGACGCGGAGGCAAGAATCAGCTTGGTCATCACGGGTTCTCCATTCGTTTTTTCTATCATTGGAAAGTGCGTACAAAACTCCACAATACTCTATTATATCATTATAACACAGATTTTTGCTTTTTGCAAGTGGTAAAGAGGGTGTTTTATCGGAAAGCGCATACTTTTCGCAGAAATAAAAAACGATGGGGCGCAAGATCGAACCCCATCGTATGTAAGTAGCTTATTTTAATTTTTTCATTTCGCCTTTTTTGAATTTAAAGTGATAGATATAGAACGTGAAGGCAACGTTGAGCAAAAGCAGGAGCAGCCACGACACGGTAAAGCATTGGCAAAGCACCTCGAAGGTGGGGCATTTGGGATAGACGAGCTCCGTCCAGAAAATGCGGAAGCAAAGAACGGAGAATACGGAATTGACGGTAGACAGCAGGGAATAGCCGAAGGTCTGGAGCAGGCGGCTCAAGCAGGTATTCGCACAGGAGATGCAGTAAAGCTGCAAGACGTACCGCATTCGTGTTTTTGCAGCCACGATCGCCGCTTCCTCGGAGACGAACAGCGAGATCAACGGACGGGAAAGGACGGTGCAAATCACGCTAAAGCAAACGCCCAAAGCGACCGAGATGGAAATACAGTACGCCACCGATTTTTTGACTCGATCGTGCTTTCCCGCACCGAGGTTTTGCCCCGCAAAGCCTGTAATGGAATTCGCCATTGGTGTGGCTACCACCGTTGCTACGATGCTCTCAATATTTGCCATTGCGGTGTTGCCCGCGATGGTTGCCGCGCCGAAGGAGTTGATCTGTGTCTGGATCTGGAGATTCGACAGAGGGTACAGGGCGGTCGCCAAGCCCACGGGAGCGCCCTGCGCAAGGATTTTTCGGCAGGCGGAGAAGCTCCACCTCATTTCCGAGAAGCGCAGGCGGCAAGGTCCTTCCATGCGGAAGAGCTGACGGGTCACGAGCAATGCGCCCACCAGCTGGGATACTGCCGTTGCGATGGCGACGGCGGCAACCTTCTGCTCCAGCACCATACAAAGCGCAAGATTCAAAACGAAATTCAAACCGCCCGACACCAGCATATAATACATGGGTCGTTGGGTATCCCCCGCTACCGCGAGAATCGCAGAGCCGAAATTATACAAGAGGATTACGGGAGATGCCAGCAGATAAACCCGCATATAGATCAGCGCGCCCTCGTAGCATTCGGTGGGGCATTTGGTGATATCCAGAAAGGCAGGGGCGAAAATGAAGCCCAATATGCCTGTGAGAACACCGATCAGAAGCGACAGATAGACAGAGGTAGCGCAGGCGGCTTTGATCCTTTTTTGATCCCCCGCGCCAATGAGTCTTGCAAGAACCACGCGCGTGCCTACCGAAATGCCGAAAAAGGAGTCGATCAGCAGATGAATGATGGAATTCGATGCTCCTACCGATGCCACGGCGTCCGTATCGGCAACCCAGCCAAGAACCATGATGTCCACCGCGCCGAACAGCTTTTGCACCAGACCCATCAAAAGGATCGGGATTGCGTACCGAATGATCGCGGGCAGAAGCGGTCCTTCCAGCATATTGACGTTTTTGATTTTTGTCACGTTTCTCGCCTCTTTTCGAATCGGTTATCCGTTGCTTTCCTTTTTTAAGGCTGCTTCCGTCCCACAATCCGCAAGGAACTGCTTGAAGATTTTCACGCCGATCTCCAAGGCGTCCTCGTCCAGATCAAAACGATCGGTATGTGGACCGTTGACAATGCCGCGCTTCTCGTTGCGCACGCCCAAACGAAACATACAGCCCGACTTTCTTTGGGCAAAGTAGGCAAAATCTTCGCCACCCATGGCTCTGCGATTGTTTTTGACTTGCTCCTCGCCCACTACTGCCGCCGCCGCTATTCTGACGCGTTCCGTCAAAATCGGATCGTTATATACGATGGGGTAATGCTTGCGAGGTTCAAAGGAAAAGCTGCCGCCCGCAATCGAGGCAAGGCTTTCTCCGATGCGCTTGATCTTGTCGATGATTTTTCCTGCGAGCTCCTCGTTCCACGTGCGCAAGGTGCAATACATGGAGCATTGCTCGGCAATAATATTATTTGCCGTACCGCCCTGAATCGTTCCCGCGTTGAAGATTACCCGTTCCTTTACCGCGATCTCCTTGGCGATCATTAGCTCGATGGCAGTATACGCCTGTACCGCCATCTGGATTGCGTCTATACCGCGCTCCTGATTACCCGCGTGAGCGCTCTTGCCGAAAAATCCCAGTACGAAGCCGTCGCTGATGGCATTTTGCTCGTAGGGAGTAATGGCGATGGTTCCTGCGCTGAATCCCGTATCACAATGTAACGCTACGATGCAGTCGATGTCGTCCATTACGCCGTCCTCTGCCATGAGCTTTGCCCCCGAGGGCGCGTATTCCTCTGCGCTCTGGAATAAAAATTTGATCCGAAAATCAAAGGAGTCTCTTTCCTCGTATATTTCCTTCAGCGTTGCCAACGCGATCGCCGTATGGGCGTCGTGACCGCAGGCGTGCATCTGTCCGTCGATCCGAGAGCAATACTCGACCTCGTTCTTTTCGTGGATCGGAAGGGCGTCGATATCGGCGCGGATTCCCACGGTAAAGTGGCTTTTTTCGGGATTCACCGTCGCGACGATACTGCTTTTTCCGTACTCCTCGGTATAGGGGACGCCGATGGCGTCCAACTCTCGGCGAAGGAGCGCCAGCGTGCGGGGAAGATCAAAGCCTATCTCGGGATATTGATGCAATTCGCGGCGGATTCGGACGGCGTAAGCATTCATGACAAAAGTCTCCTCAAAACAAAAATCAAGATTTGACTTGATTATATCACAAAATCATGATATAATCAAGTCAAATGAAAATTTTTCGACGAAAGAAGGCGGTTTTTATGAAGCGGAGTCTGGGGCTTTATCTGCATATTCCTTTTTGTATTCAAAAATGTCTGTATTGCGATTTTTGTTCCTTTCCCAAGGCAACCGAAGCGAGCATGACCTCCTATGCCAAGGAGCTTTGCCGCCGTCTTGAACGGGCGGCAGGGCGGTGCGAGGAATATCGGGTGGATACCGTCTATTTCGGCGGTGGCACGCCTACGCTGCTCCCCCTTTCCGCCATGGAATCGATCCTTGACTGTATCCGAACGCGCTACGACCTTGCCCCTGACGCGGAGATCACCTGCGAGTGCAATCCCGCAAGTGCCGACGGCGAAAAGCTTTCCGCCCTTCGCCGCATGGGGATCAACCGTTTGAGTCTTGGGCTGCAAAGCGTTCATGATAGCGAGCTTGCCCTTCTCGGTCGGGCGCACGACTACGGCGAATTCCTTGCCACCTTCGGGCAGGCGAGAGAGGCGGGCTTTGAGAATATCAGCGTGGATCTGATGTACGGCATTCCCGATCAGACCCTTGAAAGCTTTCGCGCGTCGCTTCGTACCGTTGCCGCCTTGTCGCCCGAGCATATTTCCGCCTACGGACTCAAGGTCGAGGAAGGCACGCCCTTCTTTCGCATGGCAGACCGTCTCGTTCTTCCCGACGAGGATACCGAATTTAAAATGTATGAGGCAATGACGGATATTTTAGGAGAATACGGATATGCTAAATACGAGATCAGCAACTTTGCCAAGGCGGGAAGGGAATCTCGGCACAACCTGCGGTACTGGCGGCGAGAGCCATACCTTGGCTTTGGCGTTGCCGCCCATTCTTGCTTTGAGGGGGAGCGATTCGGGAATTCCCGTGATCTTGATGCGTTCCTTCGGGGAGAGGATATTACCGCCGAGAGAGAACGGCTGGACGATATCGACGAGAGGGACGAGTACCTTTTTTTGGGACTTCGACTGGCAAGCGGGATCGACCTTGCTGATTATCGGCGGCGTTTTGGGGCGTTCTTCCGAGAGGTGTATCCACAAGCCGACGCGCTTCTTGCCGCGGGTTATCTGAAAACCGACGGCGAGAGAATCGCCTTTACCGACAAGGGTTTTTTCGTCAGCAATACGATCCTTGCCGAGCTTATGGCGCAGAACGAGAGAAAATTTTCAAAAAACTGTTGACTTTCGGCGCACAATAGGATACAATAATAACAGAATATCCCCCGAAAGGAGCTTGAAATGGACGATAAGATTTTGGAAAACGATTACTTTACCCTCACCGACGAGGACGGAAACGATATCGAATTTGAACTGATCGGTCAGTGCGAACGGAACGGCGAGCGTTACTTCGCCATGATCCCCGTAGAGGACGAAGGGAACACCGACGACGGCGTTTGCGAATACATCATTCTGAAGCTTGCCAAGGACGGCGATGAGGAGATCCTCGTAACCGTGGACGACGACGATGAGCTGGACGACGTTGCCGATTACTTCGACGACCTCTTTTCTCAGGAAATCGATTACGATAATTGAGATAAATGAGGACGCGCCTTACTTTTCTTTCGCGAAAGAAAAGTAAGCAAAAGAAAGCAAAGCATTTGGTTTGATTTTCTTAATCTTGTTTGCGAAACAAAACCGAAGCGGCGATCATTGACCGTCTGCGGAAAGCAAATAATTTTTTGTCAATAAACGGCGAGAACGCAAGTTTGCCGTCCTTGCCCATGGCAAGGTTTTGGCTTTGCCAAAAAGGCAACCTTGCCTTTTTCAAGATGCCTGCGGCATCTTGAAAAAAGCTCCTGCTTGGTTCGTGATATTCGGGTATAAAAACCCACAAATTGAAAAAGGAGTCCGAAAACAGAGTCGAACGTGGTTTGCAGACCTCCCTTTTTCCCCCTCGATTGACTTGTCTCGACAGGGAAAACAGGACGCTGGGAGCAGTAAAGCGGGAGATAGGACGCCGCCTTGCACATGCAGGGTTTCTCTATTCTCGGATACACGGCCCGGTGGGGTTAAAATCGGCGCACCTGCTTTTGTGGCAGGTGCGCCGATGATGTTGCTTCGCGAATGAAAACCTTAAAAACCGCATCCAAATCCGTCGGTACGTAGTGTCCGACGGATTTTTACTTTAAAAAAACAATTCCTTGCGGTCATTCACAAAGGGCGAACAAGAACAATATGAAATTCAAGAACTTGTCAGCAAGTTCTTGAAGGGAGTTTGAGGGGAACTTCTCGAAAGAAGTTCCCCTCAATGCGTCCTCTCTCTTGCCTCTCGGATCATTTCGCGCAGGGCGTCCATGGCGTCGGAAAGACCGCCGATCTGATCGATGATCCCATATCTCACTGCCTCGTCTCCGTCGATGATCGACCCCACGTCGGTGGCGATCTCGTCGGGGCGCATCATCAGCTCCCGTACCCGATCGGGATCGGCCTTCGAATGATCGCAGATGAATTTGATGATCCGCTTCTGCATTTCGTTGAAATAATGGAAGGTTTGGGGCACGCCCACCACAAGTCCCGTGATCCGAACGGGGTGAATGGTCATGGTGGCGGATGGGACGATAAAGGATCGGCGCGCCGATGTGGCAAGGGGGACGCCGATGGAATGACCGCCGCCCAACACCAGAGAGACGGTGGGCTTTTTCATGGATGCGATCATTTCGGCAAGGGCAAGTCCAGCCTCCACGTCGCCTCCCATGGTGTTCAGGACGATCAGCAAGCCGTCGGTCTCGTCGCTTTCCTCAATAGAGACGAGCAGAGGAATGATATGCTCGTATTTGGTTGCCTTTTGTCCGTCGCCCAGCAGGTAATGACCCTCGATCTGCCCAATGATCGAAAGGCAGTGAATCGACTCCCGTCCGTTGCGGATCTCTACGCCCCCGCTGTTTTCGATGCTTTCCCATTGTCCCTCGGTACTTCCGCCGTCCTGCTTTTTTGTGTCTCCGCTGTCGGTGTTTTTCTCGTTTTTCATGATAGCTTCCTCGATCTCTCAATAATTTTAATATAATTATTTGCAGAAAAGTGCTTTTTTAATCTTTACAAGAAGGGAAAAGTATGGTATAATAAGTACTGTGGACGATTCTGTCCGCGGATTGATTTTTTATTACATAGTGAGGTAGAAGGATGGCAAACAAATTTTTGGTTGAGACCTCTGCAAGACACGTCCATCTCACCGCTGAGGCGGTAGAGATCCTGTTCGGCAAGGGACATACGCTGACAAACAAGAAGGATCTGAGTCAGCCCGGGCAGTACGCCTGCGAGGAAAAGGTGACCGTAAAGGGACCCAAGGGTGCGCTGAAGGCTAGCATTCTCGGACCCACCCGTCCCGCCAATCAGGTGGAGCTTTCCCTGACCGATGCCCGTACCATCGGCGTTACGGTTCCCGTGCGCGAGTCGGGTGACGTAGCGGGAAGCGCGGGTTGCGTTCTGGAAGGTCCTTGCGGCACGGTAGAAATGACCGAGGGCGTGATCGCGGCAAAGCGTCATATCCATATGACCACGGCAGACGCGGCAGCGCTTGGCGTGAGCGATAAGGAGATCGTCAGCGTAAAGGTAGACACGGCTCGTCCCCTGATCTTCGGCGACGTAGTCGTCCGTGTTAACGATAACTTTGCTCTGGCAATGCATATCGATACCGACGAGGCAAACGCGGCAGGCGCTTGCGGCGCGGTTTACGGTGAGATCGTAAAATAAGGAGAACGGAGCATGAAAAAAATCACGCTTGTGTTCCAAGGCGACAGCATTACCGACGCGGGCAGAGACAAGAGAAATTATTTCAACATGGGAAACGGATATCCTAAGTATGCGTCGGCATTGCTGGCGGAAGCCCTTCCCGAGGTGGACTTTACCTTTATCAATCAGGGAATCGGCGGCAACCGTACCGATCAACTACATGACAGACTGTATAAAGATGCCATTGAGTTTGATCCCGACGTGATATCGATCCTCATCGGCATCAACGACGTTTGGCACCGTTACGGAAGCGCCAAGGTCGCTACGACGGACGAGCAGTTGGAGCTGAACTACCGATCGATCCTCACCCGTCTGAAGAAGGAGACCCATGCGAAGATCGTGATGATCGCGCCCTACGTGCTGGACGCGGACGATAAGGATATGATGAAAGAGGACCTCCGGACGGTTCAGCCCATTATTCGCAAGCTGGCAGAGGAGTTTGCCGACGTGTTTATTCCTCTGGACGAGCATTTCGCAAAGGCGCTCCAGACCCAGCCCGAGCCGAAGTTCTATTCCAAAGACGGCGTGCATCCCAACGAAAACGGCGCCGAGTTTATCGGCAAGCTTTACGCAGAGGCAGTAAAGCCCTTGATCGAACGTTTATAATTTTATCAAAGGAGATAGAAACCATGAGCAAAGAATTTTCTTGCGAGTACGCAATGAGCACTGAAGTTCAGAAGATGTGTACGGTAGCAAAGGGACCCAACCACGGTCCCGCGTCCATTCCAGAAGAGGGCAAGTGGGTACAGGCAAAGGAGATCACCGATATTTCGGCATACACCCACGGTGTGGGCTGGTGCGCACCCCAGCAGGGCGCGTGCAAGCTGTCTCTGAACGTAAAGAACGGTATCATCGAGGAAGCCCTCGTTGAGACCATCGGTTGCTCGGGTATGACCCACTCCGCTGCAATGGCGGCAGAGATCCTTCCCGGCAAGACCATCCTTGAGGCGCTGAATACCGACCTGGTTTGCGACGCCATCAACACCGCAATGAGAGAGCTGTTCCTTCAGATCGTGTACGGACGCAGCCAGTCTGCCTTCTCCGAGGGCGGTCTTGTTATCGGCGCGGGCATGGAGGACCTTGGTAAGGGCGAGCGTTCCATGGTTGGTACCATGTACGGAACCAAGGCAAAGGGCGTTCGTTATCTGGAAATGACCGAGGGCTACTGCACCAGAATGGCGCTGGACGCTGACGATCAGGTGATCGGTTACGAATTCGTATCTCTGGGCAAGATGACCGACTTCATCAAGAAGGGCATGGAGCCCAACGAAGCGTACGAGAAGTCCAAGGGTACTTACGGCAGATTTGCTGACGCTGTGAAGTACATCGATCCCCGCAAGGAATAATCAGGAGGTACATAGGAATGGCACATTTTGAAGGTTATGAGAGACGCGAGGCGAAGATCCTTGCTGTCCTGAAGGAATACGGCATCTCCTCCATCGACGAGTGCAAGGAGATCTGCACCGCAAAGGGAATCGACCCCTACAAGATCGTAGAGGAGACCCAGCCCATCGCGTTTGAGAACGCAAAGTGGGCGTACACCGTCGGCGCGGCGATCGCAATCAAGAAGGGTTGCGTGAAGGCTGCTGACGCCGCAGCCGCAATCGGTATCGGTCTGCAGGCGTTCTGTATCCCCGGATCGGTTGCAGAAAACCGTAAGGTTGGTCTGGGCCACGGAAATCTGGGCGCAATGCTGCTGTCCGAGGAGACCGAGTGCTTCTGTTTCCTGGCAGGTCACGAGTCCTTCGCGGCTGCCGAGGGCGCAATCAAGATCGCGCTCAACGCAAACAAGGTGCGTGTAAAGCCCCTGCGCGTGATTTTGAACGGTCTTGGTAAAGACGCCGCTATGATCATTTCCAGAATCAACGGCTTTACCTACGTGCAGACCGAGTTTGATCCCTATACCGAGGAGGTTAAGGTGATCAAGGAGACCGCGTACTCCAACGGTGACAGAGCAAAGGTCAAGTGCTACGGCTCCGATAGCGTGCCCGAGGGCGTTGCGATCATGAGACTGGAAAACGTTGGCGTATCCATCACGGGTAACTCCACCAACCCCACCCGCTTCCAGCACCCCGTTGCAGGCACCTACAAGAAGTGGGCAATCGAGAACGGCAAGAGCTACTTCTCCGTAGCGTCGGGCGGCGGTACGGGACGTACCCTGCACCCCGATAACATGGCGGCAGGCCCTGCTTCCTACGGTATGACCGATACCCTCGGAAGAATGCACGGCGACGCGCAGTTCGCGGGATCTTCCTCCGTTCCAGCTCACGTAGAGATGATGGGACTTATCGGCGCAGGTAACAACCCCATGGTGGGAATGACGGTAGCAGTAGCCGTAGCGATTGAGGAAGCAAGCAAATAATCCTTGCGGCGTAAGGCTTTTTGAGACTTTCTTGATTTCAAGGAATCATTGAAAAAGATCTTTAGCTGAAAATCACAAATAAAAAGTTGGACACATCATTTACGTGTTTTTGCACGATGATGTGTCCAATATTTTATATATCAAAATTCAAACAAAAAATTAAAACAGTAAATCAAAAAAGAATTTAGTATCATATAAGTGCTTCAACAATTATTTTTTCCATATTTGTAAAGCATAGGAAGCAAACTCTTGTTGACGCGTTTCAATTTCCACTGCAGTCCAAGCAAGACAATTCGCTAAAGAAGGATTCGGCTCAATTTTAGATTCCTCATATCGTTCTTTTTTGCTTTCAAACATTCTATTGGAGATTTCTCTATTAAAAGCTCCACTTAAAAGTGCTAGGTTCCCCAATCTCCAAAGATATGTTTCGTGAACATCATCATCCACCTGCCAAATCGAATTGTCCTCCGGCATAATATGTTCAATGTGTACTTCAGTATTATCAATATTTATTTCATTGGAGGAGTCTAAAAATTTATGAACCTTTCGAAGAATATACCGAATAGGCTCCTTTGCCGTTTTTGATCCACTCCAAATCTTGAACATATCATAAAATTCTTGATCTCCAACCATTTCATGCTTAATGCGCGCAATAATTAATTCTTTAGTACTTAATACTCCGTCATAAATTTCTTTAGCGATCGTTGCAAAAATTACTTCTGCCTTGTTTGCAACTTTACCGCAAATGGTAAAGTTACGGAACACATAGACCTCAATCGTTTGAATAACTTCACGGATTTCTTGTTCATTAAATTCAGATGGCGCTTGTTTAATTGCAAGAACTACGGGATAAAAAGTACTTGCTTTAAGCATTTTCAATGCCTTTAAGCTGTTAATTAATTGTATGTCGCTAAAACCAACATTATCGTCAGGAGCAGAAATATCATGATAGCACTGCGCGCACGAAGCTAGGTTCCTAAGGAACTCCTTGCTTGCTCTAGGGCTAGAAATAATTTTGCTAATACTTTTATACAAACTTTTTTCTCGAGTAAATGCTTGTGTCGCATTCCAATAATGACGAATGTACTTCGTGGGGTCTGCCTGATCTAATGTATTAATCATTGAATTCCAAAGATTTTGTGCCGAAATAATATCCTGCGTTTGACTAAACACAAAATTTTTCAACAAATCAGCAGTTTCCAAATCTTTGCCTCGCGCGTTAAGCGTTTCAAAAATAACAAACGCCTCCTCTAATTTTGTGGCCTCCATATACAGAACGCTAAATCGTTTAGTAAATGTATCATAATATTCATCTAAAACGTCCAGTTTGTCCTCCACATCTATAGGTTGATCCATCTTCTCTTTAATACGCTCATAGAAATACACATATGCTTTTCGAAGTCTTTCGTGCGATTTTTTTCTAACCCGCACCGTATCTTCAGGAGATCCCAATTGAATCTTCTCACGGAAATACTCATTGTCCAATTCACCAAGATGCAAATGCAACTCGTCATTTGAGTCTGACAGGTATCGCCCGATGTGAATACTGGAAATATCTGATTTTCTATAGTCCGCTCTTTGTCTTCCCGTATCTCTATAAATCAAGTCGTAAAAGTATTGTAATGTACGCATAAATATCATGGAGGTAATAGTTCTTTGCTGACCGTCAATGATATATTTCTTCCGGTTTGTTTCATCGTTATGAACCACAATTTGCCCAAAAAAGTGCTCCGAATTTTCGCCACTTATTCTGGTCGCATTAAGGTCATCCCAAAAATCTTCAAGTTCAGCCACTTCCCATGAATATTCGCGTTGGTAATTTGGAATATAGTAGATTTTACTCAAAAAAGTATTCATTGGTTCGATTGAGCAATTTTGTAATGCCATAGTATTACCTCTTTTCGCAAAGATTACAGTTTAATTGTACCATAATTCTCATAAAAAAGCAAGACCATTCCAAAACATATATATTTAGAACTTATTAATAATCACCCATTTTACAACCTCTTTGCAAACAATCCCCCTTCCCCTATTCGCAAATGCATTAAAATACGTTATAATGCTCTTGGCAAAACGATGTATCTGATACCCTTGGGAGGATTTTACCATGAAAAAGCTGAAGATGACCACTCAAAAACTAACCTTTTCAGAGGGCTGTGAGAAGTATCTGGAACACTGTCGGCAGAGGAATTTGAGGCAAGGAACGATCAATCACTATAAGCAGAGTTACACGCAGTTCTTTAAATACTTCGATCCTCAAATGCCTATTGAGGACATCGACGAGCAGAGCTATAAGGACTACGTTCTGCACCTCAAGGCGACGCTCAACAATGACACAAGTATTAATTCATATCTTCGGGATCTCATAACGACTATTCATTTTTTCATGAACGAAGGCTGGCTTCCCTACTTCAAGATGCAGGCGATCAAGGTTGATAAAAGCCATATCGAGACCTATAACGAGAATGAACTACAACTGCTTTTGAAGAAACCAAACATCAAAAAATGCTCCTTTACCGAATACCAATGTTGGGTGATGACGAACTTCTTTTTCAGCACAGGAGTAAGGCAGCGGAGTTTGATGCACATTCAGATCAAGAACATCGATTTTGATAACAACGTCGTCTACGTCAACGTGACAAAGAATAGAAAGCCTTTGATCGTTCCTCTCAATCGAACGATGTCTGGTATCCTCTCCGAGTACTTGAAATACAGACAACATAAATCAAATGACGACTTTCTCTTCTGCAACGTCTTCGGTCAACAGCTCACGAAAAGCACCTGCTATCATATGCTCTATGAGTACAACAAGCGTCGAGGCGTACAGACCACAGGCATCCACCGCTACCGCCATACCTTCGCAAAGCAATGGATCCTCAACGGCGGCAACGTCGTCTCCCTCTCAAAGCTTCTCGGACATAGCAGTTTGGAAATCACACAGAACTATATCCACCTTCTCACCAGCGATATAGCTGAACAAGTTGACGAATTCAACGTACTGGATAAGTTTTATGGGAAGAAGCGCATTTTCATGATTAAAGAATAGCCATTACCTAAATAATGCAAAAAAACTTGAAATATTCATAATTATGTGATATAATAAAAGAGCCAAACTAATCGAATACTTTTTAGAGCGTATTTTTACTTTAGGGTGACTATACTCTTTTTGTCGTACACATTTTTATAGTAGAATTTGATAAAAACGCAAATTCCGGCTATGAAGATGTGTTAATACGCTCTTACAGTAGATTAGTTTGGCGACTATCGGAGTTTGCGTTTTTTAGGCGTTGACTTCGGTTGGCGCCTTTTTTATTTTAATAGTCTCGAAACTTAACACACGAAGGAGAACCGCGCGATGAACATTATGTTTATTCTTATCCCATGTATAGCTTGTTTGATTATCGCCATTGTTGGTGTCTTCATAGCAAAAAAGCAAAATACCAAGTCAAATGAGAAATATGTTGCTTCAGAGAATGCTACTTTCACACATATTGTCACCGCCACCAGCCAAAAGCCCTCCCCCACTGCTTTTGTGATATGGCTGATAGCCACCATTGTGCTTTTGGGCGGTGCAATAACGCTCGGAATTTTCACATTACTTTGGGGAGACGATTATCAATATTACAAAGAAGAGTGCGAAGAAATAAAATCAAAAATGAGTTTGGAACAGCCTTTTGATGAGTTTGAAGAGTTTATTGCCGCATGCAAAAGCGAAGAGGTTGAAGATGGTGTCGATTTAGCCCCTTATTGGAACAACTATGTATATGCTATGGAGCAGCGTGGATTCGATTACTTACGGTCATCCAATTGGGCTATGGAATCAAGTTCATATTATCTGGATTGGTATGACGTGCAAGATATTGCAAAAAGCACAGGATTCATGAAGGATAAGTATGATGAATACGGAGGTTTAGTGTCTGCCAATGCAACAGACGCTGCGTACGCAAACGCATTCGAAAACGAGCTTTTGAAGAAGCTCAACAACGTCATCCATCAAAATTTAACAAAGGAGTTAGCAGCAAAAGAGGAATACACAGGAGAGGTTCTTCTTATTACCATCGTTGCTTTCTTTATTCCATGCGTTATCTGTCTTGCGCTTGGCATTGTTGGTATCTTTGTAACGATAAAGCAACGCAAAAAGCTGAAGGAATGGCGCGTGGCTTACGAATCTGCTATACAGGAGCGTGCTACTGCCGAGAATTTGGAAAAGCAACAATATCTTTTGAAGCTGGAAGAAATGCAGAGAAGAATTGACACTTTGGAGGGAAAAGCTCCGACGGAAGTTACTTCTCAAAGTACAATGCAAGCATCACCAAAACGAGCGGAAGATTTCCTGCGTACAACCTCGTCATCTCAACAAGATACAAGCGCGCCCACGAGTTCAAATGGCCCGAAACCTATTGAGCAATCGTCGGCGTTTACGCCACATATAGATGTGAAAAAAAGAACTTTGCTTCAAACTCTAAGCGACATAGAAAAAGATAAAGAAGGAATTGTTAAATTTCTTTTAGCTGTGGCTTTCTTCCCTTTGAAAACGATTCTACGAACCATAGCACTTCCTAATACATGCTCCACACTTGTTAAGGCGGATACAATGGCAAAGGAAATTGCTGCAAAAGGAAACGCATACTTAGCCGAGGGCTATGAAAACGTGAGACGCCGCGAAGCGAGGGAAGCTTACGAAAAAGCAAATACGACTCAAGAAAAGATGGAGTTTTTCTATTGTTATTTTTCTTCTGTTGAGAATTGCAAAAAGCCGACGTTGTGCGCATACATTATGACGTATATTGCCGAAAACAGTAGTCTTTTTGATAAAAACGATCCGTTACACTTAGCTTCCTATTTTGCAGATGATGTTGATAACGCCTTGTACTCATTGCTTGGATTTGATCCGCAGGAAACAACAAATGGTCGACATTACGAACATTTGCTGAGAGTAAATGACGGAGAGCGGGGCTCTGATAAGTATATTTTACAGTGTCTGATAATCGCGGCAAATGGTAGCGAAGGTGACTCGGTTCCACTCTACAAATATGATATTCTTGGGCAAGAGTGCATGTCCGAGGATGCAGAATAAGAATGGAGGGATAATGATATGACAACAGAAATAAATACAATGATTCAAGAATTGGATCGCATTGATGCTCTTTGCCATAAAAAAGATGAGTTGCAAATTGCTTTGGGGCTGGCAGATGGCGAAAAAGACAACAGAGACATAAAAGCCTTAAATAACAAAAACAAAAAAGCAAGAGCCTTTCAAACGCAGAGAAGCGCTAAACTTCCGCAACTGAATCACGGGATAAATCTTGAAGGCGACAATGCTCCGACTGCTGTTAAACCGTGGAGGGAGCCTCTCGTGCTTTTTGACAAGAAAGCAAACGCATGGATACCAAAAAAGCACTACAGCAACGACTTGATTCGTGATTTTGTCGTTTCGTGGTTATTTGTAGCATTCCTTATCGGTTTAATTGTTAGCGCGGTATTATTGGCAACCACAAGCGCCTACTCAGCATATATTATGTTTTGCATTTTCGGTTTCGGTTTTATAGCTTCCGGTATAGCATGCTTGTTGTTATACAGTTCCATAGAATTCAATGATGAGTGGGTTGAAGGCATAAAACGCAGGCATGTAGGCAAAGAGCAGTATGACGAAAAGGTGAAGGAATGGGAAGACGCGACCAAAAACTATATTTCTGAATTCTGCAAGAATGATCACGCCAATGTTATAGATACTCTTATTGCATCGGTAGAAAAATATGACAAGGATTTTCTTGGTATGGTAGCTGATTGTGAGACTACTTTAGAGGCGCTCGACGATGAATATCGTCACCAGCTTCAAGAAAGCTACTATACGTACGAGGCAGACATAGCTGCAATTAAAGCCGATATCGCGGAAAACGAAAAAGAACTAAGCGCTATCACTTTAATTCATCCCGACCTGTTCAGAAAGGCTGCAAAAATATCTGCTGTTCTTAAAATGTATCGTGCAGAGTCGTTGCCTGGGGCTATCAATATAGTTTTCGATGATGAACGTCGTGAAGCCGAGGAAGCAGAACGGAGAGCAGAAGCAGAAAGACGCGAGCGACTCTTGGAGCAACAGATTAGGGAAAACAGGTTTGCGGCAGAAGAAGCAGCACGTGAAATGCGTCAACACAACGAAGCGATGGAAAAGCAAGCGCAGGAAGCACAAAGAAAAGCGGATCTTCAAAGAGAAAGAGATAATCAAGCCGCAGAAAATCTGCTGAAGCAGAGAAAAAAGGCTGCCAGCGACAGATGCTATCATTGTGCAAATTCCTCCTGCTCCTTAAGAGTGAGATCGAGCTTCTATAACACCGGTGATGTTTGTCCTAATTACAGACCAAAGTAAAAGCAAACGATTTACATAAAAAACATTTACAAAACAATGTGAATTTTGAAAAGGGATTTTGACTTCTTACTTAAAAAAGCCAAAGTTCCTTTTCTGTTTTAAATTTGTTTGGTATGATCTTTAAGCTCTCTCTTATACTTATAATAACTATTCCTCGAACACCCACAAAGTTTGATAACATCGGGATCTTCAAGGCTACCACCGAAGTCTTTGGCGTGTTTCAATATGATAGCCTTACACTCAATAGACTTCTTGGTGGTAAGGGGTGAGCCTTTGGTAAGACCTATCTGTGTCCCATTCTTTTTAGCTTCACGGATTCCTTGACTGATTCTTGAATGAAGGTCGGTGACTTCTTTTTCGGCTTGGTCAAAAGCGGCTTTGATCTGTTCCTCTGCCAAAGCTAATATGAAATCATTAATCAATTGGATATTGCCCTTAAAGAAAGCGTCAACTGCTTGATTTCCAGTGTCGATGCTGACGTTCAGCAGTTTGCTTTTGGTGGCATCGAGAACAGATGTATTTATAAGTGGCTCGTTAAGAAAGACGAGGTTAATGCCACGCTCATAGAGCATTTTATAATCTTTATAGCCCTCTGCGCTATTACGCGCCATTCGGGAGACACTGTCGAAAACGATGGTGTCTTCCTTTTTTACTTGGGGTATGAATTTCTCCCAATGTGGACGGTTCTGTGTAGTACCTGTGTAAAATTCTTTGATGATAATTGCATTCGGGTAGATAGCGGTGATATTGGTGATCTGTCGGGCGATTTTCTGATGTTGGGTGCTAACGCGGCAATAAGCATAGATCATAATGTGTACTTCCTTTCAGCATTGAAACAAACTAAAGTTTCTTTTGATGCTATCATTATGCCGTGTATTTGCTAATTGGGCACGAACTTTCGGTATAACTTTTGCGAACTTTGTTTTGGTGCTGATGTTAAAAAATATAGCCATGGCGATATGCTATAGCTATATACAAAGATAGATCTATCTTAAGCTTTTTATTTCATTCAATTAATTTAGCGCTTTGTTTTGTAATATTATATGGACAAGTATAAAAACTAGTGCTATAATTATATAGGTAACAGTTGCAAATCAAGACAGATGCGAGGGGCTATTATGATATCGGTAGTGGAAATTGCGAGTAGATTGGTAGATAGAAAAGAATATGAGTTTAGTGTTAATAAGGTGGGCTGGGAACCTAAACGAGCTGAATCTTATACGCTACCGGCATTTCATATAACTGAGAGCAAAGCCAAAGGAGCAGAGGCAAAGCTTAGAACAAAGTTAAGTAAGGTCTTGGCGTTTATTGATACGGTGAAGCATAAGCGTTTTAAAGGCGGCTGTACCATTATGCCTATTAGTGTAACGAACAAGGATAACTTGGCAATCTGGGGCGACAAGATGGGCGTTTCAAGAGCGATTGCTTATATGATAGAAATTGGACTGATAAGTGTCGAGAGTGATAAATATCAGTTTGGAGCTTATTATGATAAAGATAATAAGAGCAAGTCGTATTACTATTATAAAGAGAACGAGGACAAGGTCAAGGCATATTGTGAAGCGCATGGCATTACTATGCACGTGGTTCAGAATAAGGTATATGACATGGCTGAGGTTAAAAGCGTTCCTCTGGCAATGGATAAGTCTATGGTGCGTTTTGCAACGGGACTTAAGCTGATAAGACCTGAGGACCTGAGCAAGGCGGAGTTTGAGAAGCAATTGACTTTGTGCTTATATGAGAACTACCCGGGCTTGCGGTTTCATATCATAAAGGCGAACGAGATCAACGAGAGATATTATAAGGACTATCCGGAATTTCGGATTCGTTTTCAGCCGAATTTTACTTGGTCAGACGATGATCTGTATGTAAGTAGGATCGGTATCAGAGCAACGAATTCCATGATCAATGTTAAGAAAGAGGTACGTAAAGAAATATTAAATGTGTATGGCTTGAACTTGGAGCATGATATTAATGCTTCAGTGCCGCGTATGACGGCATCTTTGAACGCGGGGCGTTGGATTGATGAGGCGGAAGATATGTACGAGCTCATATTTCGTGTTATGGAGCCGAATGGCGACTTCAACCATGAAGTGCGTGAAGCAATCAAAAAGCTTCATATGCGAGCTTATTTTGACTCTGGGGACAAGCTTACAGGGCATCATACTTGGTTGTCGATGGATCAGAGTGGCATTGATAGAGAGGACGTTTGCGATACTATGAAAGCTTTTCGTGAAGCAATTATAGAAGCTGAGGGCGGTAAGCTTTATGGGAGTGATATCTTTTACATTGAGTCATGTGTATATCTGATGACGTTATATGATCTGGTTACATCGGGGCATAAGGTGTGGCAGGTTTATGATTGCTTTTATGCGACGGGGGAAGAAGATCAAGAGTTGTTTGATTTTATGATTTCAAATGGAGTAAAGAGAAATTTTGAAGATTTCTTGTCGGTTTGGTGGAAAGTATAGAGATAAAAAATATAAATAATAAATATAATATATATACAATAGGTAACAGTTGCAAAAAGTGTGGCGGAAAAGATAAAAAAAGATATTTATAGTGAGAGAGATAGAAATTATATAATATATACAATAGGTAACAGTTGTAAAAAAACAGATAATTCGGGGTGAATTATCTGTTTTTGACTTTATATGGGATTATTTATTGGAATAAATAATATTTATGATTTGTTTAAGTGAGTAGTCGTTTTTGATAAGGTCTATGGAATGAATAACATGAGGATATTTGGAAGGATGGGTATATGAGGTGGTAAGTATTTTAATGAGAGATTTATACGTGTTGATATTATATTTAGAGGATGTGGTGAAGTAGAAATTTAAGAATTTTTGGTAAGTATCTTCAGACATGAAGAAATTACAATGGATATTGAGTTGTTGGTAGACGAAGAAGAGGAGATCGAGTTGATTGATAGTTAGGGTATCGATTTGAGTTTGAATGAACGTGGACGAATAAATTTTACTTTTCATAATATAAAATTCCTTTCATTTAAAATATTTTATATTATAAAATACAGTTTTATTTTGTAAAATCTAATCGTTTTACGAAAAAAGGTCGAAAATTGAAAAAGCTGATGATCCATACCGGACCATCAGCCTTTGTTATTGATATTTTGTGCTATCAATATATCTTAATCAGAATACGTCGTAGCCGAAAGCGTCTACGTTAGCGTAGTAGTTGTTGATTACTTCATCAATCGTAAATTTCTTTTTGAGCAGTAGCGTTGCAGTCAGCAGACTCATATGGTCAAAGCAATATTTTGTCAGATTTTCAATCAGTTCCTTTCTAAATGCTTTGTCCTCATGATGCCTGAATGGGTTGCTGTTAAAAGCCTCAAGGAACTCATTGAACTTGTCATTGTAGATCATATTTCCGTGCTGGCAGTTCAGCTTATAGAAAAAGATAAATAAGTCGTGTAGCCCGGAGTCACTCATGGTTTCCAGTTCTTTAATCAATGTTTCTGTTGTTTTGTTAATAGGGGTATTTGTATTTTCAATATTTGCCATAATCATTCTTCTTTCTATCTGTAATCATTAGAACCGCAACAGAGCACAAATTATTGCCGTTCGTATAATTTAGCAGATATTTGAAGAATCGGTGGTAGGTAAAAGCACCTCAATAGCAATCCTCGCTCCAAGCCGAAAGGCATAGACGAAGACCTCACGTTCGTTGATCTCCGTCAGTTTGTCGTAGTAATGATTGAAATAAATGTCTTAAGCTAATATATTTACATATAAATATAAATAGCTAGGTGCGAAAACACCTAGCTATTTATAAACATATTTTTATCAGATTTGATTTAACAAAAATATTATATGTTTGTTAGAACCATTTGCTTCATTGTTTGCAATCTCCAGCCATTGTTTGGCTTGATCAATATATTGGAAATTATTCCAAAAATTCTTTAAGTAAATAGCAAATTCAGCATATTTGATAGCGTGAAAAATTTTCCTTTTATCGTTATTAAAGCAACTTTCAAGGATTTCCATCGCCTCTATAAGTCCAGATAACGCAATATCGGTCTTTTTATCTTTATTTGCTTCAAAAAGTATGATGGCACGCGTATTTTTTATACTAAAATTATTTCTTTGCATATTAATTGCTTTGTCAATGTCACGAAAAGCTTCAGAGTAATTCCCATTTAATGCTTTATAAAGTGCCCATTGTTGAAGATTATATGCACTAGAATCAGTATTAAATAATCTTTGATATAAGTTGTTAGCATTTTCACCGAATAGTTGCTTCATCATGCGCGCATCATATGCTTTTCTTTTAAATATATGATTTTTATATATAACATGTGGTGGTACATTTTCAATGAATTTTTGGATCACCGCCGAATATTCTCTATTATAAAATTTCATTAACGCAGCAGAGGAATAATATAGAAACATATTCGATCTTAAACTATAGTAATCTTGGTCAGACATATCAGAAGAAAACTCTAAATCATATTCCCACAAATAGCTCTTTACTTTTCGAACTTCGTTTTGTATATATTCATAATTACTAGTGTTGAAATAAGAAAAAAGCACATCGGTATTAAGTAATGATCTATTAACAGATAGATACGTCGTTAATGCTACGATTTCAAATCCTATTTGAGATTGTTCTTTTATCCGTTCAAGAATAATCTTTACTTTTTGAATTGATAATACTTTATAAACATTATCCGCTACAAATTCAAGCATGGAATATTGTTGATTATCATTGTTGTTATAAGAAAAAGTTCTCTTCTTTATGGCTTTGGGGATCTTATTATATATTCTTTGAGCTTCCTCTAATTTTAATTCGTGTATATTTACACACTCAAAATTGAAGCCTACAAGTTTATGCTTTGATGATTCAAAAGCATAGTCGTCAGCAAACCCGATTACTTTAAATTTATTTTGTTCCATCAATAGAGCTATAGCGTCGATGTCATCGCAACAATTATCTATAAAAATCGTAATGTCCGTATCGTGATATCGGTTTACAAACAATTTCGCTTGCTCGTAGGTAATGCTATTCATAACGACTTTATTGTCAACTATTATTTTTGAAGCTAACTGCATTAACATTGTTGTTTTTCCCGAAAATGGAATTCCGATGCATAACAAATTTTTAGTTGTTAGATATTTCTCATATGCCAAATTAACGTATTTAGTTTCATAGGCGTAATTTGCTAATATACAATACCAGTGCGTTTGACCAAGAGAAAAGTAATTTTCTGCAGAAACAACTTCAACTTGGTTTATAGTGGGAATTTGATATTCGATTGGTGGTTGAAAAACATTAGATGGTGGTAACACATAATTGTCAAGTTTTTCGTCTATCCACGTTAATAGGCTTTCGGTATCGGCTTCTATTACATAACAACCTAGTTCACGAAAATAATTTGCATTCGAATGATTATTATAGCATTGAACCCAGATATTATGCCTCTTTTCTTGAATTACTTTAGATATTATACGTTCAACGGCATTGTCATGAAATCCATATCCCATAAACAAAGTAGGAGCTTCAAGGAGTTTGGCATGCATAGTATCAAACAAAGCTCTGTTATCAACATCTACATTTGCTAATTCGAATTTTCCAAAATATAAGTTGCTTTCATTTTTAACTTCACCATGTAAGGGTATATAAGTTATTATATCTTTATTTTTTTTACTGGCACCATACCGAGTAATATCATTTAGAAAATATCTTGAACTATTATCTATAACACATTGAATAGTATTATCTATATTAGTAGTTATATACGATTTAATGGTTATTTTATTTAAAGTATCATATAAAGGATTATACGATGATACTGTATATTTTTCTCTTAAAAAAGATTGAAATAAATCTTTAGATCGCGTAGATGCGATATTAGATACTCTTTCCAAGTCACAACTAAAAGATTCGGATATATTGAACATCTTACAGATTTCAGAGCTTAATGCGGTAGCATCAGGTAAAATGTTTCCATCTTTGTCTGGCAATTTAGAAAAGCCTGCACCTGTAAACAAGTTTATACCATTTTTTAGAGTTTCAATAAAAAGATTTTCATAATCAATAATTGGTTTCATCATGCCCTCCGATTGAAAGATTATAATTAATTATAATTAAAATATTATAATTAAAATGTTGTAATATAATTATACCATTTTTTTCGACATTATTCAACTGTTTTTTGCTTTTATTTCTATTGTTTGAGTGTTTTGAAACATTCCGCAGTTTATTTAAAGTACGTTATTGCCCCTACAATCTACGTTATTAACTGATTGGTTAGCAAAAAAGTCGCAAATAAACTTCCTCCAAAGCCGTGTACGAAAGCCTAAAAACACGATATAATGCATTCAGCAAAACTTAATATGATGTGTTCGACGTAATGGATTTTGCAATGCAATTATATCAAAAGGCTTATATTTCAAGGCTTTGGGCGGCAGCTATTCACCCCGAAGCTATAGTTAAAGCTCCTGAAGCGTAGAGATGATGGGACTCATCGGCGCAGGTAACAACCCCATGGTCGGTATGACTGTAGCGGTTGCGGTTGCGATCGAAGAGGCAAGCAAATAAGTCTTGCGGCGTAAGGCTTTTTGAACGATTCGTAGGGGCGAACTGCGTTCGCCCGCGGGCGTTCACAGAACGCCCCTACAAACAAAATAAATAAAAAAGTTGGACACATCATTTTCGCGTTTTGCGAGAGGATGTGTCCGATATTTTTATGTATAAGACGTGATCAACAAAAAGCAGAGCAGAAGTATATGTCAGAAGAATGGTTTAATTGTTGTGACAGTTTGTGATGTGTTCAATAAATTTTTGGCAGGCAATAGAACGATATTGATTTTTCTTTTGATAGAAGTAAATATTTCTCGCAATTTCTGAATCGCTCAAGCGATAATATCGCATAGGGGCGTGTGGCTCCATATTTTTTACAAGCGTATCACTGACGAAGCAGATTCCCAATCCCGAGGAGGAAATGTTATAGGCGGTGATCTGCTGGTCAAGTCGAAACAGGATATTGGGGTTTATAAGATGCTTTTTGAAGAGAAAATCTGCTCGATTCCCCGTGTCGTTTTCAGAATTGAGCAAAACAAACGGAAGATCCGCAAACCGTTCTAGCTCTACGGCGTATTTGGCGTCGAGATGCATTCCTGCTTTTACCTCTGTTGTACGCAAAGCAAAAGCCCCCATTTCCGCATGGATGGAAAAGCTATCGGGTACGGCGAGGAGAAGTATCTCTGAAGCGCAGATGGTATGAAAAAGAGCTTCGTTTTTCAGCATTACGTTGTCGATCACCAGATCAAGCTCGCCTGCTGCAAGATCACGCATAAGATTTTTGGTGTTATTTTCAAATATTTTTATTCGAACGCGCGGATGTTTTTTGTTAAAATCAGCGATCATGCGAGGTAACATAAACGCAGAAAACAAGCTGCTTGCCCCGATTTTGATTTCTCCTATGGAAAGATTGACCAGATCGCTGATATATTGCTCCAGTTCCCGTTCAATTCTTTCAATCTCGTTGGCTCGCTGCACGTATTCTTTTCCTGCTTCTGTGAGGGCAATGGGATTGCTTGTACGGTCAAAGATCGGAACAGTCAATTTCTCCTCGATCCGCTTGACGGTAGCGCTTAACGAGGGCTGTGAAATATAAAGCTTTTCTGCTGCTTTGGAGATTCCTCCCTCTCGAACGATCGCCAATACGTATTCTTTGTTTCTAAACATAGTTCCTCCATATAACTTTTGAGTTATGAAAATCATATCCGAATATGTATTTGATTATATCACGTTTGCGTGATATAATCAATAGGAAATCAAATTTTTTCTTGAAAGGAACGAAAAATGAAGACATACAGAGAGGAACGGGACTCCATTGGAGTGAGAAAAATCCCCCAAGAGGTTTATTACGGCGTGCAGAGCCTGCGCGGAGCAGAAAATTTCAAGATTACGGGAAGAGGCGTGCATTCCGAGATGATTCGGGCAATCGTGGAATTAAAGAAGGCAGCCGCCATCACGAACAGGGAGGTAGGGGTATTGGATGAACGTATCGCCGATGCGATCATCACTGCCTGCGATGAGATCCTTGAAGGTAAATTGCTTGAAAATTTCATCATAGATGCCATTCAGGGCGGAGCGGGTACGTCGGTCAATATGAACGCAAACGAAGTCATAGCCAATCGGTCGATCGAGATACTTGGCGGAGCAAAGGGAGATTACGGAATCGTTCACCCGAACGATCACGTGAACTGCAGTCAATCCACCAATGACGTTATTCCCAGCGCGGGACGCATTGCAACAGTAAGGCTTTTCATGCAAGCGATCCATTCTTTGAAAAAACTGCAAAATGCTTTTGCCGAAAAATCCAACGAATTCAAAAATGTTATAAAAATGGGACGCACCGAGATGCAGGATGCCGTTCCGATCAGCTTTGGTCAGGTGTTTGGGGCATACGCCGCTGCTCTTTCGCGTGATATTCAAAGATTTTCTCTTGCCATTGAGGAGATGTCGGTCATCAATATGGGCGGGACAGCCATTGGAACGGGAATCAATGCGCATCCCGACTATGTGAAAGGTATTACAACCAATATTCGCATCGTAACCGGGCTTTCTCTCATGCAGGCTGACGACCTGATCGATGCCACGCAAAATCTCGATTCCTTCGTTTTCGTTTCGGGTATCGTAAAATCTTGCGCTGTCACACTTTCCAAAATTGCCAACGATCTTCGGATGATGTCCTCGGGACCGCGGACGGGATTTGGAGAGATCAATCTTCTGCCAAAGCAAAACGGCTCTTCCATCATGCCCGGAAAGGTCAATCCCGTTATGCCCGAGGTGATGAATCAGATATGCTTCAACGTGATCGGAAACGATACTGCCGTAACCCTTGCAGCCGAGGCGGGACAGCTTGAGCTTAATGCGTTTGAACCCGTTTTGTTCTATCGTTTGTTTGAATCGATTGAAACTCTTAAAAACGGTATAGAGGTTTTTCGGAGCGAATGTATCGAGGGGATCACGGTCAACGTAGACAAGTGTCGTAACGACGTTGAAAACAGTATAGGGATCATTACCGCGCTTTGTCCTTACATCGGGTATACGGAAGCCGCGCATATCGCCAAACGCGCGTTGCGGGAAGGAAGAAGCGTGAGAGAGCTTGTGGTTGAGGAAAGGCTCATGTCTGCCGAAAAGCTCAACGGAATTTTGGATCCCCTTAAGATGATTTGAGTTGTTATTCGGATTGTTGTTAAAATATATATCCGATATTTTTGAAATCCGAAAATTTGTATCTTCCTCCTCTTGTTTTTTCGTCCGAATTATGCTATAATAAATCGATTCTAAATGACAAAGGAGCAGATATGAAACAAGAACGAAAGACGGGAAGTCTAACTCTGATCAAGCGTTTCCTTCCTTATTATAAAAAATACAAATGGGTGATGGTGTTGGATCTGTTTTGCGCCGCGTTGACCACGCTGTGCGAGCTGATTCTTCCTCTGATCGTTCGCGAGATCACGGACGGGGCGACCGCCGTGCCCATGACGCTGACGGTTACGCTGGTGCTTCGTTTGGGCGCGTTGTATCTTATTTTGCGGATCATTGATACCGTGGCGAATTATTACATGGCGTCCGTCGGACACATTATGGGAACGAAGATCGAAACCGATATGCGCCGTGACTTTTTCGGGCATCTGCAAAAGCTCTCCTTTTCCTATTACGACAACGCCAAGGTGGGTACGCTGATGTCAAGGATCACCAGCGATCTCTTTGACGTGACCGAGTTTTCTCACCACTGTCCCGAGGAATTTTTCATTGCGGGTATTAAGATCGTTTGCGCGTTTGTGATCCTTTGTACCATGAGTGTTCCGCTGACGCTGATCGTCTTTGCCTCCATTCCGTTGATGCTGGTGGTGCTTTCCAAATTCAACGGACGGATGCGGGCAGGCTTCCGCGCCTCCCGCGTGCAGATCGGAGAGCTGAATTCCTCGGTGGAGGATAGTCTGGTGGGCATTCGCGTGGTCAAATCCTTTGCCAACGAGGCGGTGGAGGAAGAAAAATTCGAGGAGGGAAACCAGAAATTTCTCGCCATCAAGAAAAAAGTGTATCACGCCATGGCGGGCTTTCAGTCCACCACGCGGTTCTTTGACGGCTTGATGTATATCATCGTCGTAGTGGTCGGAGCGCTCTTTATGATTCGCGGAAAGATCGGCGCGGGGGACTACGTGGCGTATCTGATGTTCGTGACCACCCTGCTCAACTCCATTCGGCGGATCGTAGAGTTTGCCGAGCAGTTCCAACGCGGCATGACGGGCATAGAACGATTTTATGAGATTATGGATATCGAGCCGGAAATCACCGATGCGAAGAACGCGACCAAAGCCGAAAGCCTTCGGGGAGAGGTGGAATTCCGCAACGTGACCTTCCGCTATGAGACCGAAAACAAAAACGTTCTGACCAATCTGAATCTGTCGGTCAGGGCAGGGGAGAGCATTGCCTTGGTTGGTCCTTCGGGTGGAGGAAAGACCACGCTTTGCTCGCTGATTCCCCGATTTTACGAGGTATCCGACGGAGAGATTTTGTTGGACGGGATCAATATTAAGGACTTGGCGCTGACCTCGCTTCGAGAAAACGTCGGCGTGGTTGCCCAGGACGTGTATTTGTTCTCTGGCAGTATTCGTGAAAATATCGCTTATGGAAAGAGGAACGCCACCGAGGAGGAGATCGTAGCGGCTGCCAAAATGGCGGGCGCGCACGAGTTTATAGAGTCTCTGCCCAACGGGTACGATACCTACGTGGGCGAGCGAGGGGTGAAGCTGTCGGGCGGACAAAAGCAGCGCGTTTCCATTGCCCGTGTCTTTTTGAAAAATCCCCCCGTGCTGATTATGGACGAGGCGACCAGCGCGCTGGACAACGAAAGCGAGAAGCTGGTGCAGGAATCCTTGGAGAAGCTGGCGCGGGGACGGACTACCTTTACCATCGCGCACCGCCTGACCACGGTGCGGAACGCAGACCGTATTCTGGTGCTGACCGAGGACGGCATCGCCGAATCGGGGACTCACGAGGAATTGGTGAAACAAGGCGGCATCTACGCCGAGCTGTATCGGCTTTACGCCACGATGTAATGAGCAACGATACCATCGCTTGGCGCTGGCAAGGGCGTTTTTGTAAATAAAACAAAAGTCGGACACGTCGTGGGGGAACGTTCCCTTGTGACGTGTCCGTTTGACTGCGCCGTTCGTTTGATTTGGGACGGTTGAGCGTTTCGGCTTTCTTTTTGGGCGACTTGAAAAAACAGACTTGACAAACCACGCTATTTGTGATAGGATAACAATATAGAGGTCGTATCGAAATAAACGTGGCGAAAGGGGAAACGGTAATGAAATCAAAGCTGCTTGCATTACTGATGTGTCTTTTTATGTTGACGAATTTAATTGCCTGCCAATCAAAGGGAAATCCGTCGGATTCCGTCGGATTGGGAGGAGCGCCCGATTTGAACGAAGAAACGACGATGGATGCGGTCGGACCGACGGGAGAAGAACCGCCCGCGCCACTCAAGCTGCTTGCGTTCAGCTCCCCTAACGCGCCCGCTTCGCTTCCGAGCAGTACGGCGGGGATAGAGGGCGTATTCATTGCTGATTTTGAAAATCCGGACGATTATTTTCAGGCAACGGCATCGGGAGATTCGCTTGACGTGACCTTGAACCGCGACGGAAGTGTGAAAAGGTTTGGAAATCAGTATTGCTCCAGGGCGGAGATCGATGCCTGTTCTTCTACGACGGCGGGCTTGAAGATTTACGCCAGAACCGGACAAAATCTATCGATGCAGTCGGATTTCTATGTTAAAAACCGCCCGGATATGAGAGACTATACGGGTGTGATGCTTTACGTGGATACTACGAACGTAGTATCTCCCAACTCCACGTATATTTCCGATCCCAACGATACGAAAAAGTATACCGCGGTCAGCGTCAATCTGATCTTGTCGTCTTCCGCGGATACGGCGTTGCTGCCCGAGAATTACACCGATTCCGTAGAAAGCTTTTTCTCGTATTTTAACGAAACTGCCAGAACGGTTGAGGCGTATTACTACGATAGCGCGGCAGGGGCGTGGGTTCGTTCTGCCAACGCATTCGCTTCCAAGCACGTCATTCTCGTTCCCGAAAACTACACGGGTTACGTTTACGTTCCTTTTGCGTCGTATTATAATAGCAAGCAAACCTCGACCTCCATGGTGGATTATTTCGAAGAGGGCTACTGTTATACGGCAAAAATGTGCGTCCATACGGGTGGATATAACAAAACCGAGCCGACGAATGCCTATATTTCGATTGACGATATTGCGTTTGTCAGATCGGCAGGCTCCAATCCGAGAACAGATTACGAAAAGGAGGATACGGAAAACGTGGTTCGGGTCGATGATCCCAACGCGCCGACGGCAACGGTATCTTTCGTGCTAAAGCAGAGTGGCGCGGGCGCGAATAAAAGCTATGAATATTCCGTTGGAAAAACGATCTATTCCTCGGATATTCCCAAAACGCCCAACGTAGGAAACTTCGCGTTTAATTGCTGGACCTCGGACGAGAGAGGACTGATCCCTTGTAATCCAAAGGATTACGTGATCACGGGAGACGTGACGTTTTACGGGCACTGGTTTGACAATACCTATTCCTACGCTACCTCGGCAACCGAAATCGAGATGCGAGATGGAGGCGTATATTCCTTGCCGAAGGGTAAGGTGATCTTCTACGGCGCGTCGAATTTCACCAGATGGACGACGCTGGAAGCCGACATGAAGCCCGATATTGACGCGTTGAACCACGGAATCGGCGGCGCTACCGATCTGATCCTCTTGCATCATTTGGATCGACTGGTGCTTCGGTATGAGCCGTCGGCGGTGGTGATCCAATGCAGTAACAACGACGTGGTAAAATACACCGACGAGCAATGCAAGCAGACCAAGGAGCAGCTTTACAATCGGATCCACGAGGCGCTTCCCAATACGAAGATTATCTTCGTTTCCCATATGCCGCTTCCTAACCGTACGGAGTATTGGAAAACCTCCAATCGCTTGCAAGATCTGAACGTATGGGTCAAGAGCTTTTGCGAGTCCCATAATAACTGCGAATATCTTGACGTTTTCGACGCGATCCTTGAGATTGCCAACGTATATCTTTCCGGTAATCCCTCGGCATATTTCGATGCTACCAATCATTTCAACGCCGCGGGTCAGGCGAAATTCTGCGCAGCGCTGAAGCCGGAGATTCTTCGGATCATGGCGGCCCAATAACGGCATCTAAAACGAAAATACAAAGCTGAAAAAAGCGTATCCGTGAAGCTCTTTCACGGATACGCGAATTTTTATTACGTGCTTTGTCCCACTTACTGCTGTTCTTCCATTTGTTTCTTTTTGTGCAGTGCGTGGAGCGCCTCGTGGCGAGCGCTGGTTTTGTGCTCGGGCTTGATCTCTCCCGCCTTCATCAGGGAGATCTTCGTCAGAAGCGGTCCGACGATCTCATAGATCAGTACCGCAAACAGGGTGATCTGGGCGACGATGGCGCCGTCTGCCCCAAGCGTCTGAGCCTTGATCGCCATGCCGAGGGCGACGCCTGCCTGAGGAAGCAGAGTGATACCCAAATATTTGACGATAGGGGGATCGCATTTGGTTGCCCTTGAGCTGATCGATGCGCCAAGGTATTTTCCCGCGGAACGGGCAATGACGTAAGCGACGCCGATCAGAACGATCGCGAGATCGGTAAAGACCGACAGCTCCAGCTCCGCGCCGCTGAGCACGAAGAAGAGAATGAACAGAGGTGCGGTCCAACGATCCACGCGGTCCATCAGCTCCTCGGATACGTCGCAGAAGTTACAGAACATGGTTCCGAGCATCATGCAGACCAGCAGAGAGGAGAAGGAGATATGTACGCCCCCGATCCTGAACTTGATCATGGAGAGGGCGACGGTGAGAAACACGAAGGTGACCGACATGGAAAGACGCTTGGAACGGGAGTGGAAGAAGCGTTCAAAGAAGGTGAACAAGAGACCCATGACAAGTCCCAGCAAGAGGGAGAGAGCCACCTCAAGGATCGGCTCGACCAGAATCGAAACCAAGCTTAGTCCCTCGGTGGAGCGCATTGCCTTTGCCACGCCGAAGGAGATGGCGAACAGAATGAGACCCACCGCGTCGTCCAAGGCGACGATGGGGAGCAGAATATCGGTCAGAGGTCCCTTTGCCTTATACTGACGGACGACCATCAGCGTTGCGGCGGGGGCGGTTGCGGAAGCTACCGCGCCCAGCACGATGGCGGCGGGGAGAGGGAGCTTATCGGGCATCAGGAAATGCAGTCCGATAAAGATCGCGTCTACCAGGAGGGTGGTGAACACCGCTTGGAAAATGCCGATAATAGTTGCTTGTCTGCCCGTTTTTTTCAATTGAGACAGACGGAATTCGTTTCCGATGGAAAAGGCGATAAAGCCCAGCGCCACGTCGGCGAGCAGAGAATAGGATTTTACGTCTGCCATGCTGACGAAGCCCAAGCCCTTCACGCCCAGCGCGCCGAGAACGTAGGGACCCACGAGGATACCCGCGATCAGATAGGCGGTAACGGCGGGGAGCTTGACGAGCTTGGCGAGACGGGACAGCATAAGTCCTGCGAACAGCGCCACGGATAAGCTGAGTAGAATCTGCATAGAAGCCTCCAAAATAGTTACATTATTATATAAGACGTGAGATACGGAATGCGCGATCGGTTCGCGGGTTTCCCCAAACCTTACAGATTATAGCACTTTTCCCAAGGGAAGTCAAGCCTAAGTTGAAAAATATTTTGGGTTTTTTGAAATTATGATAACAAAAGCAGGCGTAGCCGCAAGAAAGCCTCGCGGCTACGCCCTTCGTCATAAAATACGGATTGCTCTACTGCCGTTCGTCCTCTTCCTTTTCTTCCTCCTGTTCATTTTCCAAGGGTTGGAAAACGTCGTGGTTGCTGTTGAGATATTCCTTTCGCATCTGGGTGGGGGTAATGTTATAGAAATCGCGGAAGGTATTGGAAAAATAATAGGCGTTGTTGTAGCCGCAACGGGCGGCGATTTCGTTGACGGGCAAGTTGGTATGCAGAAGCATATTTTTGGCAGACCCGAGACGGATCATGGTCAGGTATTGGGACAGGGTGTATTGGGTATAGCGCTTGAACTTCCACAATAGCCCCACGTGGCTCAGGTGGACCTGCGCGGCAAGGCTATCCATGTCGATTTTTTCATGGAAATGATCGTTCATGTACTGAATGACCTGTAAAATATCATCGGGATATTCGGTGACGGTTGGAAGGGCGGTCTTTTGACGAAGATGGTTTTCCACGAAGATCGTCTCAATGTTGTGATGCAACAGCTCCGCGTTGGCGGGCAGACGGGCAATGATCTGCATATTTTCCACGATCCGCTTTACGTGATCCTTGGGGATATTAAGCTTGCCCGGTTGAAGGCGTTTATAAAAAGGATGGGTGAGATCCGCGGAGAAGGCGAACTGATGGAAGCTGATGGGCTGAATGACGCTTCTGCGAAAGCGGACGTTGGCGGGGAAATAGACGATTTCATTCTCCTCGGCGATATGCTCCTCGTTGCTTCCCTCAAAGGTAAAGCGAAAGGAGCCCGCGCTGATGATCAGAAAAACGTCCCAAGGACGCTTGGCTGATTCCTGTTCAAAAAAATCCCGATTCGTAAAGGTATTGTAAAAGATTTGCTTGATCCGCACGGTAGACCCCTCCTAAAAAGCACTATAAAAAATTATATCTTTATTATAAATTATCGTATTGCATTTGTCAAGAGTTTGTGGTAAAATAATGATGGATTCGAAGCTTTTTATAGCTTTGTCACAAATTTTTTAAAAAATTGGGAGATTCATTCCGCAAGTTGCTGTTAAGGCGGAATGAAAGCAAGGAGGGTCCAATGAACGACAAATTGATGAAAAAAACATTAGAGTGTGATCTTTGCGTAATCGGCGGTGGCTTGTCCGGTTCCTTTGCGGCGCTGGCGGCGGCTCGTCACGGCGCGAAGGTTATTCTGATGCAGGACAGACCGATGCTGGGCGGTAACGCATCCTCGGAGATCCGTATGTGGGTTCGAGGCGCGGCAAAAGACTGTGGTAAGCTTGCCAGAGAGACGGGTCTGATCTCCGAGCTGGAGGAGCGCAATATTTATTACAACCCCACGCTGGTCAGCACGTCCTTTGACGCCACGCTGTACGGCTTGGTCAACGAGAACGAAAACGTTCAGCTTCTGATGAACACCAGCTGTATGGATGCCGAGATGGACGGAAACAAGATCGTTTCGGTAACGGGCTGGCAGATGACCACCTATACCATGATCACCGTCAAGGCGAAGCTCTTTATGGACTGCTCGGGCGACAGTATTCTCGCACCTCTTACGGGAGCAGAGTACCGCGTAGGCAGAGAGGCAAAGTCCGAGTTTGGCGAGGAGCTTGCCAAGGACGTTGCCGACAGAAGAACCATGGGTATGTCGGTTCTTCTCGCAGCGCGCGAGACCGATCACCCCGTAAAGTTCACTCCCCCTCCTTTCGCAAATATCTATCCCACCGACGAGTGCTTCACGGGTGAGATGGGACGCGCCCACGAGCTGGGACGCGAGCATAACATCGAAACCAGCGGCGGCAACCTGTGGTGGGTCGAGCTTGGCGGCGAGATGGATTCCATTCACGACGCGGATAGAGTCAGAGAAGAGCTTTTGGCTTGCATCTACGGCGTATGGGATCACATCAAGAACCAAGGCGACCACGGCAAGGAAAACTGGGATCTGGAGTGGGTCGGTTTCCTCCCCGGTAAGCGCGAATCCCGCAGATACGTGGGCGATCTCATTATGACCGAGCACGATCTCGTGTCGGGCGGACGCTTCGAGGACGAGGTTGCTTACGGCGGATGGCCCATTGACGATCATAACCCCTACGGAATGAGAAGAAACGCGGAGGAGCAGGTGGCGTCGATTTCGACTCCCGTGAAAGAGCCATACGGCATTTCGCTTCGCACGCTCCACTCCAAGAATATTGATAACCTGATGTTCGCGGGACGCAACATCAGCGTCAGCCACGTAGCGCTCTCCAGTACGAGAGTAATGGCTACCTGCTCCCTGATCGGTCAGGCTGCGGGAACGGCAGCGGCTACCTCGCTGAAATACGGCATCACGCCTCGCCAGACCGCAAACAAGCATTACGCCGAGGTTCAGCGCCAGCTGATGGACGACGGCGTGTTCCTGCCTCACGTGCTTCGTAAGACCAACGAGAAGCTCGTGGGCGCGAAGTTCAACGTATCCGACGCGGAGAAGGCGCTTCTGCTCAACGGACGCGACAGACCTGTCAGCGAGGCAGAGGAAGGCGGCGTTTGGCAGAACGTGGGCGACTCGCTGTGCATGAACTTCGGTAAGAAGGAAAAGCTAGGCACGCTTCGTCTCGTGATGGACCCCGACTTCTCCAGAATGACCATTTCCCAGAACTTCAAGATGCGCGTATTCTGTCAGAAGCTTCATACGGGTAAGGACTTCGTACCCGTAACGGTGGCAAACACCATCGTCAAGAGCTTTGAGGTTTACGCAGACGGTAAGCTGGTATGGAGCACCGATGACAACTTCCGTTCCTTCGTCAAGATTCCTTTGAATCTGGAAGCGAGCGAGATCTGCGTCAAGTGGCTGGAAACCAGAGGCGCGGAGAAGGTACATTTGTTCTCCGTGGACTTGCTTGACTGATTATCGTCAAGCATAGGAGGGAACGCCAATGAAGCTTACTTATTACGGTACGGGCGCGGGCGCGGGCATTCCCGAGATCTTCTGCGACTGCCGCGTGTGCCGATACGCGAGAGAGAAGGGCGGCAAGGAGATTCGCTCCCGTTCTCAGGCGGTGATCGACGGCGTGCTTAGCATTGATTATCCCGTGGATACCTTTCTGCATACCGCCTTTTACGGTCTGGATATGAGAAAGGTCAAGAACGTGCTGATCACCCACGGTCACCACGATCACTATCTGCCCGCGGATATTTTCAGCCGCGCGGTGGGTATGACCGAGCCGGTCACCTTCCATCTTCCAGTCCCCACGGCGGCAGGACTGAAAAAGTCGGCGGAAGCCCGCGAGGAATCCTTCCGCAACGGACGGACGAGAACCAACGAGGTGCTGGTGGCGGTGAAGGAGCTGGAGATGTTCACCCCCGTGGATATCGACAAGTATCACGTGATCCCCGTAAAGGCGCGCCACGGCGCTGAATCGCTGTACGCCATGAACTTCATCATTCAGGCAGAGGGAAAGAATATTTTCTGGGCGCACGACGCGGGACTTCCCCGAACGGTGACCAAGGACTACCTGAAGGAGTCGGGCATTCTGTTTGACTTCGTTTCCTTGGACTGCACCCTGAAAAGAGGCAATCCCATTACCGGCGGCCACATGGATCTGGACCGTTGCCTTGAGACGCTGCGGATTCTCCGCGAGTGTGGCAACGTGGACGATCATACGGTGGTGGCGTTGAGCCATATCGGACATCTGGTGGAGCAGACCCACGAGGAATTGGTTGCCGAGGCAGCCGAATACGGCATCCTGGTCGCTTACGACGGTATGACGATTGAGATCTGAGGATCTCACAAAGCGGTATTTTGTCACGGAGAAGGAATAGGAACGGATTCTTTTGACCGTGTTTCAAAATAAGGCATTCTTTCCGAGTGCCACATAAATAAAAAAATCTATAGAAAGGATGATTATTATGCAAAAACAAACCAAGCTATGGATGAGAGTACTGTCGCTTACCTTGGTCGTGTTCATGCTGGGCTCGATGCTTCTCGCTTGTAAGAAGAAGGATGAGGGCGCTGCGGATACCACGAACGGCGGCGACGTAGTCAATTCCGACAATGGGGAAAAGAACGTACTGGATGGCGTTCGCTATAACGGCGAAATCATTCGCGTATACGGTTGGATTCCCTCTAACATCGACGAGCAGGTCGAGGAATTCAGTGCTGACCTCGGCGTTGTAGAGCAGAACGTCTATAAGAGATTGGACGAAACGAAGAAGCAGCTCAACATCAACGTCGAGTGGAAAGAAGAAAAACACGGTACGACGTTCATTCAGAACGTTGCTAACGCAAACACGACGGGCGGTTACGACGTCGTTGCGTGCTATTCGATGAACGCTACGTCTTTGACGACGCAGGGCGTTGCGAAGAACCTGCTTGCCTACAACACCATGGACTTTAGCGAGCCTTGCTGGCCCGCGGATATGGTGGACCAGACCCAGATGTTCAACAAGCTGTACTTCTGTACGGGTGACATCTCCACCAACCTGATCTTTATGACCTCTCTGGTTTTTGTGAATCTGGACATGGTTTCCACCTGGAACATCAACCAGAAGATTCAGGAGCTGTACGGTGAGGAGGACATTTATGATCTCGTCAGAGAAGGCAAATGGACCTACGACGCAATGTTCAAGCTGACGGAGGGTATCTGGAGAGATTCGGACAACTCGGGAGGACGTACCAAGACGGATACCTACGGTCTGGGTACGTACTCTACGTTGCTCTGTAACTTCTACGCAGGCGCGGGCTACAGCCTTCTGGAGTCGGACGAGGCGGGTCTGTACGTATCCGAGGACTACACGAACGTAGACTCGATCGAAAAGCTTCTGAAGTACGTCAACGAGAACCTTTACGAAAGCGGATACTGCCGCTATTTTGACGGCAGCTTCGAGGATACGAGAAACAACTTCTCGGCAGGACTCAACCTGTTCAGCCTTGCTCCCGCTTCTCACGCGTATGTGACGCACTATCACACGGATAACTTGAACTACGCCGCGCTTCCCGTTCCGAAGTACGACGCAGCGCAAGAGAAATACTCTTCTTGGCACTCCAACCCCTACACCAACTACGTTGTAGCGTCGGGTTCGGCAAACGCTCATATTGCCGCTTCCTTCCTGCAATGTCTGGCGCAGTGGTCCTACGACACCACGAGAATCGCGATCTTTGAGAACACCATGAAGGCTCGTTTCGCTCAAGGTGACGGCGATATTGCGGAGATGTGGGAAATGATCGTGGATTCTCAAACCTTCGACCTCGGAAGAATCTTCCAGCAGTCCTTGCAGCGCGGCGGTAACGGTCTGTACCTCACGAACCTGTTTAACGCTAAGCTGGAAGACCAGCGTTCCGACTGGGCGAACGTGATGGACTCCTACGAGCAGGAGCTGAAGGATCTGGTAGCGGGCTTGAACGTCACGCTTCAGGGACTTCCCCAAGAGTAATATTCCAAACGCATTTTACAAAATCTGAAAAGAAAGAAGGAATCATCAAATGAAAAAGTTATTTGCACTTCTTCTTGCAGCAACCATGTTGCTTTGCACCGTCCCCTTCGTCGTTTCGGCAGACACTGCTGAACCGTCTTTCACCCCGGTTAGCAGTCTTGCTGACTTTTACTGGGTAAAGGGTGACGGAACCACCGATAACCCCTACGAGCTTACCAACGCTTTGGGCGGTGAGAACAACTACAAGCTGACGGCTGACATCGTTTTCGGCAACGAGACCAAGGTTGTTTTGCAGAGAGTGGTTAAGAACACCGAAACCGAGGAATACGAGCCCATGCTTGACGCAACCACGCAGCAGCCCCTGACCTACGAGTGGACCTTCGCGGCTCTGGATCGCGGTCTGATCGACGGCGACTTCGAGGGTATCTTCGACGGCGACGGTCACTCCATCATTTACACGGGTACCTTTAAGAAAGAATCCTCCGGTGGATTCTTCTTCAACGGCACGTTCAAGGGTACGCTGAAGAACCTGACCATCGGTAGCAAGGATCAGCCCACTGACGTGTTCTTGGGTAAGCCGAGTGGCGGTTCTAACTGCGGCGTGCTTGGCGCACAGACGGGTTACGCAGACCCCCTGCCTTCTCTTGAAAACGTCGTAGTGTACGCTGACCTTGAGGTTCAGGGACAGGGTTCGAGAAACGCCGGCTTCTTGTTCGGTAAGACCCTTGCGGGCGTAAGCTTCAACAACGTTCGTTGCTACGGTACGCTGGAGATTGGACAGACCAAGGATGGCCAGACCATGGGTATCGGCGGTATGGTAGGTATGCACGTTTGCAACGCAGGCGACGGCGGCCCCATCAAGTTCAACAACTGCTACACCGACGTTGATATTACGGCTCCCGCGATGGTCGAAGGCAGCCTGAAGGCGAAGGAAGGTTCCTCCGGCGTAGGCGGTCTGGTTGGCGTTAACAACTGCAAAAACGCAGATACCGAGTTCTACGCTACCAACTGCGTGACCGTTGGCGATCTGCCCGAGATTACGGGACTTACCGTTGGCGCGGGCAAGCTGCTTGGTAACGTCGTGAGCAACGCAGGCAAGACTGCTGAAGAGTTGACCATCCTTACCGACTGCCAGAAGCCCATTATGAACGCGGTAGGCGCATCCATCAAGATCGCTGACGGTACTCTCCGTTTCCGTGTTAGCGTTGCGGTTTACAACGCATACGTTGATATGTACGGCGCGGATAACGTCAAGGTCGGTGTGATCTATGCTGAAAAGGCTACGGCTGAGACCCTTGGCGAAAACTTCAAGATCGATCCGCTAAACAACGACATAACCAACGTTGTAGTTGCCGAGCTTGACAACGGAAACATTTACGCAGACGTGGCTGCTACCGCAAATTCCTATGGCACCGAGTACACGGCTTTGGGTTACATTCAGTACACCACCGACGGCACGACTTGGACCACCGAGTACGCTGAGGCAAGCACCACCAGAAGCGTATCCGCAGTCGCTACGGCAGCGCTCGCAGACGTAGCGGACGTTCAAGGAAACGGATACGGCTACGCAACCGCGGACGGCAAGTATTGCTTCTACACTGCTGAACAGCAGACCAAGCTTGCAAGCTACATCGTTGCCAGCGCATCGTAAAATAAGGAGGACTTAAATCATGAAAAAAGTATTTGCATTGATTCTTTGCTTGATTTTAACGCTGAGTGTTCTCGTTGCTTGCTCCGATAAGG
>JAFVQC010000049.1 GCA_017504995.1 Clostridia bacterium
TCGGTCCCTATCTGTCGTGGGCGTAGGATATTTGAGAGGAGCTGACCTTAGTACGAGAGGACCGGGTCGGACGCACCTCCGGTGCACCAGTTGTTCTGCCAAGGGCATAGCTGGGTAGCCGCGTGCGGATGCGATAAACGCTGAAGGCATCTAAGCGTGAAACGTACCTCAAGATTAGATATCCCTCCTAACTAGATTAGGTAAGGTCACTTGCAGACTACAAGTTTGATAGGTCGGAGGTGTACGCACAGTAATGTGTTTAGCTGACCGATACTAATAGACCGAGGGCTTGAACTTCTATTAGTTCAACTACGTTAAAACAAATTTCTTGAGTTTCGCTTTCTTCCTCATCTCAATCGCTTTGTTCGGTTTTTTGTGGGCATATCCGCGGAAGAACAGCAGTCGCTGTTTTTTTTTGTTTCAATATATAAAATCATACCGCCGCGAGCAACCGTTTTTTGGTTGCTCGCGGCGGCAATTTGTTTATTCGGGTAATCGGTCACAGAACATCAAAAGATTAGACGTTACTTTTTCATCTTCTGTAAGAGGACGAAACGTACCGTTTCCGTAAAGAATATCCATGACCATCAGCGCGACGGTATTGCCGACGAAGCCTGCGGCATTCCAATTTACGACAAGGTCTCGCATTTGCGGCGGGTAGTCTTTTGCAATCAACATGGCTTGCTCCAGCGCATAATCGGCAAAGGTCTTCTTGAGCTTTTCATCCAGTGACGGTAGCTTTGAGAAAAATTCCTTTTGATTGCCGCGCGCGACCATAACGTTGACTTTATTATTCTCGACTAAAAATCCTCGTTTTCTTAGACGGTCAAACTTTTCCTTGTTGGCGGGAGTGTCCTTTATCGCGCCCGTCATAAATTCATAGAGATATTCATAATCCGAAGTAAAATTGTTTTCCCATCCTCTCTTGCGCGAGGAATAGCGCGTATCGATGGACCAAGAATATACAGACGGATATTTTTCAGACCAACGAGTCATGTTTCCGCAAGCCCAATAAGGCGGATCATTTTGAGACGAAACGTAATCGGTATCGCTCTGCGTTGCGGGGATCGTGACAAAAGCGATAAAATCACCGCCTGCCAAGGTTTTGATATGGTATTTTGAAAGATCCGTTTTGAGTGAGATATCGCATTTGTTGCTGATCCCATAGAATATTGCGGCAGCTTCCAGAAGCTCTCGGTTTTTGCTTGGAATATAGACGTCCGTAACGTCTGCGATTGCTGCCCTTACTTGGGGTACATATTCCTGTGCCAAAATCCTTGCGATCTCTCGTTGCTTTTGCTTTCGCTTGTCCTGCTGTTCAAGTGAATATGTTTCGGGATTGAATTTTACGTATGTCGTATAGCGATTTCCTGCTTTCATAACCAAAAAGCCGTTGGCTTCCAGCTCCTTGACGGTATCCTCAATATAAACGGGAGTGACGCCCAATTCCTCCGCAATCTCGACCATGGTTTTGGGCGAATGGTAAACACTATATACGATATTGAGGTTTAATTTGTTTCCCAAATAATACTCCGGACCTCCGTTTTTTCCCGGATCTCCGCTGTGACCAAAGCTCTCGGCTTCTATTGGTTTGATGCCAAGCTTTCCGATTTTTCTTTCCATGATAAATCCCTCCTTCAAATCATTTCTGGCTTTGTTCAGATGCCATTTTACAGTACCCTCGGGAACGCCGATTTCCTTGGTGATCGTAGAAATCGTTTTGTTTTCGTAATAAAAGGAATAAACGATTTTGCGGCGTGTATTGGTTAAAAACGCAATTTCTCGTCGCAACAAATCGAGTTCTGCCTCGGAATCCTCGTCCAAGATCGGTGTCGTATCGGGGATATCTATACCGTTCAGAGAAATCCCCTCTCGTTTTTTCTTGGAGGATACAAGCCTTGAATAAACATGCTCGGAAATTCGCCAAACGTATCCGTCTAAATTTAGAATTTCATTTGCTGAAAGCAAGGACAAATAAACTTCCGTAACAATATCGGAGCTTAATTCTTTTGCTTCATCAAAGGAAAAGGCTTTTTTCATCGCGAAGCCGTAAATTTTGGGCAGATATTCAACGATCAGCTTGTCTGCTTGTTGCTTATTCATTTTATCACCTCGGTACCGTTTGCCTATATAGTGGAAAGATATACGAAAAGGTTGGCTTTTTGAAATAATTATATCATAAAATTTTGAATTCGTCTATGTAAAAGAATGTTTTTGTGTTCCCCTGTGTTTCTATCCACCATTCCGTGTCACAGAGAACACCTCATGCCTTTTTTAGGCGCACATAACCGATGAAAACCAAAATGTGCTAAAATATAGAGGCAGGATAGGTCGAGGGATGGTCTGTCGCCACGAGCACGCCTTTAGAACATGGTCGGGGTCATCTTTGAGCACACAGAACTGCTCTTAAAATTTTCTCGCGAAAGATTATGCCCGGAAATCCTTACATAAAATCTATTCTGTGTCAATGTGCTTGGGCTACAGTTCGTTCAAGAAATACTCCTTTTGCTGTGTGGTTTTGGTCACATCAAGGAAAGTTGGGAAAGAAAAAGGCTATTATTGCTGTATCTAGAAAAATCCTTTCTTTGATTTATACCCTTTTATCTACCGATCAATATTACGATAACGAAATTGCCATGTCAAGATTTTCATCCTAACATGGCAATTGAATTCATTTTTTGCCCAATCTTACTTGATAAATCTTGACACGTCTAAGGAGAAATGGTATAATATATGAAAAAGAGAACGACAAATGCTTTGTGGGCAGATGCGGAAAGTAAATCGTTCAGTTATAAATGAAATTAAGGAGAAAAATCATGTCGAATAAAATTAAAATCGGAGTGTTGGGCGCGGGAACGTGGGGCATTGCGCTGGCAAGAACGCTATGTAACGCAGGACATAGCGTGATGATTTGGTCGGCGATTGGCAAAGAAATTGATGAGCTTTCCCAAACGAGAAGGCATGCTAACCTTCCCGATATCGAGCTTCCCGAGCAAATTGCGTATACGAAGGACGTAAAGAGCGTATGCGTTGGAATGGATTTGCTGTTATTTGCCGTTCCTTCACCGTACGTAAGATCAACGGCAAGAAAAGCAGCTCCCTATATATCGTCAGAACAGATCATTGTAGACGTGGCAAAGGGCATCGAACGCGATACCCTATACACGATGACCCAGATCATTGCGGACGAACTGAAAAATCCCAACGTAAAGATCGTGGCGCTCTCGGGTCCTACTCATGCGGAGGAGGTGGTCAGGGATCTTCCCACGACCATCGTATCTGCAAGCAACGATTGGCAAGCGGCAGAGTTCGTACAGAAGATTTTTAATACGAAGGAATTGCGTGTATATACCAATGACGATGTTCGCGGCGTGGAGCTTTGCGGGGCGTTGAAAAACGTGATTGCTTTGGCTTGCGGTATAGCCACGGGGCTTGGCTGCGGTGATAATGCAAGAGCAGCGCTGATTACCCGCGGCATGGCGGAAATTTCCAAATTGGGCTTGGCAATGGGGTGCAGAGAGCAGACATTCGGCGGTCTTGCGGGAATCGGCGATGTTATCGTTACGGCTACCAGTACCCACAGCCGTAATTTTCGTTGCGGAATATTGCTTGGTCAGGGCACGCCTGTTGACGAGGCGGTTCGTCAGATCGGCATGGTTGTCGAGGGCTTGAATGCGTTGCCTGCGGCTTTGTGTTTGGCAAGAAAATATAACGTGGAAATGCCTATCGTAGAAATGATCGATGCAGTGATATCGGGTAAAATGGACGTATCTGTGGTCATACACACGCTGATGGGCAGAGATTTGAAATCTGAGATAAGCAATTCCGCTATTTACAATACGAATCGCTAAATATCGTTTTGCTCATGGCTTCGTTTTTGCAAAAGAGCATTTTTTTGCTTTTTCTTTTTTTAAAAAAGGTTGCAACCGTTCTTGAAATGTGCTATAATATAATTATCTATGTTGAAATCAAAGGAGAATTTGAATATGTCCAACTATAAAATGGAAACCAAGTGCGTGCAGGGGGGCTATACGCCAGGGAACGGTGAGCCAAGGCAGATCCCGATCATTCAAAGCACCACCTTTAAATATGCGTCCAGCGCTGATATGGGCAAGCTGTTCGATCTGGAGGCTTCGGGCTATTTCTATACCCGTTTGCAGAACCCCACCAATGACAGCGTGGCGGCAAAGATCTGCGATATGGAGGGCGGAACGGCGGCAATGCTGACCTCGTCGGGTCAGGCTGCGAACTTCTTCGCCATTTTTAACATTGCGTCCTGCGGCGATCACGTGATCGCTTGTTCGACGATCTACGGCGGAACGTACAATCTGTTTTCGGTGACCTTGAAGCGCATGGGTATCGACTTTACCTTCGTTTCTCCCGACAGCACCGAGGAAGAGCTGAACGCGGCGTTCCGCGAAAACACCAAGGCGGTATTCGGAGAGACCATTGCCAATCCCGCGCTGACGGTACTGGATATTGAGCTGTTTGCCAAGGTAGCCCACGCCCACGGCGTTCCGCTGATCATTGACAACACCTTTGCGACTCCCGTGAACTGCCGTCCCTTTGAATGGGGCGCGGATATCGTAACGCACTCCACCACCAAGTACATGGACGGTCACGGCGCTGCCGTGGGCGGCTGTATCGTGGATTCGGGTAAGTTTGACTGGACGAAATATCCCGAAAAATTCCCGGGGCTTTGTACCCCCGACGAGAGCTATCACGGCGTGACCTATACCGAGCGTTTCGGCTTGGAGGGCGCGTTCATTACCAAGGCGACGGCGCAGCTGATGCGTGATTTCGGCGCGATCCAAGCGCCCCAGAACGCCTTTTTGCTGAATCTTGGACTGGAAAGTCTCCACGTGAGAATGAAGAGACATTGCGAGAACGGACTTGCGGTGGCGAAGTTCCTTAAGTCGGATGACAGAATCACCTGGGTGACCTATCCTTCCTTGGAGGGCGACAAATACTATGATCTGGCGCAGAAGTATATGCCGAACGGCACTTGCGGCGTAGTCAGCTTCGGTGTGAAGGGTGGCAGAGAAGCGGCAGAGAAGTTCATGGGGAATTTGAAGATCGCCGCCATCGAGACCCACGTTGCCGACGCGAGAACCTGTTGCTTGCATCCTGCCAGCGCAACCCACAGACAGATGAACGAGGAGGAGCTGGTAGCGGCAGGAATTTCGGGTGATCTGGTTCGGTTCTCTTGCGGTATCGAAAACAGCGACGATCTGATCGCCGATATCAAGCAAGCGCTTGACGCGATCCAATAAAACATAGGAGGTGACGGTATGCCAATTAAAATACCGAATCTGTTACCTGCGACACAGGTATTGCTTCATGAAAATATCTTCGTTATGACCGAAACGCGGGCAATGACGCAGGACATTCGTCCCTTGAAGATCCTGATGCTCAATCTGATGCCGCAGAAGATCGTCACCGAGACGCAGATCGCAAGGCTTATCGGAAATACGCCCTTGCAGGTAGAGCTGGAGCTGTTACAGACGGCGACTCATAAATCCAAGCACACCTCTGCCGAGCATATGCTGGCGTTTTACAAGACCTTTGACGAGGTAAAGCAGAAGAAATACGACGGTTTGATTATTACGGGCGCGCCCGTGGAGCAGATGGCGTTTGAGGAAGTGGACTATTGGGAGGAGCTTTGCGAGATCATGGAGTGGAGCAAGACCCACGTGACCAGCACCTTCCACATCTGTTGGGGGGCGCAAGCGGGACTTTACTACCATTACGGCGTGCAGAAGTATCCTCTCGAAAAGAAGATGTTCGGCGTGTTCGAGCATACCCTTGACCATAAGCAATCGATTTTATTCCGCGGCTTTGACGATACCTTCGTCGTGCCTCATTCCCGACATACGACTTGTCGCAGAGAGGATATTGAGGCAGTGCCCGAATTGAAGATCCTCGCAAGCTCCGAGGAAGCGGGCGTGTTTGTATGCGCCACCGATAAGGGACGGCAGATCTTTGTAACGGGACACTCGGAATACGATCCCGACACCCTTAAAAAGGAGTATTTCCGCGATAAGGATGCGGGACTTCCCATTGAGATGCCCAAAAATTATTTTCCCGATGACGACGATACGAAGGAGCCTATCGTCAAGTGGCGCAGCTGCGCAAACTTACTTTATTCCAATTGGCTGAACTATTTCGTATATCAGTCTACACCTTATAACATTGAAGAAATTGAATAAGAAAAAGGAGAAACAAAGATGAAAAAATTTTTTGCTTTCTTACTTGGCGTACTGATGCTTTGTTCTGCTTTCGTTATGAATTCTTGCGAGGAGAACGACGGAGACGATACGGCGGAAACGACAAAGCCTTCCGTATCAACGATTATAGACGACGTGAAGAAAACCACGAACGATAGTAGCGATGTAGTCGATCCGGAGGAAACCACGAACGGTGGCGATGTAGTCGATCCGGAGGAAACCACGAACGGTAGTAGCGATGTAGTCAATCCGGATATAGGGGGAAAGAACGTATTGGACGGCGTTCGCTACAACGGCGAAACCATTTACGTGTACGGCTGGATCCCCTCTAACATCGCAGAGCAGGTGCAGGAATTCAGCTCGGAGCTTGGCGTGGTGGAGCAGAACGTCTATAAGAGATTGGACGAGACGCAAAAGCAGCTCAACATCAAAGTGTATTGGAAAGAAGAGCGTGGAAACGGCAGCCACCCCGAATTCATTCAGAACGCTGTTAACGCGAATACCACCGGCGCGTACGACGCCATCTGCGCCTACTCTCAGTGGGCAGCAGCCTTGACGACGCAGGGCGTCAGCAAGAATCTGTTGCAGTTCAATACGTTAGACTTTACTCACCCCGCATGGCCCAAAGATATGGTGGACCAGCTTACGATATTTGATAAGCTGTACTTCTGCACGGGAGACATTTCCACGAACCTGATCCTTATGACGTCCGTGGTTTTTGTGAATACCGATATGGTTTCCACATGGAGAATCAACGAAAAGATTCAGCGGCTGTACGGAGAAGAAAACATTTACGATCTCGTCAGAGAAGGCAAGTGGACCTATGACGCGATGTTCAAGCTGACGGATGGCATCTGGCAGGATAACGACTTTTCGGGCGGTAGCAGAACCGCAGGAGATACCTACGGTCTGGGTACGTATAATACGCTACTGTTTAACTTCTACGCAGGCGCGGGCTATACGCTGATTGAATCGGACGAAAACGGGATATACCTATCCGAGGATTATACTGACGTAGACGCCATCGAGAAGCTCCTGAAGGACGTTGTCAAGCCTCTTTACGATGACGGCTTCTGCCGTTCTTATGAAAACTCTTCCGCGAATGCTCGCGACAGCTTTGCAAACGGTCTGAACCTGTTCAGCCTTGCTCCCGCTTCCCACGCTTACGTGAAGCACTATCACACCGACAATCTGAAATACGCCGCACTTCCCGTTCCGAAGTACGACGCAGCTCAGGACGGATATCACTCCTATCACTCCAACCCCTACACCAACTACGTCGTAGCGTCGGGCTCGGCAAATCCTCAGATTGCCGCATCCTTCCTGCAAGGCTTAGCACAGCGTTCCTACGACACCACGAGAATCGCAATCTTTGAGCACACCATGAAGGCTCGTTTCGCTCAGGGAGACAGCGATGTTGCGGAGATGTGGGAAATGGTCGTGGATTCTCAGACCTTCGATCTCGGACGGATATTCGCGGAGTCCTTCCGACACGGCGGTAACGGCACCATCCTCATTAACCAGTTTAACGAGAGGATTGAGAGTGGAAAAACCGGTTGGGAGAACATTATGAACTCCTATCAGCAGGATCTGATCGATATGGCGAATGCCTTGAACGCGCTAATCGCGACGTTGCCCGGGGACTGATAGGCTAAAAATTTGAGCAGAGGAATAGCCCATTGTTAAGTGGCGTAGTTGCGCGAACCTGCTCTATTCCAATTGGCTGAACTATTTCGTATATCAGTCTACCCCCTATAATATTGAAGAAATTGAATAAGAAAAAGGAGAAACGAGGATGAAAAAATTTTTGGCATTCTTGCTTGGTATACTGATGATTTGCTCCGCTTTCGTGATCACTTCCTGCGATGAGAAGGACGGAGACGGCGAGGCAGAGACTACCAAGCCTTCCGTATCGACGATTGTAGGAAATAAGAAGGAAACCACAGCCGAGGAAGAAACGACTACCGAAGCGGTGTCTTTACTCCCTACGGGATATCAGCTTTATAGCGATGGGACGATCACGTTTGCTTATCCGAAAAGCTGGAGCAAGACCGAGGGAAGTACCGTGATCCTGAAAAATGAAGAGAATGGAAACAATATTACGGTAGTATACGAGGCAAAAACCGATTATTACGAAAATTTGACGAAAACGAAATTTCAAGAAGAGCTGAAGCCCGCGCTGGAATCGATCGGCATGTCGATTTCCGATGAAACAGTGACGCAGCTACAAAACGATAACGGAATGAAAATCACCGAGATTGTATATCTTGTGATGATGCAAGGAAGTAGAATGAAGCAAACCTTGCTGATTACGACCATTGGTCAGGATACGTATACCGTAACGCTGACCGAAATGAAGGCGGATAATATGACAAATCAAACGCTGTTTCATACCTTGGGAACAGCAAACTGATAAAAACAAACCGTATCGAGTCCTCTCGGATCGATACGGTTTGTTTTTATGGATTATAGCTCAATGAGCGTTTTGGGACTTTGGGTGAAATTGCGAAGCTTGCCCGAATGGTCGATGGAAACCATGTCCTCAATACGGCAGCCGTATTTTCCTTCCAGATAGATACCCGGTTCGACGGTGACGACGTTCCCTCGGCGAAGGATCGATTTTTCGTCCGCGCGGGTGGAGAGGGAAGGGGCTTCGTGGATATAAAGTCCCACGCCGTGTCCGAGACTGTGTCCGAAGCAAGGTCCGTAGCCTGCCTCGCGAATGATCGATCGAGCGATCTCGTCCGCCTCTCGGCAGGAAAGTCCTTCTCGGATTTGCTCCAAGGCGGCAAGCTGGGCACAAAGGACGGTGGAATAAATTTTCTTCATTTCCTCGTCGGCTTTGCCGATGACCACGGTTCGGGTCATATCCGAGCAGTAGCCGTCAAGTTTTGCGCCGAAATCCATGGTCAGGAAGCCTTTTTCCAGCTTAACGTCTCGCGGTACGCCGTGGGGCAGAGAGGACGCCTTGCCCGAAACGGCGATGGTTTCAAAGGCGACGGCTTCCGCGCCCTGCTTCCGCATAAAGAATTCCAGCTCCAGCGCAACCTCGCGCTCGGTGCGGTCGGGGGAAAGAAAGCCGAGAATGTGGTCAAAGGCGAGATCGGTCAGGGCTTGCGCCTTGGCGATCCGATCCAGCTCCGCGTCGGTTTTGACCATGCGAAGATCCTTCAAAAGCTCCGATGCTCCCGTTGCCAGCGTACAGCCTTCAAAGGCTTTGGAAAAGCGGTTGAACTCCGCGCAGGACAGGGTGGCATCCTCAAGGGCGATCTGCCGCAAGCCGTTTTCTCGGATCAGCGCCCCCAATCCGTCCAGCATACTGCCCTCGGGACGAATGATCTCAAAGCCCTTCACCGCCGCTTTTGCCGCTTCGATATAGCGAAAATCCGCAAGCAGATAGGCGTGGCTCGGCGTGACGAGCAGGTAGCCGTCGGAATAGGAAAAATCGGAAAGATACCGTTGATTCAGCTCGGAGGAGATGATCGCGCCGTCTACGCCCAAGGCAGAGAGCGCTTCCTGAAACCGTTGCAATGCCGTCATGTTACTCCCCCTTGGCGCGTTGCCACATCCGCTTCATGGTAAGGGCATCCTCTGCCATCGTGCCTGCCGATTCGCAGATGATTCTCGGCGCAACCCCTTCCCGTACGATCGCCTCGGCAAGGGGATCGAAGAAGGGACCGAATTCGGTGTCGGCAAAGGTCAGGTGTTTTTTCTCGCCTGCTTTGGTGTATTCGATCTTGGAAAAATGGCAGTGCAGATTGTATGCGTATTCGTCGCCGAGTGTCTCTCCGATCTTGTCAAAGATCGCGCGATAGCTGTCACAGTCGGGGAAATAGCCGCCGAGGTTGCGGGCGTTCAGATGCCCGAAATCCACCACGGGACAGTACAAGGGAGATATCTTGCAAAGACGAAGAACCTCGTCAAGGGTCCCCAGCTGATTGATCTTTCCCATGGTTTCCAGACCCATGCGGATATCGGTCTTGCCGTTGACCTCTAAATTCCTCGTCAGCGTATCGGCGGCAAGCGCCATGGCTTCCTCTCGGGTGATCTTGGCGGCGCTTCCCGTGTGAATGACGACGGTGTCCGCGCCGAGACATTCGGCGGCGCGGAGAGAACGGGAAATGTAGTCGATGCTCTTGAGTCTCTTTTCTTCCTCAACCCCCGATAGGGAAATGAAGTAGGGGGTGTGGAGAGACATCAGAATTCCGTGCTTTTTCGCTTCCTCACCGATCTTACGCAAGGTAGCTTCTCCTGCGGTCAAGCCGTTTCCCGCTTGATATTCATAGGCGTCCAAGCCTTTTTTTACCAACCATTCGGGAGCTTGCAGGGTGGATTTTTTTCCTTCCTCGTAGAAGGATTCGCTGTTTCCACCAGGTCCGAAGGTGGGGTGATCGACAATGGGTTTCATAGGCTTCCTTTCTTGGAATCGATTCGGCTGTCGCCGTGCATTTTCCAATATTTTTTAATAAAAGGTTTTTCCAGCTTGCGTTTCGCTTTGAAAAACGGGGTGGTTTTATCCTTGATGGGGGGGACGATGATGGAGATCATGTCCAAACGATGGACGGCAAGGGTGTCGGTCAGCAATTGATCGCCGAGTCCCGCCGTGTTTTTTGGAGTGCTGCCCATCACCCTCATGGCGTCAAGGAGCGCGCGGCTTTTTGGCTTGCCGCTGTCGGGGTAGGCGGGAAGCCCCAGCTCCCGATTGAACAGCTCTACCCGAGGAGGGTGATTGTTGGAGATCAGTGCCGCGTGAATGCCGTGTTTCTTCAAGTCGGCAAACCAAGACAGAATTCGTTCATCGGGGGTAGGCTGCTCGTAGGGAGCGAGGGTGTTGTCAATATCGATCAAAAGCGCCTCGATCCCAAGCTCCTCTAAAAATTCGGGGGTAACGTCCACAAAGGTGTCAAATATGTAGTCGGGAGTAAGCAAATAAGAGAGCGTGTGCCGTTGTTTCTTCATAAGCGATCCTTTTTGTTCGTATTCTTGCTATTATTTTACCATAGATTTGAGAAATAAGCAATAGAATAAAAAAATTAAAAAAATTTTGCGTAAACTCTTGACAAAATGAAATTGTTGTGGTATTATATTAAGGCAGTTTTCTGCAAGGGAATATGCGAGTGTAGTTCAATGGTAGAATCCCAGCCTTCCAAGCTGGTCGCGTGGGTTCGATTCCCATCACTCGCTCCAATGCTAAATGGCGCATTCCAATGCGCCATTTATGCGGTAAAATGTGCCTTTAGCTCAGTTGGATAGAGCAACTGCCTTCTAAGCAGTAGGTCAGGGGTTCGAATCCCTTAAGGCACGCCATACGGAGGGATTAGCGCAGTTGGTTAGCGCGTCAGGTTGTGGCCCTGAAGGCCGTGGGTTCGAATCCCATATCTCTCCCCAGAAAAAAGCACTTGCATATGCAAGTGCTTTTTTCTTATCCAAGCCGCAGGCTTGGCATATCATCGCCGCACGAAGTACGGCGTATATCATCAGCCCTTCGGGCTGTATCTCATCACGCATCAGCGTGTATCATTCCTGCGGCTTGATGATATACAACACTACGTGTTGGTGATATACAATGCTTCGCATTGATGATATACACGCCTTCGGCGTGATTTAGATGCGAGAATGCAGAAAGCTCTTGAATTGGCTTGTGAAATATGGTATAATTTTCTTGAAGAGGTGATATTATGTCTAAAAATTACTTGCTGATATATTCGGAACAGCTTGCAATCGATATAGAATTGCTATGTCAAAATATAAAAGTATCGTCTAACACTCTTTTCCAAATCCGCAAAAGTTCAAGCAGCGTTTATGCGAATATTCGTGAAGCCAATTACGGCCAAAGCAAAGCGGATATGCTTTCAAAATTTGAAATTGCACTCAAGGAATGCAGTGAAACCGAAGGGTGGTTGCAGTTATTGTTCAATACGAATGGAATAGACGAAATGACATATAAAAATTATAGAAATCTCTGTGGACGTATTAGAAGAATGTTAATTGCAAGCTGTAAAACATTAAAGAAGAAAACAGAATCATCATTTTAGAATGGAGACGGCATCATGATTTTTTACAAAAATAATGCTTATCCCGAAGTGTGTTTGCATGATTGTAATTTCCAAATAAAGACAATTGACAATAAAATTCAGTGTGTCTTTCCAGAAGGGGTGGCCGTTGTGGATAATGAAAAAATCGATTGGTCTGTAAAAGGAATGATACAAATTTCGGATTGCTCGATTGATGAAATTACGATCAATTCAATAAAACCATTTAATTTTTTTGGAATACATCGCATGATAGCAAAAGAGATATCCCTTCAAGAGTTAAATGAAATTTTCCAAAGAGGCGGCTTTTTGCAGGTGTTTGATGAGTGTTATTCTTATGGTAGATTTATCTGGAAATGTGCGATTTACCCATATAAAAGCAATAAAAAATTTGTTCAGAAGTACGGGGAAATCGAAATAAGCGCTTTTACAGAGTCGCCTCTTGAATATTATTTGGACAAATAAATTTTGTACAGTTGAAGAGATTTGAGTTGGCTACGGTTTTCACTTGAAAAAACTTGTATTTTATGCTATAATAAGACAATCAATCATAAAAGAGGACGTTATATGTTAGACACAATCATTTCCTCCGTCAACACCGCCATGTACAGCTACGTGCTGATCATTTTGCTCGTGGGGTGCGGGCTTTATTTTACCGTTCGTACGAAATTCGCTCAATTTCGTTTGTTTGGGGCGCAATTGCGTGCCGTGACCGAAAAGCCCGCGGACGGGAAGGGCGTTTCTTCCTTTCAGGCGTTGATGGTATCTACCGCGTCTCGCGTGGGAACGGGAAATATCATCGGCGTGTCTACCGCGCTGTGCCTTGGCGGATTTGGCTCGGTGTTCTGGATGTGGATGATCGCGATCATTGGCGCGGCTTCCGCCTTTGTGGAAAGCACCTTGGCGCAGATCTATAAGCGAAAGGGGGAGAACGGTTGCTACGGCGGACCTGCGTACTATATTGAATCCGCCCTCAAGTGCCGATCCTTGGCGATCGTTTTTTCGATCCTATTGATTTTGACCTACGGCGTGGGATTTAATATGCTGGCGTCGTATAATCTACAGTCTACGTTTTCCGCTTATTCCTTTTACAACGCAAAAATCACGCCTTGGATCATTGGCTTGATTCTTGCCGTCCTCGTCGGATATTGTCTGATGGGCGGCGGGAAGCGCGTTGTGAAGGTGACGGAAGTTATGGTCCCCGTGATGGGGATTGCCTACATACTGATTGCGCTTTCGATCGTGGCGTTGAACGTGACGGCGTTGCCGTCGGTATTTGCGCGGATCTTCTCCGAGGCGTTTGACCTTCGGGCGATCTTCGGCGGCTTTGGCGGCTCTTGCGTGATGTACGGCATCAAGCGCGGACTGTTCAGCAATGAAGCGGGTGTAGGCTCTGCGCCCAACGCCTCTGCCACGGCAGAGGTGAAGCATCCCGTCAAGCAGGGCTTGGTGCAGGTGCTTTCGGTCTTTATCGATACGGTTCTGGTCTGCTCGGCAACCGCCTTTATGTGTATGTGCTCGGGGGTTGAACCCACGGAAGCGCTGTCGGGCGCGCCCTACGTGCAAGCGTCGCTGACCGCAACCCTTGGCGGTTTCGGTCCGATCTTCATCACGGTGGCGATGATTCTGTTTGCCTTTACGACCTTGCTTGGAAATCTTTATTACGTCGATCAATGTCTGATCCATATTCTGGGACGTGTTCCGAAGAAAGCGTTCTGGAGAAGCTATTACGTGATCGCGTCCGTGTTGATTTTCGTTGGGGCGGGGTTGTCTGCCGATCTGCTTTGGAATATTGCCGACGTTACCATGGGGTTGATGGCGCTGATCAATATTCCCGTGATCCTATTCCTCGGCAAGTATGCCTTCCGCGCCTTGAAGGATTACGAGAAGCAACGAAAAGAGGGAAAAGCGCCCGAATTCCACGCAAAGGATATCGGACTTCCCCACGAAACCGATTATTGGAAATAATGACTTTTAGAAATAACCGTTTTGCAGGAGACGGTTATTTCTTTTTTTTGAAAAAATGAAAAACACTTTACAATTGATTTTTTCTGTGGTATAATAAACTTGCGACACAAGTGAATAAATGGATTTGGAAAAAGGTATGCTTATTTTTATCTCGGTAAAAATGCATGCTCTTGTTTCGCATACTTTTTTTCCATTGATATTGTACGAAACACTTGTGTCGCAGCAATTGGGGCTATGCGTTTTTCGGTGCGTGGCTTCGGCTGCGCACTTTTTTATTTAGATAGGAGGGAAAACATGAAAAAGCTTTACGAAAAGCCGGAGGCGGAATGGTTGTTGATTTCGTCTCTCGACGTAATTACGGTGTCCGGACCGCAGGGCGCGGAAACCGAAGATGACGGGGACGGCAACGAGCTTCCCGGCGTAAACAATCCTTTTGCGTAAACAAATTAAAAAAAAGAACGGAGGAAAAGACAATGAAAAAAACATGGAAGCTGTTGCTTCTGGCGCTGGCTGTGGCGCTTCTCGTGGGAACCTTTACGATTCTGGCGTTCTCGGAAGCCGATGCGGCAGAGCCGAGCCTGCAAATCAAGGAGTTCAGTCTGTCCTTGGAAAACGCCGTGTACATGAACTTCAAGGTGTCGGGCGAAAATATCAAGGACGTGAGCGAGATCAAGCTCCTTGCTTGGGACGAAGCCCCTGCTTCGTATCAGAAGGATACGGCAGAGTACGTTCTTGCCACGAAGGGAACGGAAGAAGAAACGGGCTACGAGCAGTTTCAGTATACGAACCTTGCGGCAAAGGATATGACGAAAATGGTTTACGCCTGCGCGTACTATACCGACGGCGAGACCGAGGTTTACAGCAGTCCCGTAAAATTCAGCGTGGCGATGTACGCCGATATGCAGAAAACGGCAGCCGACCCCGATGAGGGGCTGATCGTCTTGATCGATCAGATGCTGGAATACGGCGCGGCGGCGCAGACCTATTTTAACTACAATACCGAGTTCCTTGCTACCGACGAGGTACATATGGTTAGAGTCGTGAACGGCAAGCTGTCCGACGGCTTTACGCTCGGTTGGTATCAGGAAGGCTCGCAGATCACCGTGACCGCCAACGAGCCTGCCGAGGGCTACGTTTTCTCTCACTGGGAAAACAGCGCGGGCGAGGAGGTCGGAACGGAAGAAACCGTCACCCTTACCGTGACGAAGGTGGATACCTATACCGCGGTGTATGAGGAAGAAATATCGTATTTTCTCTATACCGAGTTGTCTGACGGTACGTATGGGGTTAAAGCAAATCCCGAGGCAACCTTGCCTGCTACGCTGTCTATTCCGGCAAGCTATAACGGCAAAGCGGTGACACAGATTTTGCCCCAAGGATTTATAAATCAGAAGGGAATTTCGTCTGTGGAATTTTCGGAAAATATTAAAAAAATTCATGATAATCCATTTATCGGATGTTCGGGATTGGGAAATATTTTGGTAGATGCGGATAATGTTAACTATGAAGCCAAAGGAAAATGCTTAATTCAAAAGGATAATAAAACCTTAATTTTGGGGTGTAAAAATAGTGTTATTCCAACAGATGGAAGTGTAATAGCTATCGGTAAGTCTGCATTTAGTGGATGCTCGAATTTAACGGAAATAGAAATTCCTGCAACTATCAGCAATATCGGGAATACAGCATTTTATGATTGTGATAGCTTGACAAGGATTTCCCTTCCAGATAGCATTAGTATTATTGCCAGTTCTGTATTTAGTGGTTGTAATAACCTTACTACTGTCAGCGCTCCGGGTGTTGTGCATATTGGCTCGCGCGCTTTTTATGATTGCACAAAGTTAAGTAATCTCAATGTGTCTAGCGATCTGAATAGGATTGAGGAATATGCTTTTTATGGGTGTTCCGATTTAAGAGGGTTTGAATATTTGAACAAAATTTCTGTTATTGCTTCGTATGCCTTTTATAATTGTTCAAGCCTTGAGAGCTCTGCTATTTCATCGGAAATAACCTCGATTGGTACATATGGCTTTTATGGTTGCTCAAGTTTAAATAGTATTACCATTGATAATACCGCTACACGCATTCCTGATTTTGCTTTTGGTGACTGTTCGAATTTGACAGATATTATTATAGGCAATAACGTTACCAGCATCAGCCAAGTTGCTTTTGATGGTTGTTCCAATCTTACCAACATAACCTTTGTGGAAAACAGCAAACTTACCGCAATCGGAAACAATACGTTTAGGGGATGCAATATAGCAAAAATTGAGTTACCGGAAAGTATAACCTATATTGGAGATAGTGCTTTTTATAACTGTACCAACCTTAAAAACGTAACGATGGGAAGTAACGTTACCTATATTGGAAGCAGCGCTTTCCAGTATAGCGGCATTGAAAGCATTGTTATTCCCGATGGTGTGACACAATTTAGAGGATATACTTTTTACGGATGTGCTAATTTGAAAGAAGTTACGATTGGTAATGGCGTTACCAGACTTTATCAAAATGAATTTGCCGAATGCACCAGTTTGACGAATATTACGTTTGGTAACAGCATAAACTACATTGGTGATTCGGTATTTCGCGGTTGTACGAGCTTGAAAAATATTATTATTCCTGATAGCGTAACAACAATCTATACTCGTGCATTTGAAAATTGTACTGGACTGACAAGCATTGCTATTCCCGATTCCGTTACGCAAATTGGATATGGGGCATTCAACGGTTGCAGTAGTTTGACGAGCGTTACGATTGGCAGTGGCGTTAAGAGCCTTATAGGTGAAACGTTCTGCAATTGTAGTAATTTGACGAACGTTACGATATCGAATAGCATAACGAGCATGAGCTCTTATGAATTCTTAGGTTGTACCTCTTTGACCGACATTTACTTCATCGGTACAGAGGAAGAGTGGAACGCGATTTCCAAATCGAGCGCACAAATTCCTACCACGGCAACGATTCATTACAATTACGTTCCCGAAAGTGAATAAACAAACGACGGCGGCGGGGTTTCCCGTCGCCGTTTCCTTTTCGAATTTCGTTATTTTCGTATCTCGTAGGGGCGCTTCACGAAGCGCCCGTTCCCGTATTTGCATCTTGCCGTTTGATTGCGGAAATTTGTTCGTTTTTACGGATCGCCGAGGACGTCGACCCCTACAAGATATAAAATAAACCACAGTTCACCGTTCTTTTGAAACCAACGGCGAACCGAGAAACGATAAAATATGTAAAGCCCGTAGGGGTCGACGTCCTCGGCGACCCGAGAAAACAAGGGTTAACAATAAACGCCCTCAAATCGCATGGAGTCCATCAATCTTTAAGCCTTGCGTTATTTCCTTTCCGTTTTGCGTTAACTTTTCGCTTTTTCTTGCACGATCCTTGCTTTTCTTTCCAAAAGCCCTTGAAAAAATTCAAAAAATGAGGTATAATATAGTATTGAAACATTTTTTGACTGAATCGACGAAGGGAGAAACGCTGTGTATCTGAAATCCTTGGAACTGCAAGGCTTCAAATCCTTCCCCGACAAGACCAAGCTGACCTTTGAGGGTGGCGCGACGGTCATCGTGGGACCAAACGGAAGCGGAAAATCCAATATCTCCGACGCCATGCGTTGGGTGCTTGGCGAGGTATCCTCCAAAAGCATCCGAGGCACAAAAATGGAGGACATCATTTTCGGCGGCGCGGACAGCCGCAGGCCTATGGGTTATGCGGAGGTATCGGTTACCTTTGACAACTCGGGTATGATCGGGCGGCTGGACTGCCCCTACGACGAGGTGACGGTGACCCGTCGGTACTATCGTTCGGGAGAAAGTGAATATTACATCAACCGCCGCGCCTGCCGTTTGCGCGACATCTACGAGCTGTTCATGAATACGGGCGTGGGACGGGACGGCTATTCCATCATCGGTCAGGGTAAGATCGCCGAGATCGTTTCCCGTAAGAGCGACGAGCGAAGAAGCATTTTCGAGGACGCCTCGGGCATTGCAAAATACCGTCACAAGAAGAGCGAGACCGAGCGCCGTCTTGCCGCAACCGAGGATAATATGACCCGTATCAACGACGTGTTTGCCGAGGTGTCGGCGCAGGTCGTTCCCCTTGAGAAGGAGGCGGAGAAGGCAAAAAAGGCGATCGATCTGTTGGAGACGAAAAAACGGGTGGATATTCAGCTTTGGCTGTACGACACCGAAAAGCTTCGTTCGGACGTATCGGCGTGCGAGGAGCAGTTCCGCAACGCGGAATTTGATCTGCAAAACGCCGAGGATTCGGTGAAGGCGTTGGAGGTACAGAACGACAAGCTCTTTGAGATTTCCCAGTCCAATCAGACCGAGTCGGAGAGCCTGCTTAGGCAGATCCGCGAGCAGACCGAGCGAAACCACGCTCTTGACAGTGCCTATCGCATTACCGAAACCAACGTATTACATACCAAGGAAATGATCGCCGCCGCCGAGGGGGCGAAGGAGTCGGCAGGCAAGTCGGTTGCCGCCGAGGAATCGGCGCAAGCCGAGCGCGCCGCAAAAATGGCGGCGCTTCGCGAGGAGCTTTCGGCGAAGGACGGCGAATACGAAGCGGCGCGCGCCGAGCAGGCAAAGGCGGCAGAGGAAGCGCGGCGCTTGGACTTTGATATTGATCGCGCGCTCTCCGATGTACGTGCTCTCGAATCCGAGCAGGCAAGTGTGGACGCGCAGATCGCGTTCATTGAAAATTCCCGTACCACCGACACCGACAAGAATGCGGCGGTGCTTCGGGAGATCGAATCCTACGAGCAGCGCTCTGCCGAAATGAAGGAGCAATGCGAGCAGATCCGCAAGACGGTAGAGGAATACGACGGCGTGACTGCCGAGGCGGCAAAGGAAGCCGAGGCGATTGCCTCGGAGCTTGCCGATCTGTATCGCGCGCGGCACGACGACAACGAAGCCCTGACGGCGCTGCGCCTTCGTCGGGATTCGGCACAGCAGAGAATCGATACCTTCAAGATGATGGAGCAACAGTTTGAGGGCTATTCGGGCAGTGTTCGGTATATCATGAAAAAATACGCCGAGGGGGCGATCCATGACCGTTACGGCAATCCCTGCGGCAAGATCTACGGACCGCTTTCCACGGTGATCAGCGTGGAGGATCGGTATCTGACCGCCATTGAGACGGCGCTGGGACCGAATCTTCAGCACATCGTGGTAGAGGACGAAAGCGTGGCGAAGGAAGCCATGTTCGCCCTGAAAAAGGCAGAGGCGGGACGGGCGACCTTCTTCCCCCTGACCTCGATGAAGGGCCAGTCTCCCACCCCCGAAATGAAGGAAGCCATGGGCTTTGAGGGCTACGTTGCCGTTGCCAGCGAGCTTGTGGGCTGTGACGGGAAATTTTCCGAGATCGTGTCGGGACTTCTCGGCAGAACTATGATCTTTGACACGGTGGATCATGCCACGGTGATGGCAAAGAGCTTGCGCTATCGCGTACGCGCCGTGACCTTGGACGGTCAGCAGATCAACGTAGGCGGTTCGTTCACGGGCGGCTCGGTTCGTCAGAACGGAAACATTCTCGGACGTGCGGGAGAGATCAAGCGGCTGGAGCGCGAGGTAGCAGAACTGAATCGGAAGATCGATTCTCTGAGCGCGTCTCTTGAGAAGCTTGCCGAAGCCATCGGCGACAAGGAGGACGACAAGGACTCTGCCGAGCAGAAAATGGGACTGATCAAGGTGATGCGGGATTCCGAGAACAATCGCTTGGAGCAGCTCACAGCAAAGCTGGACGCCAACGACGCGCTGACTGCCAAGCTTCGGTCAGACTACGGTGACTTGCTCCGAGAGAGGGAGCAGTACGAGGAGGATCGCAAGAATCTGCTGGTTCGCAAGACCGAGCTGGAAGGGCAGATTGGCGAGATCAGCGCGGCGAGAGCCGATATGGACCTGCGCCGCAACGAGGCGTTGGACCGTCGGGGTGAGGCGGAGAGCCGCATGACCGCGATCTATATCGCCATGAACGAAAAAAAGAAGGACATCGAGACCGAGGAACGTCTTGCGGCGGAATCCGAGGCGAGACTCGCGGATTTCCTTGCCGCAAAGGAAGAGCAGGACGGACGAATTTTGCTCTTGCTCGGACGAATTGCGGAATACGATGCCGACATGGCGCAAAACCGCAAGGAATACGAGGAGGGAAGCCGTCTTTTGGACGAGCTGAACGACAAGCGGTCGAGGCTGGAGGAGGGCAATGCGGAGTTCCAGCGGAAGCTCAACGAGGTGAATACCCGAATGAGGGAAAAGCTACAGCAAAAGGAGCTGATCTTCAAGGAATACACCCGTTACGAGAACCGTCTGCAAAATCTGCGCGCCGAGCAGGATAAGCTCTCCTCCCGTCTGTGGGACGAGCACGAGATGACCCGTTCCGATGCGGTCGCCATGGGCTATCCCGCCCTTGACGCGGCAACGAGACCCGAGGCGGCGGCAAAGCAGACCGAGTGCCGCAACAAGCTCCGTGTCCTTGGCAACGTAGACCTTGACGCGGTGAATAAATATAAGGAAGTCAAGGCAAGATATGATTACATGGCGGGGCAGATCCGCGATCTGGAAGCCTCCCGCGACGAGCTTTCCGAGATCATCGGCAAGCTGGAGGGGGAGATGGAGACCGCTTTTGTGGACTCCTTCAACCAGATCAACGAGAACTTCAACCGCGTATTCGGAGAGTTGTTTGGCGGCGGCTCGGCGGAGCTTTCACTGACCGATCCCGACAACGTACTGGAGAGCGGCATTGAGATCAAGGCGGCGCCTCCCGGAAAGATCATCAAAAACATGGTTCAGCTTTCGGGTGGAGAGCAATCCTTTATCGCCATTGCGCTGTTCTTCGCGATCCTTCAGGTGAATCCCACGCCCTTCTGTATCCTTGACGAGATAGAGGCGGCGTTGGACGAGGTGAACGTGGCGCGCTTTGCCGAATACATCAAACGCTACGCAAGCGGTACGCAGTTTATTATGATCACCCATCGCCGCGGTACGATGGAGGCGGCAAACCGTCTGTACGGTGTGACCATGCCCGAGCGCGGAATTTCCAAGGTGCTTGAGCTGGACGTAAACGATATTTCCAAGAAAAAAGGAGAAGACTGGGATGGCATTTTTGGATAAATTAAAGGCGGGGCTTTCCAAAACGAAAAACGCGATCTTCGGACAGATCGACGAAGTGCTCAAAGCCTTCGTCAGGGTAGACGAGGATCTGTTGGACGAATTGGAAGAGCTTCTTATCATGTCCGACGTGGGGGTAAACGCCACGGAGGAGATCATGGAACAGCTTCGTGACGACGTGAAATCGGGTCGTCTGAAGGAAAAGGAGCAGGTAACCGACGCGCTCAAGGCAATACTGGAAGGAATGATCGGCGAGGGTGAGGAGTTGAATCTTTCTACGACTCCCTCGGTGATTTTGGTCATCGGTGTCAACGGCGCGGGAAAGACCACGTCCATTGGCAAAATTTCCAACCGATTGATCGGGCGAGGCAAAAAGGTCGTGGTGGCGGCGGCGGATACCTTCCGCGCGGCGGCGATCGATCAGCTTGCCGTTTGGTGTGAGCGTTCGGGGGCGGAGCTGGTTCGTCAGAACGAGGGAAGCGATCCTGCGGCGGTGGTGTTTGACGCCATTGCCTACGCCAAGCGCAAGCAGGCGGACGTGCTGATCATCGATACGGCGGGACGGCTGCACAACAAGAAGAATCTGATGAACGAGCTGGCGAAGATCAACCGTGTCATTGAGAGAGAGCTGCCCGACGCGGCAAGAGAAAACCTTTTGGTTTTGGACGCCACCACGGGTCAGAACGCCATTTTGCAGGCAAAGGAGTTCCGCAACGCCGCCGATATTACGGGCTTGGTGCTGAATAAGCTGGACGGAACGGCAAAGGGCGGCATCGTGCTTTCCATCAAGAAGGAGCTGGAGATCCCCGTCAAATTTATCGGTGTGGGCGAGAAGATCGACGATATGCAGGAATTTGACAATAAGGAATTTGTAAAGGCGTTGTTTGAGTAAAAGGACGCGATTTTGGAACCTTTCTTTCGAGAAAGGTTCCAAACCTCCAAAGAACTTGAAAAAAAAACAAGATTTTAATCAATTGGAGCAGTTATGAAAATCGTACTAGCATCAAGAAACAAGCATAAAATCGAGGAGTGGAACGCTACCCTCGGAAAATACGTTGACGGAGTGGAACTTCTGTCCTTGGACGACGTGGGAATTGTGGACGAGATTGAGGAGAACGGCAAGACCTTTGAGGAAAACGCTATGATCAAAGCCTTGGCGGCGGCGCAAAGCGGATACCTCAGCATCGGCGAGGATTCGGGACTTTCGGTGGGTGCCCTTGACGGCGCGCCCGGGATCTATTCCGCCCGCTATGCGGGAGAGCATGGAAACGATCAAGCCAATAACGCATTTTTGCTTCAAAATCTTGCAGGCAAGGAGGATCGCTCCGCCAAATTCGTCTGCGCCATTGCGCTGGCAGATCCCAATCGTCCCGACAAGGGTATGTTCTTTCGGGGAGAGACGGAGGGTGTCATTCTGACGGAAGCGCGCGGTGGAGGTGGCTTCGGCTACGATCCGCTGTTCTTCTTTGAGCCAATGGGAAAGACCTTCTCCGAGATGAGTGGGGAAGAGAAAAATTCGATCTCTCATCGCGGCAAGGCGATCGAGCAGCTTGCCGCCTATTTAAAAACGATCAAATGAGGAAATAAAACTATGTTGACATCAAAGCAAAGAGCATATTTGCGGGGACTTGCCAACGGCATTCCCGCTATCATGCAGATCGGCAAGGGCGGAATCTCCGAGAACCTTGTCAAGACCGTTTCGGACGCGCTGGAAGCCAGAGAGCTGATCAAGCTGACCGTACTGGAAAATTCCATGGAGACCCCCAGAGCCATGGCGGACGCTCTTGCCGAGGCAGTCCGCGCCGACGTGGTTGGCGTCGTTGGAAGAAAGGTAATATTGTACCGCGAATCGGTCAATAATAAAAAAATAGAGCTATGACGACGGGAATGGATATGCTTCGCGTGGGAATCTACGGCGGCACGTTTGCCCCGATCCACAACGGTCACGTTGCGGCGGCAAAGGCGTTTATGGAGCAGATGAAGCTGGATTATCTGTTCGTGATCCCCACGTATATGGCGCCCCATAAGGAAATGACCGAGTCAGACAATCCCCTCTACCGTCTGCGTATGTGCGAGCTTGCCTTTGAGGGCGTGGACGGGGTGGTGATCTCCGACGTGGAGCTGAAGCGCGGGGGAAAAAGCTATACCTACGACACTCTCAAGGAGCTTCAACGTCCCGATACCCGTCTATTTTTGCTGTGCGGAACCGATATGGTTCTCACCTTTGACACGTGGTATCGGTTTGAGGATATTTTGAAGATGTGTTATCCCGTTTACGTCCGTCGGGAAAACGATCCTCTGCTGACGGGGCGGGTCGTCTCGAAGATCGGGGAATATTATGAAAAATACGGCGTGATGTTCCGTCGGATCGTCACCGATCCCATTGAGCTTTCCTCCACGGAGATCCGCCGCGCGGTGAGAGAGGGAAAAGATATTTCCGATCTCGTTCCCAAGGGAGTGGAGCAATTTATACGGGAAAACCGATTGTATCTGGAATAAGGAGCACGTATGTTTACCGAAGAAAATTTAAACGAGTTAAGAATCACCCTTGAGGGGAAGATGTCTCCCAAACGCTACCGTCATACCCTTGAGGTGGAAAATATGGTCGCGCGTCTCGGCGAGCTGTACGCGCCTGACAAGCTGCCGATCCTTCGCGCCGCGGCGCTGTTGCACGATATCACCAAGGAATATTCGGCGGATCATCAGCTGATGCTCTGCGCCGAGAAGGGACTTGAGGTCAGCCGAGGGGATCTGTACGCCCCCAAAACCTTTCACGCCAGAACGGCGGCGGCAATGATCCCCGAATGGTATGAGGCGTTTGCCGAGGAGGAGGTCCTGTCCTGCGTGCGGTGGCACACCACGGGACGGGCGGATATGACCCTTTGCGAGCAGCTGGTCTATCTGGCGGATTATATCGATCTCTCCCGTACCTTCGAGGACTGTGTGATGCTCAGAGAGTTCTTTTTTGAAAAGAAGCCCGAAGAGATGGATCGGCAAGAGAGACTTGCCCATCTGAGAGATACGCTGATCCTCTCCTTCGATATGACCATTTTGGCATTGGCGGAGGACGGCTTACCCATCAGTCCCGATACCTTTGAGGCGAGAAATCAATTGGTCTGTCAGCGCTTGGCTGAACAAAAAGCATAAGAATTCCGCGTGTTCTTCGTTTCTTACATATTTGAAAAAATATGAATTTGGAAACGGAGAGTGCGACGATGTTGAAACAAAAAAATAAAAAAATATGGTGGATCCTTCTGTGCGGAATCGGGTTTTTGATTCTGGTTTTCGCGGTTCTGCTTTTGATCGGACTTTTTTCGAGAGGAGAGACGGGGGCAGTTTCCCCGATTGTGGCAGAGGACGAAACCGATGACGCGGATAAAAAAGGAAAATTCAATCTTTTGGTGTCGGGATGTGACGATGCGGCAGGCTTGTCCGACGTGTTGATGATCCTTTCTTTGGATCGGGATACGGGAGAGGTCTGGACGTTGCAGATCCCAAGGGACACCTACGCCTCCTTTACCGAGGGAAGCTATCGGAAGATCAACGGCGCGGCAAATGCCCTGAAGAGCATGGACGCCTTTCGGGACTTCCTTTCCCGCGGTCTTGGCATTGAGCTGCACGGCTACGTGAGGCTCTCTGCCGAAGCGTTTCGCAAGGCGGTGGACGCCATTGGCGGCGTGGAGATCGAGCTTCCCATTGCCATGGATTATGAAGATCCCGCGCAAAATCTGTATATTCATCTTCCCGCGGGAAAGCAGGTCTTGGACGGCAAGGCGGCGGAGCAATTCGTTCGCTATCGGGCAGGCTACGTGCGAGGGGATCTGGAACGGATCGATGCGCAAAAGCTGTTTCTCGGCGCGCTGTTCCGACAGCTGAAGGAAACCATGACACCCATAACTGCCATCAAGCTGATATCGTCTTTGCTTCCCGAGGTGGATACCGATCTTTCCGCCATGGAAACGGCGACTCTATTGCAGGAGGCGTTATCGATCAGCGCGTCGGATCTTTCCTTTGTGACAGCCCCCGGCGAGGATCTGATCGCGCCCAAAAGCGGCGCGTCTTATTACGTGCTTTCCGCAAAGGGAATGGATCGCTTGCTGTGGGAGCATTTTGGGGGACGGCGAGGCGGGTTTGATCCCGAGGGTCTGTTTTTACACCCAAGCGCGGAAGGGTTTCGCGCGATCTACGAGAAGGATCTGCCTTACGTGGCGTATTCCGTGGCACAGCTTGCAAAAAACTGAAGCAATTGTGAAATCACGCTTGACAAACGAGGGGTTTTGCATTAAAATAGTATCATATGAGATCAAGGCTTGAGAAAGGATAAAAAATGGATCAGACGGAACAAACGATGGAAACGATGACTTCCTTGGTAGGAAGTACGCCCAAGGAATTGGCAGAGGCTTGCGCCGAGGTGCTGGATTCCAAAAAGGGAAGAGATATTAAAGTGATTGCCGTGGAGGGCAAGACCGAGATCGCGGATTATTTCGTGCTTTGTACGGGTAACTCATCCACGCAGATTAAGGCGCTGGCAGGCGAGGTGGAATATCGGATCGCCCTGCGCGGGATTGACCCCGATCACGTGGAGGGACGGGACAACAATTCCTGGTTGATCTTGGATTACGGCAACGTGATTGTTCACGTATTCAGCCGTGAATCCAGAGAATTTTATAATCTGGACAAGCTTTACGCAGACTGATGAAAAGAGGAAGACGCAAGCAATGAAGTACAATCACAGTGAAATTGAAAAGAAGTGGCAGGCGTATTGGGAGAAGAATGAGACCTTCAAAACCGACGTTTGGGATTTTTCCAAGCCGAAATATTACGTGCTGGATATGTTCCCGTATCCGTCGGGTGTGGGTCTCCACGCGGGACACCCCGAGGGATATACGGCAACCGATATCGTTTCCCGTATGAAGAGAATGCAGGGCTATAACGTTCTGCACCCCATGGGATACGACTCCTTCGGTCTGCCTGCCGAGCAGTACGCCGTGAACACGGGCAATCACCCCAACGGCTTTACGCAGGAAAACATCAAGACCTTCTCCAAGCAGCTCAAGGAGCTTGGCTTCGACTACGACTGGAGCAAGATGATCGCCACAAGCGACCCCGACTTCTACCGTTGGACGCAATGGATCTTCAAGCAGCTCTACGAGGACGGCTACGCCCAGTATATCGATATGCCCGTGAACTGGTGCGAGGAGCTGGGAACGGTGCTTTCCAACGACGAGGTCATTGACGGCAAATCCGAGCGTGGCGGTTTCCCCGTGGTTCGGAAAAATATGAAGCAATGGGTCATCAATCAGCCTGCTTTTGCGGAGGCGCTTTTGGAGGGACTCGATGAGATCGATTGGCCCGAATCCACCAAGCTGATGCAGAAGAACTGGATCGGAAAATCCACGGGTGTGGAGGTTCGGTTCCAGATCGTGGGCGGCGGAGAGTTTTCGATCTTCACCACCTGTATCGAAACGATCTTTGGTATTACCTTTATGGTTCTCGCTCCCGACGGAGAGCTGGTCAAGGAGCTGATGCCCAGAATCGAGAACAAGGAAGAGGTTCAGGCGTATATCAACGAGACCTTGAAGAAGAACGACATGGACCGCACCGAGCTGAACAAGACCAAGTCGGGCTGTGAGCTGAAGGGTGTGAGCTGTATCAACCCCGTCAACGGCAAAGAGGTCAGAATGTTCATCGGCGACTTCGTTCTCGCCAACTACGGCACGGGCGCGGTCATGGCAGTTCCGTCTCACGATCAGCGTGACTTTGAGTACGCCATTGCTCACGGCATCGACATGATTCAGGTCATCGACGGAGACGAGAAGCTGGGACACGTGGACGTGTCCGAAAAGGCGTTTGAAAAGGGAGAGTATCTCGGCAAGGGCTACCGTCTCGTCAATTCCGAGGAGTTCACGGGTCTTACCGTGGAGGAAGCCAAGGAAGCCATCACCGCGAAGCTGGAGGGCATGGGCGTTGCCAAGAGAACGGTGAACTACCATTTCCGCGAGTGGATCTTTGCCAGACAGCGGTATTGGGGTGAGCCCGTTCCCGTGGTACATGGCGAGGACGGTAACATTCACGTGCTTTCCGACGAGGAGCTTCCCTTGGTGCTTCCCGAGCTGGAAAACTATAAGGGTGTGAACGGAAAAGCGCCTTTGGAGAACGCTACCGAGTGGAAGCAGTACGACAAAGACGGCGTAAAGGGCACGAGAGAGACCTCCACCATGCCCGGTTCGGCAGGCTCTTCCTGGTACTTCTTGCGCTATATCGATCCACATAACGACAAGGAATTCGCATCGCAGGAGCTGCTGAAGCACTGGATGCCCGTAGACCTTTACATTGGCGGTCCCGAGCACGCCGTAGGTCATCTGATGTACTCCAGAATCTGGAACAGATACCTATACGACAAGGGGCTTGCTCCCACCAAAGAGCCTTTCAAGAAGCTGGTGCATCAGGGTATGATCCTTGGCTCCAACGGCATCAAGATGGGCAAGAGATTCCCCGAATTCGTGGTCAATCCCAGCGACGTGGTTCGTGATTACGGCGCGGATACCCTTCGCTTGTATGAAATGTTTATGGGACCCTTGGAGGTTTCCAAGCCTTGGAGCGATCAGGGTGTAGAGGGCGCGAGACGCTTCCTCAACCGTGTGTGGGCGTTCTTTACCGAGCCTGCCAATATCGTGGACGGAGACGTTCCCGCGTTGGAAAAGATCTACCACAAGAGCGTCAAGAAGATCACGGGCGACTTTGAGCAGCTCGGCTTCAATACCGCCATTTCTCAGATGATGATCTTCGTCAACGCGGTATATAAAGAAGGGAAGTGCTCCAAGGCGTACGCGGAGGGACTTGTCAAGATGCTGTCCTGTATCTGTCCTCATATCGGTGAGGAGCTTTGGTCTATCCTCGGTCACGAGAACACCATTGCTTACGAGCCTTGGCCCACCTTTGACGAAAGCAAAACGGCGGACGAGACGGTAGAGGTGGTAGTGCAGGTCAACGGCAAGGTGAGAGGAAAGATCAGCGTCGCCGTGGATCTGGCGCAAGCCGAGGTGTTGGCAATCGCAAAGGCGGACGAGCGAATCGCGGCTTCCTTGGAGGGGAAGACCGTCGTTAAGGAGATCGTCGTTCCCAATAAGATCGTAAACATCGTAGTGAAATAAGGAAAGCAAAAGGGAGTCCCTTGGGATTCCCTTTACTGAAAGGAGAATATTTATGTTTCAAAAAGCCGTTCCCGTGTTTGCCGAAGGAAAAGAAAATGAGATGAACTATCAGTTGATTCTTCGGGCGAGCGCGGATAGTCTGGAGGGTACGACGCTTTCGATCAGCGCCGCTACCTTTTACCGTCTGTGGGTAAACGGAAGATTCGTTGCCTTCGGTCCCGGTCGCGCTGCGGAGGGATATGCCCGTGTGGATCAGCTTCCCTTGGAAGAATATCATCGCTCGGGTAAGATCAATGAAATCGTGATTGAGGTGGCGGGATATTGCTGTAAGAGCACGTCTACCGTTTATCGGACGTCCTTCGTTTGCGCCGAGCTTCTTCGGGGAGAGGAGGTTCTCCTTGCCACGGGTCGGGATTTCGAGGGATATCACTCCTGCCGCAGAATGCAGAAGGTGGAACGGTATTCCGCCCAGAGACATTTCGGAGAGATCTGGAATTATCACGATGCCGATCCCTTTTCCGAGACTTATCGTGTGCGCTTGACAAAAACGAGCAGCTGCCCGTCCTATCTGCCTCGCCGCGCTCCCTATCCTTCTTACGAGGAGATCAAGACGGAGGGCTTTGTGTCGGGGGGACGCTTCCGTTATGATGAAAATAAGCCCTGTCAGCTCAACCGTTATTCGGGAACGCACATGGGACCCCAATGGGGACAGTTCTACAAGGGAGATACGGTATCCTTGCCGTATCGGTGGCTACAGAAGCAGCAGCTGATCCAAACGGTGGGAAGGGGAAGCTTCCCGATCCAGATCAGCGCGGGTGAATACGTGATGCTGGATCTGAATCGGATCTATGCGGGCTTTTTACAGCTTGGCGTGACCGTTCAGGAGGATTGTGACGCGGTTCTCGGCTTTTCCGAGCTTTGCTCGCCCAATCGCTTTGAATTTACCAACATCAACTGTCAAAACGTGATCGAATATTTTTTGCCCGAGGGTGAAACGATCTCCTTGGAATCCTTTGAGCCATATACCTGCCGTTTGGCAATTTTAATGGTGCGGAAGGGAAGCCTTTTGCTGAACTCCTTTGGTGTTCGCACCTTTGAGTACGATCGCTCCCGTATGATCCGTCGTGAGATCCGCGATCCCGATTTGAGAAAGATCTACGAGGCGGCGGAGCGTACCTTCGCGCATAACGCGGTGGATATGTACACCGACTGTCCTTCCCGCGAACGGGTGGGCTGGCTTTGCGACAGCTATTTTACGGGGCAATCGGAGTATTTCCTGACGGGAAAATCGGCGGTAGAGGAGGCGTTCTTGGAGAACTACCGTTTGTTCAAAAACGACGGCACGTTGCCCGAGGGCGTGCTTCCCATGTGTTATCCCGCGGATCGGTACGACTGCAAAAAGTTTATTCCGCAATGGGATATGTGGTACGTCTTAGAGGTGAGAGATTATCTGACCCTTCGCAATCCTTCCGCGGACAGGGAGGCGTTTCGCAAGAGCGTATACGGCGTTTTGCGCTTCTTGGAGCGATTTGAAAATCAGGACGGGCTGTTGCAAAACGTAGACGGCTGGAACTTTGTGGAATGGTCGTCCGCCAACGATTGGGTGAAGGACGTGAACTATCCCACGAACTTCCTGTACGCCGAAATGCTTCGTGCCATTGCCCAGCTGTACGGTGAGAACGAGCTTGCCGAACGGGCGGAGCGCGTCGCGAAAAAAGCGGCGGAGCTTTCCTTTGACGGTGAGGTGTTTATCGATCACGCCGTTGTGGGAGAGGACGGCTTGTTACATAACACGCGCAATTCCTCCGAGGCAGGGCAATATTACGCGCTCTTGTTCGGCAATATTGATTTGCGGGAGGCGAAATACGCCAAGCTCAAGGAATACGTGGGCAATAATTTCTCCACGTTCCAAACCGAAGGACGGGGCTTTGTTCCCGTGAACGCTTTCATCGGCATGTATCTGCGGATCAGCGCGCTGATGAAGCTGGGAGAAAAGGAAACCTTGCGTCAAGATCTGAAAGCCTTCTTCGGCGGCATGGTAGAATCCACGGGAACGCTGTGGGAGTATAAGCAGTTCAAGGGAAGCTTTGACCACGGTTTTGCATCCTTTGCGGCGCTTGCGGTGTCGTTTGTAGAAGCCGATTGATAAGAAAAAGCAAAAAAAAATGCAAACTTGAAAAAAGGTATTGACAACGAGAGAAAAATCGTGTATAATATCATAAGATTCTAAATTGTCTCTGGCAATATGCGGAGGGAGGGAAAACAGAAATGGCAGAAATTAGAGTGAAAGAAGGCGAATCTCTCGATAGCGCACTTCGTCGCTTTAAGAGAGCAATGGCTCGTTCCGGCGTCCTCACCGAGCTTCGCAAGAGAGAACACTATGAGAAGCCCAGCGTAAAGCGCAAAAAGAAGTCGGAAGCCGCTCGCAAGAGAAAATACAAGTAATTTTCTTTTCAATGAAACAATAAACGGGATTGCAGTTGCAGTCCCGTTTTTGTGTTATATATAATTTTATAAATTCTATTTACAAATGAATTTTTTTGTGATACAATACAATTGTTAGATTGGGCACACTTTTTTAGGAGGGCAACATGAAACGGAAGAATTTGGTCAGACTGTCGGTATTGCTGTTGACGGTATTTCTTTGCTTGTTCTGTTTCGTCTCGTGTGACGAGCAGGACGGCTTTGCCGTTGACACCGACGGATTGGACACCTTTGAAACAAGTGATTTTGATCCCGAAAATCACAAGCACGTATGGAGCGAATGGAAAACCCTAAAGGACGCTTCCTGTAGCAAGGAAGGAATCGAGGGACGGGTTTGCGAATGCGGAGAAGCAGAAACCCAGCCGATTCCCACGCTTCCTCACACCGAGGTGGTTGACGAAGCGATTGCGTCCACCTGTACCGAAACGGGCTTGACCGAGGGTAAGCACTGTTCGGTATGCAAGGAAGTTCTTGTAGAGCAGGAAGAAGTGGCGGCGAAGGGGCACACTGAGGTGATCGATCCTGCCGTTGCCGCTACCTGCACCAGAGAGGGCTTGACCGAGGGTAAGCATTGCTCTGTTTGTAAGCGCGTATTGGTTGCGCAGGAGACGGTAAAAACCCATGCGCACACCACGGTAGTGGATCAAGCGATTGCGCCCACTTGTACCGAAACGGGTTTGACTGAGGGAAGTCATTGTTCCGTATGTAAGGTAGTATTGGTAGAGCAGACCGCTGTAAAGGCACTCGGACATACCCCCGTGACCGACACGGCAGTTGCGCCTACCTGTACCGAAACGGGTTTGACTGAGGGAAGCCATTGCTCGGTTTGTAAGGTGGTATTGACCGCGCAAACCATGGTAAAGGCACTCGGACATACTCCCGTGACCGACGCGGCAGTTGCACCCACTTGTACCGAAGCGGGCTTGACCGAGGGAAGTCATTGTTCCGTATGTAAGACCGTATTGGTAGCACAAGAAGAAGTCATGGCAAATGGACACACTGCGGTTATTGATCCCGCGGTGACTCCGACTTGTACCCGAGAAGGCATCACGGAAGGAACGCATTGCTCGGTTTGCAAGATCACCTTGGTGGCGCAAACGGTGATTCCCGCAAAGGGGCACACCGAAGTCATTGACGCGGCGATCCTGCCGACAGCCTCGGCGAACGGTTTGACCGAAGGCAAGCATTGCTCGGTTTGTGACGTTGTGTTTTTCTCACAGAAGATGATTCCAGCAACGGGAGCAACCGCGCCCATGCAATACAACGACGATTACGGTTACGAATATCTCGGAACGATGGAGAAGGGAGAAGCGTTGCAAGCGCTTTACCGTTTGCTGGACGTTGCCGCCATCTCCTTCCACGTGGATACCGATAGAAACGCGGGCGAAGGTAATCTGGTTGCCGCCGTTGATTTCGCGTCTCTGAATCTGACCTCCGACGAAGCGATTGCCGTATGGATCAGCTATAAAAACGACCATCCGCTCTATTATTGGATCTCTACCTCGCTTGCCGTTCCGGGAAATGAGCTTTGGCTTCTGACCGAGGACGAGTACGCAAGCGGCGCGGCGCGGGCGGTTTACAATCAACTGGTTTACGACGGCGTAGCCGCCTACGTAGGCAAGCTTTCCGACGGCGATTCGGTCTATCGGATTTCCTTCGTACTTCACGATTCCATCATCGAATCCATCCATTACGCGTATGAGGAGGACGGTGTTACTCCCGAGGACGAGATCTGGGCACACAATGTTCTCGGCGTATTTGAGAAGCAAAGCGGCGTCTGCGAAGCCTATGCCCGAACCTTCCAGCTTTTGTTGAACTACTGTGATGTGGAAAATATCTTCGTCACGGGACAGGCGGGGGGAGAAGCCCACGCCTGGAATCTGGTTCAGTTGGACGATGGAAATTGGTATTGGTTTGACCTGACGTGGGATGATAGTCCCAAGGATGCATGGGGCGTTGGTTCTTTTATGTGGGGAATTGCCTACAACTATTTCTGCGTTAACGATACGCAAAATACGAACTGGATGGAGAGTGTCTGGGAAACGCCCTTCGGAACCTTCCTTGACGGACATACCTACAGCCTCCCCACGGGAACGGGCGTGGATTTCCTCTATGGGCTGCCTGAACGAGCAACCGATATTTATACTGCTGAAGAAAAACTCTTTAAGGATACCTTTACCGTAGACAGTCTGACTTATCAAATTTACGGATATAATGCCGTACAGTTGATAGAAATCGCTCAGGACGGCGACGTGGTGATTCCCGAAACGGTGACCTACGAGGGTGTAACCTATACGGTGATTTCGATTGGGTCGGGTGTAATTCCGTATTACATATATGGAGAAAACGGAGAGATTGACCATACTACGGCTACAACGTCCGTTACCATTCCCGCTACGGTGAAATTTATTTGGGATGATCCTTTTGGTGGACATGAGCATTTGCGAGCGATCTACGTAGACGAAAACAATCCGTATTTTACGTCGAAGGACGGCGTGCTGTTCACCAAATCGCTGTATACCTTGATTCAATATCCCCTAGCGCATCCCAATACGGAATACGTGATTCCCGATGAAACGGTCTACGTTGCAAATCAAGCTTTTACTAGCGGGTTGCCTTTGAAGAATCTTTCTCAAATTACCTTTGGAAAAAATGTAGGACAATTTGGTGTTGCCAACTGGGGAAGCGGTTATTGGGATCATGACCCCACAGGTTTTACGATTATTAATGTGGTTAGCGGCGATTTGCAGGATCTTTACAGTGCCTTGGGCGGGAACAAAACAATTTTAATTTCCGAAGAAAATCCGCATTATTATAGCGACGGAACGGCGATTTACAGTGGAGACGGAACGGTACTTTTGTTAGTAATAGACTCAACTATTACTACGTTGCATATTTCGGAGACTGTTGTTAGGATTGAAGATGTTACCACCAATCATTCCGTTTTGGGGATGGTGCCAAATCTGGAATCGATTACCGTGGATTTTGGAAATCCGTATTATTATGTCGAAGATAGAATTTTATATCGAAAAGAAGGCGAAACGCTTTCTATTGTTTGCGTTCCTCAAAATATTCAAGGAAACGTGACCGTTGCCAACGGCGTAAAGGAAATTGGTGATGGTACGTTCGGGGGTTGCACAGGATTGACGTGCATTACGATTCCGGATAGTGTAACAAGTATTGGTAATTCCGCGTTCACTGGTTGTAGCAGCTTAACGAGTGTGACGATTGGCAATGGAGTAGAGAGCATTGGTAACGATGCATTCAGCGGCTGTTTCAAATTAGTAGAAGTAATCAATCATTCCGGCTTGGAATTTGTGGCGGGCAGTACGGAATACGGCGGTATTGCACGCTATGCATTAGAGATTCACAACGGAGAGAGTAAATTTGATTACGTAGGCGATTATATGTTCTATACGCATGAAGGCGTTCACTATCTGTGTGGATACGTTGGAAGTGATACGGCTTTGACGCTTCCTGAAACGTATAACGGAGAATCGTATCAAATCGGCGCAGGTGCATTCTATGGTTGTGATCGCTTAACGAGCGTTACGATACCGAATAGCGTCACAATCATTGGTTCAAATGCGTTCGATCGTTGTAGTAGCTTAACGCGCGTGACGCTTGGCAATGGAGTTACGAGTATTGGCGATTATGCATTCGAGTTTTGTCGTAATTTAGCAAGCATTACAATTGGTGATAACGTAACAGACGTTGGTGAAATGGCATTCTATGAATGTGTTCGCTTGGTTGAGATCATCAATCATTCCAATTTGGAATTGGAGTATAGTAATAAATATGGTGGTCTTGCATATTATGCATTAGAGATTCACAATGGCGAGAGTAAACTTGATTACGTAGACGATTATGTTTTTTATACGTATAATGACGTTCACTATTTGTGTGGATACGTTGGAACCGATACGGCTTTGACACTTCCTGAAACGTATAACGGAGAATCGTATCAAATTGGCGCATATGCATTCTATCGTTGCGAGTGCTTAACGAGCGTTACGATACCAAATAGCGTCACAAGCATTGGTTCAAATGCGTTCAATGGTTGTAGTAGCTTAACGGCCATTACGATTCCGAATAGTGTGGTTCGTATTGAGTGGGAGGCATTTTGCTATTGCTCCAGCTTGAAGAACGTTACAATCGGGACAGGTGTAAAATATATTGGTTTAAGAGCTTTCATGCGTACCGATTTGGAAAGTATTGTTCTTCCCGAAACTTTAACGGACGTTTCCGCAGATGCTTTCATTGATACGCCATGCTATATGAACAAAGCGAATTGGTATTGCGATATGTTTTATATTGGTTCTCACTTGGTTGGGGTATCGTCAACACTTTCGGGTGATGTCGCAATTAAAAACGGAACGAAAACAATTGTAAACGGAGTATTTGCTTATTGCAGTAGTTTGACAAGTATTACGATCCCGAATAGCGTAACGAATATTGGCAATTATGTGTTTGACGGTTGTACCGGTTTGACGAGCATTACGATCCCCAATAGCGTAAAGAGCATTGGCAATACTGCATTCAGCGGTTGCAGTAGCTTAACGAAGGTGACGATTGGCAATTCCGTCACAAGCATTGGCGATTATGCATTCAGTAGGTGTAGTAGTGTAAAGAGTATTACAATTCCCAATGGCGTTGCAAGTATTGGTTGGGGGGCATTTAGCGGTTGCGATAGCTTAACGAGTGTTACGATTCCAAATAGTGTAACGAGCATTGGTGGTTGGGTAGTTAGCAATTGCAATAACTTAACCGACATTTACTTCACAGGCACGGAAGAAGAATGGAACGCGATTGAAAAATCAGACGCGGAAATTCCTTCCACGGCAACGATTCATTTCAACTACGTTGCCGAAAGCGAATAAACAAACGACGGCGGCGGGTTTTCCCGTCGCCGTTTTCTCTATATTCCAATTAAATTCAGATCCCATGCGGGGACGTAGGGGTAGCGGCGCAGATAGAGGCGGTAGGTTGGGTCGATGCTGTGAAGCAGGAGGGGGAGGGCGAACAGGTCCTCGCTTCGGTGATAGATCGAAACGAGCAGTCGCGGGTGATGGTTGAGAACGGTCTCCTTTGATCCCATCAGCGCTTCCTTTTCCGCGCCCTCTACGTCGTATTTGATATAGTCCACGGCGTCTCCCCCGAGGACGGTGTCCAAGGGAAGGGCGGCTACCTCGATCTGCCTTCCTTTCGCAAACGCGCCCGCGTTGCGGTTTCCGCTGTCGGCAAAGGAGAGGGTCGTCTGCTCCGACCACGCCGCGGCGTGATGGGCAAGAATCTTTGGTACTGTCAGCGTTGCGGCAAAGTCGGAAAGCTTTCGGAAATTGCGGCGGTCGGGTTCCATGGCGTATACCTTCGAAAGGTGAGGCGCATAGGTCGCAAGCTCCCGTACCGTGTCGCCGTTATACGCGCCGAGATCGGCGGCGGTACGAATGGTGTCCGCCTTCAGCAGGCAGGTATAGACCTCGTCCTTGCTTGACTCCGCTTCCTTGAGATAAGCGATTTTTCCGCTTAGCTTATAGGCGAGCACCTTTTGGTAAATGCGGCGGGATTCCTCGTCGGCAAGTAGCTCGTAGACCTGCTCGAATTTTTCTCGATTCGTTTCGAAAAATTCAAGATCAAACAGGGTATCTCCGCAGACGGGAACGTCGGGAGCGTATAGCTCGCACTCCTCGTCCACACGGTCAAACAGAGCCAGAACCTCGGGCAGGGAGGAGGCGAAGGACAACAGCACGATCAGATTTTCCGCGCCGTATTTTTCCTTGACTGCCGAATAGGACAGGACGGTCTTTCCGTGGAAGCTGTGACCGCGCACGAAGCCGTCGCTGGCAAAAAAATCCGCAATGGCGATCCCCTTGCGCTCACAGATCTTTAAGATCTTATCCGCGCCGTTCCCCATACCGTACATTACCACGGTTTTATCGGTACGGGCAAGGGTTTGCCACAGATCGGTGGTTGGACAGAAATTCATAAGCTCTCCTTGACTTTTTTGTAAATTTATGCTATCATTATACTGAGCGAATGTTTTTATTCTATTTTAACACAAAACGGAGGAAAAATCAAGATGGATTGCATTTTCTGTAAAATCGCCGAAGGGACGATTCCCTCTGCCAAGGTATACGAGGACGAGTATTGTCTCGCGTTTCACGATATCAATCCCCAAACGCCCGTTCACGTGCTGGTGATCCCCAAGGCGCATATTGCGTCCGCGGACGAGGTGACGGGGGAGAACAGCGTATACGTAACGAAAATTTTCGAAGCCATTCCCGCGATTGCCGCCAAGGCAGGCTTGACGGGGGGCTATCGGGTCATTTCCAATTGCGGCGAGGACGCTTGTCAGACGGTAAAGCATCTTCATTTCCATCTCATGGGCGGCAAGAAGCTTCCCGAGCAGATGGGTTAAGATGGGACCCGGATTTTTCGGTCCTCCCCCCATGGGGAAGGATCCCTACCAGAACAAACCGAAGCCGCCCCGCGGTGTGGGGGACGTTCCCCGTTATCTGAAGGAGCTTGTCACGGGCTTTGGCTCGCGGTTGATTTACATTTTCCGTATGGTATGGAAAACAGGACCTTGGATTTTGATTTGGTTGCTCATGTCGGCAATTCTCAGCGGTGTGCTTCCCATCGTTGGCTCGCTGTTGTCAAGGTCCATTCTCAACGAGCTGCAAAACGTGATCTCGGCGCAGGTGGCGGCAGAGCTGAGTGGCGTGTCTCTTGCCTTGACCTTCTGGGGCTCGATGGTCATGTTTTTGCTGATCTTCTATTTTTTGTATCGCATTCTCAATCAGGTGGTGAACCGTGTGAGCCATGCGGTCACGCGGATCGCGGGAGAAAAGGTGGTTCGCTACGTACGGATACAGATCATGACGAAGGCAAAGGAGCTGGATCTGGCCTCCTTTGATCTACCCGAGTTTTACGAGAAGCTGGAGAATGCCAACCGTGAGGCGGGCAACCGTCCGCTATCGGTGCTGTCCTCTACCTTTGACGTCATCAGTAACTGCATCAGTCTTGTCAGCTATATCGTCATTTTGGTGACCGCCCCCGATATGTGGTGGACGGCGCCCTTGATGATCCTGATCTCGATTCCCACCGCGGTGGTGAACTTTTCCTATAAGCATAAGACCTTCCTTTATATGAGAAAGCGCTCCAAGGATCGCAGACAGATGACCTATTATTCGGGCTTGATGGTCAACAAGGATATGGTCAAGGAGATCCGTATGTTTGATCTCGGAGATCAGTTTATCGAACGTTACGACAGCGTATTTACCCGTTACTATGCGGGGATGCGGCGGCTGATCCTTCGGGAGAGCGCGTGGCAGATCGGACTGACGCTGCTTTCGTCTATCGTCAATTGCGTCTTTTTTGCCCTCATTGCCGTGAAGGTCTTTTCGGGGGATATTCAGATCGGTGACTATTCCTTGTATACGGGGGCGTTGACCTCCATTGCGTCAACGGTTTCCTCTCTCATCAACGTATCCGCTTCGGTTTACGAGGGGACGCTGTTTATCGATAACCTGATCTCCTTTATGAAGGAAAAGCCCACCATCGTTCCTATGAAAGACACCCCCGTTCCCGTAGAACACGGAAAGCCCCATACCATTGAGTTCGTGGACGTCAGCTTTGCGTACCCCGGATCTGACCGTTTGGTGTTGGAGCATATCAACCTGAAATTCCGCGCGGGCGAGACGGTGGTGCTGGTGGGACTCAACGGCGCGGGAAAGACCACGTTTATCAAGCTCCTGACCCGTCTTTACGATCCCACGGAAGGAAAGATCCTTCTGGACGGCAAGGATCTGCGGGAGTACGACCCGAAGGATCTTTACCGACTGTTCGGCATCATTTTCCAAGATTTCGGGAAATACGCCGTCAGTGTCTCGGATAACGTCGCCTTCGGTAATATACACGGCGAGACGGACAGAGAAAAGATTCGTCGGGCGGCAACGGAAGCCAACGCGGACGACTTTATTTCCCGTCTTCCCGAGGGCTACGATACGCCTCTTATGCGCATTTTTGAGCCTGACGGCATCGAGCTTTCCATCGGTCAATGGCAAAAGCTTTCCATCGCGCGAGCGTTTTACAGCGAATCGGATATTCTGATTCTGGACGAGCCTACCGCGTCTCTTGATCCTATGGCGGAGCAGGAGATCTTTAACCAGTTCGACTCGTTGCGGAAGGATAAGACCACCATCTTCGTATCTCACCGTCTGTCCAGTGCCACCATCGCGTCAAAGATCGTGGTTTTGGAATACGGACGCTTAGTGGAGGAGGGAACGCATAAGGAGCTGATGGCAAAGGAGGGTCGGTATTACGAGCTGTTTACCACCCAAGCCCGTCGGTATATGGAAAGCGACAAGAAAAATTCCTGATTTTCCAAATTCTTTTGAAAAATCGGTTGACAAATGACGACGAATTTTATATAATATTTTATTATACGCTTTGGCGAAAACAGTAACACAGAGGCATAGAAAGGCAGAGTAGTACCCATGCAAGTAAAAGTAGTAAAATTTGGCGGAAGCTCCCTCGCGGACGCGGAGCATTTCAGACAGGTGGCATCGATCATCAAGGCAGACCCCGCCCGCCGCTTCGTCGTTCCTTCCGCCCCCGGAAAGCGGTTTAAGGACGATATCAAGGTCACCGATATGCTGTATTCCTGCTATGAGAAGATCCGCAAGCACGAGAATATTGACGAGCTGTACGAGCAGATCAAGGCGCGGTATAACGGCATCATTGTAGAGCTTGGCTTGGATTTCGATATCAGCGGAGAGCTGGAATACGTAAAGAACGCCATGATGCACCGTTCGGGACGGGATTTCGCGGCAAGCCGCGGCGAATACCTCAACGGCTTGATTCTGGCAAAATATCTGGGCTATTCCTTCATAGACGCGGAGAACGTGATCTTCTTCCGTGAGAACGGAACCTTTGACGAGGAGAAAACCAATCAGGCGCTGTCCGAGGAGTTGAAGCAGCGTGAAACCGCGGTGATCCCGGGCTTCTACGGTGTGATGCCCAACGGCACGATCAAAACCTTCTCCCGCGGCGGCTCGGACATTACTGGCTCTATCGTGGCGCGCGCCGCAGAGGCGGATCTGTACGAGAACTGGACCGACGTGTCGGGCTTCATGATGGCAGATCCCAGAATCGTGGATACCCCCTGCGCTATTCAGACCATTACCTACCGTGAGCTTCGCGAGCTGTCCTACATGGGCGCGACGGTGCTTCACGAGGACGCGATCTTTCCCGTGCGCTATGCGGGCATTCCGATCAATATCCGCAATACCAACGCTCCCGAGGACGCGGGCACGATGATCGTTGCTGAAACCCCCGATTACGATACCGAAAAGGTCATTACGGGCGTTGCGGGTAAGAAGGGCTTTTCGGTGATTACCATCGAAAAGGATATGATGAACTCCGAGATCGGCTTTGGACGGAAGGTGCTGGAAATTCTGGAGGACAATGAGATCTCCTTTGAGCATCTGCCCTCGGGAATCGATAACATGAGTATCGTGGTTGCTACCGACGCGCTGGAGGACAGACGGGAAAAGGTCGTTTCCGCCATTAACCGTACGGTGAAGCCCGACCACGTGTCCATCGAGGACAACTTGGCACTGCTTGCCGTGGTAGGGCGCGCTATGGTCAAGGCGAAGGGAACGGCGGCGAGAGTATTTGACTCGATCTCGAATGCGGGCGTTAATATCCGCATGATCGACCAAGGCTCCAGCGAGATTTCCATCATCGTCGGCGTGGAAGCCCACGAGTTCAATAAGGCTCTGGAAGCCATCTACAAGGAATTTGTGAAATAAGAGCTTTCAAAGATAATACAAAGCCCACGGCGGCGGTTCATCGAACCGCCGCCGCGGTGATAGATAAAGGGAAAATTGATTTTGGATCGGCGAGGGTCTCACTGCGGTTCGGTCACGCTCGCGTTCTGACACCACACCGTGGTGTCATTCATTGCGCTCGCGCCGCTTCGCTACGCCGGTCTCTACAGGTTAGAAAAAATTGTTTCCGTATAGGGGCGTACCCTAAAGGACAGTTTTACCTACCGACAGAAAAAATAGAAACCGCAGATTGATTTTCTGCGGTTTTTGTGTTATAATAAAAATAATAATCTTGAAGAGGACAAGGAAGATGCTTATAAGAGATCTGATTGAACATTATAACAAGCTAATTGATGAAAACAATGATCCTGCTCGTGACCCTAAACCTTTGAGAGATTATATGGATAAGTGGGACGGAGAGAAGTTTATCGAGAGTATGCAACTTGATAAAAGCAAATCCGCTTTGGAAATAGGAATCGGAACAGGGCGACTTGCCATAAAAGTTGCACCAAATTGTAAAAGCTTGTGTGGAATAGATATTTCCGAAAAGACAATTCAAAGAGCTACTGAAAATTTATCAATGCATAAAAACATAAATCTCATTTGCGGAGATTTTACGTCTTTTGAATTTGAAGAGCAGTTCGATGTAATATACTCGTCATTAACCTTTATGCATATACAAGATAAATTATCAGCTATACAAAAAATTTCTACTTTGCTGACAGATAACGGATTTTTCGTTTTATCAATCGATAAAAGTCAGAATGAGTATATCGATATGGGTGATAGAAAGATAAAAATATATCCCGATAACCCTCACGATATACGTAGCTATCTTTCAATATCAAAGCTTAAAATCATAAATGAATTTGAAACAGATCACGCATACGTAACGGTCAGTACAAAGCCTCCCTTGTGTAAACAATATCATTAAGTTAAGAAAGTGGCAAAAAGAAGATACACATAACAAAGCAGAAAAAAGCAGAGTTATGTGTATTTTTCTTACAAAAAAGCATGGCGAAAAGACAGGCAAAAAAGTCTGTCAAAAA
>JAFVQC010000050.1 GCA_017504995.1 Clostridia bacterium
CGGATGAGGAGACTGCCGTTTGTGTATTGCGCTCACGTTCTCCTCATCCACCGCAAGCGGTCCCCCTTCCCCGCTGGGGAAGGCTTTTTTGTGCAACTTTATTTGTTATATAGGTTTTTCGACAGCCTGAGGGGAACTTCTTTCGAGAAGTTCCCCTCAAACTCCCTTCAAGAACTTGAAACAAGTTCTTGGGAATCATATTGTTCCTGTTTGCCCATTAAATTCTTCGTTTTTTCTTCTTCTTTCTGACAAGGAGTACGGTGGGGACGGTGATTGCTGCGGCGATGCCCAAAATCATGCCGCCGATGGGCAGGACGATGCGACGGAAGATCGCCCACCAGGTATTTCCCGTATTGCCGTCATCGCTGACCTCTTCGGCGCGGACGCTATAATATTTGGCGGTATAGGTCGCGTCGCCCGTTACCATTGTGACGGGGGTAGACCAGCCGAGGAAGGTGTAAAAGAAGCCGTCCTCTTCAAAGGAAGTCGGAATGGCGGGAATCTCCACCTCTTCGCCGAGGCGGTAGGTGGCAACGGTCGATCCGCCGTGATATACGAAGGTGACCGTATACGTCACGGGAACGAATACAGCCGTGAGCTTCGCGTCACTTGCGGGCATCGTCAGTCCTTCGGCAGAGGAAAAGAAATGCGTTTCTCCCGTTGTCCGATTTTTCAGACAAAGGGACTCCAGACGGTACTCACCGTTGGGAAAAACCGTCAATGAAATCGATTCTCCCGCCGCGTATTGCGGTTGAGCCGACAAGACCGTTCCGTTTTCCGAGGGCAGAACGGTGAGCGTATACTTCGGAACGAGCCGATAATACACCCCGCTTGACGCGATCACCTCGGTCACACCTTGGTTGTTGGAGAAGGGAAGATCGTTCGTGTAAAACCCATTCTCATAAAAGGCGCGGACCGATAGCGTCGTCGCGGCGGAAAAGCCGTGGTTGATCCGCAAACGCATCTCACCGTTGGGGCGAAGCTTGTTCCCCAAACTGTCAAAGAAGCAGATCCCCACGCCTCTGCCATTTTCCCCGTCCTCGAGGAGAAGCGCGGCGCTCATCGCTCCCATTTTCCAAAGGGAGCTTGTGGCGGCTTGGTCCAAAAGAAAGGTAAGTCCGTGATCGGCAAAATCAAGGGTCAGCCGACGGGATTCGACAGCGGCAAGTCCTGTGAGCGACCCGAAGGAAACGGTCTCGCCCGATACCGTCAGGGTGTATCCGTCGGCAGAAGCCGTCAGATTCAGTTCTCCTTCGGTTTGGTTTGGCAGGGAAGCAAGAAGCGTTTGCCGATAGGTTGCCTCATAGACGGTGCTTTGGGTCACCGCCGTGATCGGGGGTGACCATCCGCCAAAGGAATAATAGATAACGCCGTCCACGAAGGAGATTGGGGTTGCGGGAGAGCTTGGCGTTTCTCCGTACCGATAAGTAAGGGTGTAGCTCTCCTGCCCGTTCACGCGGAAGGTGACCGAATAGCGGCGCTCCTCTTCGGAGAAACGCGCCTCATAGGTCATGTCCTCGGTGACGCTTCGCAAGGGGGGAGACCAAGTGGAAAAGGTGTACCGATGGGTATTGCTTTGCTCCTTGGTTGGCGTTCCGTTCGGATAGATTGGCTGCTCGCCGTAACGGTAGCTTTGGGTGATCGTTTCTTGTCCCTCCACCAAAAAGGTGATGCGGTATTCTCTGGGGGACTGATCGTAAAGCGCATACAAAGAAAGTCCGTCCGTCATTTCCGTGGGGGCGCGATATTCTTCGGGGGAAAGCGACCAGCCGCGGAAGGTATACACCGTTTGTGGGTCAAGATATTGGTTGGGCGGCGTAGGGAGCGCATCAAGGGAAAGGAATGGCTCGGACAGAGACTCGCTTCCGTCCGCCGAGGGAAAGTAGGCAGTTCCCACGGGGGTGGCTTCTATCAAGGATACGCTTTTGGAAAGGCTTGCCGATGGCAAAGAAAAGACCGTTTCCTCGGTTTTCTCTCTGCGTTCGGACAGAAGTCCCTCGTCTTTCGCCTTCCGAATTTCCTTGGTTTGCTCGATCCAAGCGTAGGTTTGCGCCGAGGGCGCTTTCGGTTCTTCCACTACGGTTGGCTTCGTAGGCTCGTCTACGACGGTCGGCTTCGTAGGCTCGGTCAAGGTGGGGGGAGCGACGGGCTTATCCACGGGCGTTGGCTCTGTAGGGAGCTTGGGCGGCGTGGCGAGAGGAACTTCGTCTATCCAGTTGAGAGAGGACGGATCGGATTGATTCGTATCGGCGATGATGACCCGCTTATCCAAAAGATTGGCAAAATAATAGGAGTGGGGGTCGCCCTCGTCGTTGAAAAACTGCCAGGTATCCGCCACAGTTTCGGTGTCGTCCAGACAAAGGCAGATCCGATAAATATGGGAGAGCACGATCTTGATTCGATTTTTCTTATACGCCCCCATTTCTTTTCCGTATTCCAGCTCCAGCTTGCCGCACATCAGAAGATAGATCGACGGATTCATAATTTGAATCAGCTTGTCGTACAGATGATTGAAGCGGTCGCGGATCTCGCCGTAGTGTTGCTTGTAAAAAAGGAAGGCATCCTTTTCGGAGCAATCTTTTTTTTCGGCATACTGCTTCAAAAGCTCGTTCAGACGGTCAGAGCTTTGACGAAGGGCTTTGATCTCAGAGGCGGGAACACCGAAATTGGCAGTCAGAATGCTTTGATACTTTTCAAACATGCTAACAAGCTCGGCGTTTTGCAGCGCTTTATACAGGCTGTTATATCCTTCCGGCTTGATATATAGGCTTTCCATCGCGGCGATGGAGGAACGGATCGCAGTCAGATTGTTCAGATAGGCGGTATGCGCCGCCACGTTCTTTTCATACGCCGCGTATTCGGTACGGTAGGTATCCAGATCGCGGTAGTATTGCTCACGTTCAGAGAGATAGGTGTCGTACGCCTTCTTTTTGGTTCGATAAGCTTCCCAATCCTTCTTGTTTTGCTCGTAGGCGGCAATCAGCTCGTCGTATGCTTCCTTGGCGATTACGTAGGCGTCGTATTTTTTCTTTTGCAGAGAATAATCCAACAGCGCGGTAATATACGCTTCGTGCTCCGCCTTGGCGATCTCGTAGGCAATTACCTCTGCCTCGGCGTCCTCACCGCGTAAGGCGTCCGTGTATGCGTAGTTGAGCAAGCGATTGACCGTGGAGGCGGAAAGGGACAGTCCGCCGTGATAAGAAACGGTAACCGTAACGATCCCCTCCAAGCCCTCGAATACAGCTTCATAGCTTCCGTCAGGCATCAGCGACAGATTCTTGCGTTGATTGCCGCAGAGCGCGTAAAGAGGCAGACGGGTGACGGTTCGCCCATTGGTCGCCGTATATTCGTAAGGGGTTGCCCGAACCGTTACCTCTCCCTCGTCGGTCTGTTCCACCGCGAGCAAGGTGTCGGGCAGATCGTCGGAGTAGACGAGGGATTCCCCGAAATATGCGTCAAGATAGCTCGCCTCCGTCTCGGAGATCGGCGCGCCGATCAGCGTGCGAAGCAGATCGGCGGGAGAGACGGTTACCCGATGCCCCCAAATCGCGTTCGGGTTATCGAACGCCAAGCTGTGGGGCGTATCGGCGGTTGTTGCCGCAGAGGTAAAGGGAACGAATAGGGGAAAAACCGTAAGGCAAGCCAAAAGAAAGGCAAGAAACTTTTTCATAAAACTCCTTTCAAAACGGATAGGTGAAATAGAAAGGGGGTCAACGGCGCAACAGCTTTCCCGTCAGCGAGAAGATCAGAAACGTCGCAAGCTCCACCGCCACCACCGTAGGTCCTACGGGGGTAGATACGACCAGCGACAGCAGAATGCCAAAGGCGGAGCACGCCGTGGCAAGGATCGCGGAGCAAATAACCACGCGCTTGAAGCTTCGACAGACTCGCATTGCCGACAGCGCGGGAAATACGATCAGGGCGGAGATCAGCAGAGAGCCAACCAGCTTCATGGCAAGCACGATGATCACCGCGGTAATGATTGCCAGAAAAAGATTGTAGACCGAGGCGCGAACGCCAACGGCGCGGGCGAAATCCTCGTCAAAGGTCACGGCGAAGATCCGATGGTAAAAGAGGGTAAACAGCGCAATGACCAAAACCGATAGGATCACGCATACCCACAGATCCGCCCTGGAAAGCGTCAGGATCGAAAACGAGCCGAACAGACTGCCGCACACGTCTCCCGCCACGTTGGCAGAGGCGGAAAAAAGATCCATGACCAAGTAGCCAAGCGCCAGCGCGCCCACCGAAAGGACGGCAATGGCGGCGTCTCCCTTCAGCTTTGTGTGCTGACCTGTTTTCAAAAGAAGTACCGCTGCCAGTACCGTAACGGGAAGCACCAGCAGCATTTGATTCGTCAGATTCATGACCGCCGCGATGGCAAGCGCGCCGAAGGCTACGTGAGACAGACCGTCTCCGATAAAGGAAAAACGCTTCAGCACCAGTATCACCCCGAACAGCGCGGCGCAAAGGGCGACCAATACGCCGACGATCAAGGCGTACCATACGAAATCATAAGAAAAATAATCCTGTAGGGACAAAAAGAACTCTTTCACGACACGCCTCCTTCCCGAAGGGGAAACGCCATGCTTGTCCGATATTCTTCCACAGAGGAATAAAAGGTAGGGGTGGCGCTCATGTGCAGAACACGGTTGGCGTATCGCATGACCGCCCCGAGATCGTGGGTGATCATCAGGATCGTTACCCCCGATTCCCGATTCAGTCGGGCGATGGTTTCGTAAAGCTCCTCGGTGGCGTGGGGATCAAGTCCTGCCACAGGCTCGTCCAGAAGCAGGATCTTTTCCGTGGCGCACAATGCTCTTGCCAACAGCGTTCTCTGCTGTTGACCGCCCGAAAGCTCGCTGTAGGAGCGAGAGGCAAGGGAACAGATGCCCAGCCGCGCCATGTTGTCGTGGGCGGTAATGCGGTTTTTTCTTTTTGCGAAAAAGCCGAAATCCGACCGTCCCACACAGCCCGAAAGGACGACCTCCATGACCGAGGCGGGGAAATCTTTCTGCGTCTCGCTTTGCTGGGGCAGATAGCCGATATCGCTTTGTCTGATTCCGTCTCCCAGAACGATCTCTCCCTCAAGGGGCTGGCGCAGGCGAAGCAAGGTCTTCATCAGCGTGCTTTTTCCCGATCCGTTTTCTCCCACGATGCAGAGATAGTCGCCTTTTTCTACCGTGAAGCTCACGTGGCTTGCCACCGTCGCGCCGTCGTAGCCCAAGGAAACCTCCCGACATATCATTTGTGACATAGTTTTTCCTCTTTTTTATCTTGATTTATTCTGTAGGGGTGATGGCTTGTCGGAAAACCGACAAATTCCGTTCCATGATCGCAAGATAGCTTGTCCCCTCATCGATCTGCTTTCGGGTGACCGACTGCATCGAATCCATCACGAGGATCGCGTCCTCGTTTCGTCCCGCCGTTCGAAGGACGCCTTGTGCCAGCGCGCGGTCGCCGCTTTCGGTGACCGTGACCGCAGATAAATGCCAATCCTTCAATCCGTTGGCAAGACGGATCACGGTATCGGGGGTCGCGTCGGTATCCGTGGTACAGCCGCGGAAGGCGGCAAGATAGGATACGCCGTAATCCTCGGTCAGATAGACGAAGGGAAACCGATCGGCAAAGATCAGCTTGGGGTCACTTACCTCGGCAACCGCCGCGGCGTAGGCTTGATCCATCTCTTGCAGACTTGCCGTGTAAGCCGCCGCGTTGGCGCGGTATTGCTCTGCTTTGGTTTCGTCTAAAGACGCCAACGTCGCCGCGATGGCGTTGGTACACGCCTGCGCGTTCTTCAGCGACAGCCAGATATGCTCGTCGGTTTCATTTCCCGTGTGGGAATGGATATGCTCGTGTTCTTCTCCGCAATCCTCGTCACAGTCCTCGGTGAGGCGTTCGTCGGAAATCTGTCGGAGAACCACGCCCTCCGCCTCGGTCAGACGAAGAACCGTTCTGCCTTCGCGGGGCTTTCTCGAAAGAGCGTCCTCCACCCAACCCTCCGATCCGCCCCCAAGACAGACCAAAAGATCGCAGGAGGAAATGCTCACCATATCCGCCGCAGAGGGCTGATAGCTGTGGAGATCGGTTCCGTCCTTCACCAATAGGCTGACCTCGACGGCATCGTGTTCTCCTACGATGTTTTTCACCCAATCGTAAAGGGGAAAGACCGTGCAGACGATCTTCAAGCCGTCGCCCTCTCGGCGCGCGTTACAGCCCGTCGTAAGGGGCAGCAGAAGCAGGAGCAAGGCGATCGCTCCCGCCAATCCTTTTTTGATCATTTTCTTTTCTCTCCCCGTTCTTGTTTTTCTACCCCAGGTTTCCGATCACAGGCGGCGCATTGTCCGAACAGCACCGTTTCTTCCTCGTTGACCGAAAATTGACTGGAGCTTCGTACCGCGTACAACAGCTCGTCGGATACCCGATCGTCCAGATGGAGAAGCCGTCCGCAGCCGATACACTTCATGTGCAGATGAGAACGGCAATGCTCGCCCTCCACGATCTGATAAACGAAGCGACGGGAATGTCCCTTGACGAATCGCTTGACCGTTCCTTCCTCCACAAGCCGTGTGATCAGACGGTATACCGTGCTCAGGGCAGGTACGTTTTCACCGTATAATTCCCTCATTTTTTCTACCAGATCTTCGACCGTATAGGCTTGATCTCGATTGGCTTTTAAAAAATCGGAGAGCATTTTTTTCTGCTCGGTCCTGTATTCTGCCATGTTGTCCTCCAATTTGAGAATTACTCTCAAATTATTATACACGAAATGGGGAGATTTGTCAATCCTTAATTTTTTCTTGCTTCTGTTTTTTGAAAAGAAAGGTCTTTTGAACGTTTCGCAAGGAACAATTTGTAAAAATTGTGCAAAATGGGGAAAATGTTTTTTTTTCAAAAAGGGCTTGACAAGAATTTTCGGAATGTTTTCCATAGGCAAATAAAAAAAATTTTTCAAACGCCCCTTGTAAATACTGCTTTTTCCACATTATCAACAGAGTTTTCCATAGGCAGACATGGATTTTTTTGTGGGGGTATGGAAAACTTTTTGGAAAACATGGGTTTGTGAATCCTGACGAATTTGCTAAAAAAAGGAATGTTTTTTGCCTTGCGTCGCATAAAGAAAGGCAAAAATTCCCACTTTCTTTTTTTGAATTTAAAAGAAATGAATGATTTTTACCCATCTTTTTGAACGCGTGCTTGCAACCGTTGGGGTTTTGCCGCAATTTTCGACATTTTTGGCGGATTTATCCACGGTGGGACTTTTTTGAGACGATCAAGCGCGGAGGAGAGACAACAGAAGCGCGCAAAGCAGTCCTTGAAAAAGCTTTGCGAAAAGATAGGGACGGAAGGAAACGGGGCGATCCTCGCAAAGCCCGATCATCTGAAAGCAGACGGACAGTCCCGAAAAGCCAACGGCAAAGGCAGCGATGGATTCCCCAAGGGGAGAGGGACAGGCGGCGGCGCGGGAGACCCCTGCCGTCATCTCAAAGAAGGACACGAGCAGCGCACCCAGTGTTTGGGGCAAGGCAAGCCCCTCCACCAGATGCTCCAGCGTGCCCAAGAAAGCCGAAAAAAACACGACGAAGGCGCAGATGCGTAGCATGGCGAGGGCAGACGAGCCGACCGCGTCGGTAAAGACCGATATCCCGTTTGGACGGCTTGCATTGGTATGGGAGGAGGGTGAGGGCTTGGCGGCGCGCTTTCGCACGCCCATCAGGTGACTGCCCACGATTCCCGTGAGGGCAGCCGAGAGCAGGGTGACGCAATACAGAAGAAGCCCCAGCGAACGGTCGCCGAACAGAGAGATCCCTACCGCGTTTACAAGAAAGGCGGAGCTTGGCGTATTGCAAAAGCTCAAAAGAAAGGAAAGCTCTTTTTCGTCGATCCGTCCGCTGTCATAGAGGAACAGGGCGCATCGCGTACCCACGGGAAAGCCGCAAAAGAAGCCGAGGAGTATGGCGCACCCGCCGTCGCCGCTGATGCCGAACAGCCATCGGAAGGGCTTCGCCAGGAGCCGTCCTACGACGTTTGCCGCCCCGCTTGCCACGATCAGCTCCGAAAGGATCATAAAAGGGAAAAGCGAGGGGATCACGGTGGTAACGCAAAGGGAAAGACCGCGTGCCATCTGACGAATGGCGATCTCGGAGTTTCTCAGGATCAACGTAAGGGAAAAAACGCTCACCGCGGCAAAGGCAAGCTGTCCCGCGCTATAATGGGGGCGAGAAGGGATTTTGGGAGATTTCTCTCTCAGATCGGTCATGGGAGAACCCTCCGTATCATAAAATAAAGGTAAAAGAAATGCTTTCTTTTCTGATTCTATTTCTACTTCAATACGGACGAAAATATGCGAAGGGCGTGACGGAGGGTAACGTGAGTAAAAAAAGAAGAGCTGAGATACGGAGTGGTGAGCGTGCGGGACTGCGTGAAAAGATGGTCAAGGGGCTCGATCTGCCCCCCGATCTTTTAGGCGGAGGTCGGATCGAGCTTCGGGGCAGGAATGAGCTGACGGTGCAGGGAGGGGGAAAGATTCTGCTGTATACCCCCGAGGAGATTCGTATCGGCTTTGAGGGCGGCTATCTGTCTGTATGTGGCAAACGACTTGTCTGTATCTCTTATTATGCGGGGGCGGTTGGGATAGAAGGCTATATTTGCGGGCTTTCTTTTGAGGAGATGTGAAATGAGGAGACCCTTTCTTTTTTTATTTGGATATGAGAGATTGCGGACGAGAGCCGAATACGCGGGCGAGATTTTGGAGCTTTGCCGTCAGCGAGGATACGTGTATCGGGACAGCTTTTTTTCGGAGGGAAATTTTTTTCTGGATTGCTCTCCCGTTACCGCCAAAAAGCTCCGCGCCCTTTGCGCGGAGAGAGGGCTTCCGCTTTTGTCGGAGCGAGCCTTCGGAATTCCCGCCCTTCTTCATCGCTATCGGCAAAGGGTTGGTATAGCGGTGGGACTTCTTTTGTTCGCGGCGATCCTGTTTTTCTCGGGGCGTGTGGTATGGAGTATTCGGGTGGAAGGCAACCGAGCCGTTTCCGACGAGGAGGTATTAGAGGAGCTTCGGCGTTGCGGCATGACGGTGGGAGCGCCCATCGGCAAGCTGGATACGGGGGTCATCGAGAATCGGGTGCTGATCCTGTCGGATGAGATCTCGTGGATCAGCATCAATATGATCGGAACGGTGGCGGAGGTAGAGATTCGGGAGGTGGAGGAGATCCCCGAGCAAGAGGAAGAGCTTCTCGCCGCCAATTTGGTGGCGGCTCGGTCGGGGAAGATCGAATATCTGGAGGACACGAGAGGAAACGTTGCCGTAGAGATCGGCGACGTGGTAGAGGAAGGCGACCTTCTGGTGGGGGGCTTGTACGACAATCCCAATGGCGGGAACTATCGGTATACCTGCGCCAAAGGAAAGGTATTTGCCAGAACCGAGAGAGACTTTACGGTGGAAATTCCCTATCTTTATGAGAAAAAGACCTATACGGGAGAGGTGATCGTTGAAAAATATTTGATTTTCTTTGAAAAAGAAGTAAAATTTTTCGGAAATACTGGAAATTCCCCCATGACTTGTGATACAATAGATACGGTAGAATATATCGAGCTTGCGGGAGGGGTCACGCTTCCCGTGGGAATCCGCACGGTACGGCATATGGAATATCGGGTCGAGACGGCGTCTCGGAACGAGGAGGACGCCGTAGAGCTGGCGCAATATCGGCTTCGGTGTCTGATGGAGAGTGAGGTGTCGGAGGGCATGCTCGTCAGCAAGCGTATGACCGCGTCGCTGACAGAGGAGGCGTACGTGCTTCGTTGCCGCGCGGAGTATATTGAGAATATTGCAAAGACGAGAGAGATCGAGATTGAGGGGATCTCATAGAACGGAAAAAGAAAACAAAAAGAGGAAGGTATGGAACAAAGAACGGTAAAAATGGAGTGCGCCGAGCTGACGGCGAGATTGTTCGGCAGCTACGACGTGAACGTAAGAATGCTGGAGAAGGCGTTCTCGGTGATCATACGAAACCGATCGGGCGAGGAAGGCGACGCGGTGACGGTCAGCGGCGAGGACGGTGAGTCGGTCCGCATGGCGGAACAGGCGGTTCGCTATCTTGCCGATATGGCAAAATATAACGAGGAGCTCAGCGAGCAGCAGGTCGGCTACGTGATCGATATGCTTCTCGCGGGAAAGGAAGAGGAGCTGTCGGGGCTGGAGAGGGATTGTATCTGCATCACTACCCGCGGAAAGCCCATCAAGGCAAAGACGGTGGGGCAGAAGCGGTACGTGGAAGCGATCACGAAAAATACCGTGGTGTTCGGCATCGGTCCCGCGGGAACGGGAAAGACCTTTCTTGCGGTGGCGATGGCGGTCAAGGCGCTCAGGGAAAAGCAGGTCAGCCGTATCATTCTCACCCGTCCCGCCATTGAGGCGGGAGAAAAGCTCGGCTTCCTTCCCGGGGATCTGCAAAGCAAGATCGACCCCTATCTGCGCCCCTTATACGACGCTCTGTTCGAGTTGCTCGGCGCGGAGAATTATCAGCGTCAGCTGGAAAAGGGCATCATTGAGATCGCGCCGCTGGCGTATATGAGAGGGCGAACGCTGGACGATAGCTTTATTATTCTGGACGAGGCGCAGAACGCAACCCCCGAGCAGATGAAGATGTTTCTGACCCGTCTTGGCGCGGGAGCAAAGGCGGTGGTGACGGGAGATTTGACTCAGACCGACCTGCCCGATCGCCAAAAGAGTGGTCTTGCGGTGGCGGTGAAGGTGCTGGACGGCGTAGAGGATATTGCCGTGCACGCCTTCAGCGACCGCGACGTGGTACGGCATAAGCTGGTTCAGCGGATCATTCGCGCATATGAAAAATACGAAAAGAGCGAATACGAGAAGCAAGAAAAGAAAAAGCAGTACCGTGCCCAGCGAAAAAACGAGACGGAGGGGGACAAGCGATGAAGGACGGCGTAATGATCTATTTTGCCACGGAACAGAACGCTTTGCCCGTGACCTATCGCCTGAAACGACTGATCCGCGAGAGTGTTTTGGCAACTCTTGCCTATGAAAATTTTCGGGATCCTTGCGCGGTGTCGGTGACCTTTACCGATAACGAGGGCATTCGGGATCTGAACCGTCAATACCGAAACATGGACAAGCCCACCGACGTGCTTTCCTTTCCCTTGATCGACTTTGCGGGGGGAGACGAGCCGCCCGTGGACGAGCCGCAGGCTATGCTGGGGGATATCGTACTGTCCTTGGAGCAGGCGGCGGCGCAGGCGGAGGAATTCGGGCATAGCTTTGAGCGAGAGGCGGCGTTCCTTACCGTCCATTCCATGCTGCATCTGTTGGGTTACGACCACGTCAACGGCGAGGAAGAGGACAGAGAAATGAGACGGCGACAGAGAGAGATCCTCGAGGGAATGGGTCTGTCGGTCCGATAAGATAGAAAAAGAAAAGGATATAATGAAATGAAAAAAACAGGATTTATCGCAATCGTGGGTCGCCCCAACGTGGGCAAGTCCACGCTGCTCAACGCCATTCTCGGTGAGAAGGTGGCAATCGTTTCCTCCAAGCCCCAAACCACGAGAAACCGTATTACGGGAATCTTTACCCGAGGAGAGGAGCAGTTCGTATTTCTGGATACCCCCGGTATGCACCGTCCCAAGAACAGTTTGGGGGAATATATGGTCAAGGAGGCGGATTCCTCCATGCGGGAGGCAGACGCGGTGGTTCTTGTGATCGATACGGGGAAGGAGATCTCCGAGGTGGAGGAAAACGTCATCGCGTACCTCAAAAAGAGTGGAATCCCAGCCGTGCTGGCGCTGAATAAGATCGATCAGTACCGCCGTGAGGAGCTGGCAGAGGCAATCAGCAAGTATGCGGAGAAGCACGACTTTGCCGCCTTCGTACCGATCAGCGCCCGAAGCGGGAAAAACGTCGGGGAGCTGCTCGACGAGTGTGCCCATTTTCTGGAGGAATCCCAATGGTTTTTCCCCGAGGATATGATCACCGATCAGCCCGAGAGACAGATCGCGGCGGAGATCATTCGGGAGAAGATTCTGCGGACGCTCAATAAGGAAGTGCCCCACGGAACGGCAGTGGTGATCGAGGAGTTCAAGGACGAGGGCTCTTTGGTTCGTATCCGCGCCGAGATCTTTTGCGAAAAGACGTCTCATAAAGGAATTATCGTGGGAAAGAACGGCGCGTCGCTGAAGCTGATCGGCACGTACGCCCGTGAGGATCTGGAAAAAATGCTTGGCGTAAAGGTGTATCTGAATCTTTGGGTCAAGGTCAAGGAAAACTGGAGAGAAAGCGCCCGAACCGTAGGCAACTTCGGCTATCGGGACGAGAATTGAGCTACCCCGATCCCAAAAAGAGCAACGGAGAACACTATGAAAAAAGCAGTAGACGGGCTGATCCTGCGGGAGCTGCCCATCGGGGAGAACGATAAGCTTCTGACCGTGCTGACGGCGAAGGAAGGGAAGCTTCTTCTGACGGCAAAGGGGGCGCGGTCGATGCGCAGTAAGGTCATGCCGATCTGCCGTCTGTTTACTTACGCGAATCTGGAATATTATGAAAAGAACGATCGCCGATGGCTGTCGGGCGGATCGGTCAACGACAGCTTTTTCGGGCTGAATTCCGATATCGAAGGCTTTGCTCTTGCCGCGTATATCTTGCAGGTGGCGGACGAGATCACGGGGGAGGGCGTGGAAGCGGAGGATATTCTTCGTACCACGCTGAATACCCTGTATTGTATTGAGAAGAAGCAAAAGCCGAACGCGCAGATCAAGGCGGTATACGAGCTGTTTGCCGCCGTTGCTTCGGGCTTTGCTCCCGATCTTGACGGCTGCGCCGATTGCGGCTGTCGGGAGAGCGAGACGCTTTGGCTGGACGTGATGAACGGCTGTCTGATCTGCTCGGACTGCCTTGCCAAACGGACGGGCAATCTTCCCCTACCCGAGGAGGACGCCTATCGGGCAAGAAACATCTTGTTGCCGCTGGACGCTTCCGCGGCGGCATCCTTGCGATACGTGTGCCAAGCGCCTCTCTCACGGCTTTTTGCCTTTTCTCTTGCCAAGGGGGAGAGTATGACTCAGTTTTGCCGCGCGGCGGAGACCTATTTGCTCAACCATCTGGAGCGCGGCTTTGATACCTTGGCGTTTTATCAATCGGTGAAGGAGACGAAATGAATATTACGGAAAAAACTCTGATTACCTTGGAATTTGATAAGATCCGCGGCATGCTTGCCGATGCTTGTCCTACGTCAGGCGCGGCGGAGCTTTCGAGGATGCTTGCGCCCGTGGAGCACGCCGATCTCGTCCGTCGCAGACAGACGAGAACCACCGATGCCCGTCGCTTGTCCGATGCCAAGGGAATGCCCTCCTTCGGCAGTGTGCCCGAGGTGGGGGATCTGTGCGCGCGCGCGCTGAAGGGAGCGATTCTTACGCCCCGTGAGCTGTTGGACGGCGCGGCGGTGCTTCGCTCCTCCCGCCAGCTTCTGGAGTACAGCCGATCCAATCGTCCGTTTCCTACGGTGCTGGACGAGGTCTTTGAGAGACTGTTGCCCAACCGCCGACTGGAGGATCGGATCACGCGGTCGATCCTTTCCGAGGAGCTGATCGCGGACGAGGCAAGCCCCGCCCTTGCGGATATTCGGCGCAAGATCCGCGCCGCGGGTATCCGCGTGAAGGACACGTTGGCAAAATACGTGGGGGGAAGCTATTCCAAATATTTGCAGGAAAACATCGTGACCCAGCGAAACGGACGGTACGTCGTTCCCGTCAAGGCGGAGTGTCGAGGCGAGATCAAGGGTCTTATTCACGATACGTCCTCGTCGGGGGCAACGATCTTCGTTGAACCCATGGCGGTGGTAGACGCCAATAACGAGCTGAGAATGTTGGAATCCAAGGAAGCTCACGAGATCGAACGGATTCTCGCCGAGCTGTCGGGAGAGATCGCCGACGTTGCCCACGAGCTGACCTTGAATTACCGCAATATCACCGAGCTGGCGTTTGCCTTCGGTTGCGCCGAGCTGTCCCGTCGGATGGACGGCGTAGAGCCGATCATTACCGAGGAGAGGGTTTGCCGTCTCCATCGGGCAAGACACCCTTTGATCGATAAAAGGAGCGTCGTTCCCATCAGCCTGACGCTTGGCGGAGAATACGACACGCTGATCATTACGGGACCCAATACGGGTGGTAAGACCGTGGCGCTCAAGACCCTCGGACTCTTTGCCGCCATGGCGCAGTCGGGGCTGCATCTGCCCGCGGATGAGGGGACGGCGCTTTGCGTGTTTGAAAAGATCCTTGTGGATCTGGGAGACGAGCAGAGCATCGAGCAGTCCTTGTCTACCTTCTCCTCACACATGGTTACCATCGTTTCCATCGTGCAGGAACGAAACGACCGTTCCTTGGTGCTCTTTGACGAGCTTGGCTCGGGAACAGATCCCGTGGAGGGCGCGGCTCTTGCGGTGGCGGTGATCGAGGATACCAGATCGGCAGGCGCGCTGTGCGCCGCCACCACCCACTATACCGAGCTGAAAACCTACGCGCTGGATACCGAGGGTGTCTGTAACGCATCTTGCGAGTTTGACGTGGAGACCCTTCGTCCGACCTACCGTCTGATCGTGGGGACTCCGGGAAAATCCAACGCCTTTGCCATTTCCGAAAAGCTCGGCTTGCCCAAATCGCTCATCGCGCGGGCGAAGGCTTCTATCGGACGGGAGAATCAGCGGCTGGATCATATTCTCGGCGAGCTGGAGACTGCCCGTCAGGAGGCAGAGAAGCAAAGTGCTGAGGCGGAACGGTTGCGAAAGGAATACGAGACCTATCGTGCCGAGGCGGAAAAAACCATTGCCGAGCGACTTGCGGCATCGGAGAAGGAACTGGAAAATGCCCGTAAAAAGGCGCAAAATATGGTGGAGAGCGCCAAGGCGTCCTCCGAGTTTATCATGGAACAGATGGACAAGCTCAGACGGCAAAAGGAGTCCGAGCGCTTAGGCGAGGAATTGGCGAAGGCGAGACGGGAGATCCGAGAGCATCTTCGAACCCACGGAGATTCCTTTGACCCCGTGATCGTTCGGAAGGACGAGAATTACGTGCTTCCCCGAAAGCTCCGACGCGGTGACGAGGTGCTTATCGTCAGCCTCGGCAAAAAAGCCGTTCTCACCGAGGACCCCGACCGTTCGGGAAAGGTGACCGTACAGGCGGGAATCATCAAGACCAAGGTAGCCATCAGCGATCTGCGCCTTGTGGAAGAAGAGGTCGGCGTGGGGAAGGGCGCGGCGAAAAAGAAAGCAAGCGAGTACCGTGTCAGCGTCAGTCGGGATTTCCGAGACGAGATCCATCTGCGAGGCATGACGGGCGACGAGGCGTGGAGCGCGGTGGATAAGTATTTTGACGAGGCGCAACTGGCGGGCTTTCATACCGTCCGTTTGGTTCACGGCAAGGGAACGGGCGCCCTGAAAAACGCGCTGTGGAAATACTTGAGGACCGACCCACGGGTTGCCGCCTTCCGCATCGGACAGTTCGGTGAGGGTGACGGGGGCGTGACGGTGGTGGAACTGAAATGACCGAGTCTGCCGCGCGTTTTCGACAAGAAAAAAGCCAAAACGCCCGAAGGACTGATGGAAAGTCATATTTCGAGGAAATTTTCGGAAAAATTTTTAAAACCGCTTGTTTGAATGAATTTTTTATGCTATAATATAAGCGGTTGAGATTGTCTAACTGAAAAAATATAACAGTCGGAGGAGATTTATGAAGGAAGCACAGTATGGAGAGCTTAGCGTCATCGGTATGAAAGGCTGTGAGGAGTTTGCCGCGCAGGTGGATTACTACCTGAAGGAATGGCGCCGTCACGGCGGAGAGGATTCCTTCCTCGTGTCGGCAGATTGCCCCCGTTTTGGAACGGGAGAGGCGAAGGCGCTGTTGCATCATTCCTTGCGCGGACACGACGTTTACATTATTTGCGATACCTTTAATTACGGTGTCAAGTACAAGATGTACGGACAAGAGGTTCCCATGAGCCCCGACGATCATTATGCGGATCTGAAGCGTATCATTGCTTCCATCGGCGGTAAGGCAAGACGGGTCACGGTGATTATGCCCATGCTTTACGAGGGCAGACAGCATAAGAGATCGGGCAGAGAATCCTTGGATTGCGCCATGATGCTGCAGGAGCTGGTCAGCATGGGTGTTTCCAACATTATTACCTTTGACGCGCACGACCCCAGAGTGCAAAACGCGATCCCGCTTTCGGGCTTCGACGACGTAAAGCCTACCTACCAGATGATCAAGGCGTTGGTCAAGAACGTGCCCGACGTGGTGCTGGATAAGGACGAGCTGATGATCATTTCTCCCGACGAGGGCGCAATGAGCAGATGTATGTATTTCTCCTCCGTGCTTGGTATCGATATCGGTATGTTCTACAAGCGCCGTAACTACTCCATCGTGGTCAACGGCAGAAACCCCATCGAGGCGCACGAGTATCTCGGCAAGGATCTGACGGGGAAGGACGTGATCATCGTAGACGACATGATCTCCTCGGGCGAATCCCTCATTGACGTGGCGTTGCAGCTGAAGGAAAAGGGCGCGAAGAGAATTTTCGCCTTTACTACCTTCGGACTGTTTACCGACGGCTTGGAAAAGTTCGACAAGGCTTGCGCGGACGGGATCATCAACAAGGTGTTTACCACCAATCTGGTATACCGCCGTCCCGATCTGTATACGAGAGACTGGTACGTAGAGGTCAATATGTGCAAGTACGTCGCTTATATTATCGATACGCTGAACCATGACGAGACCATCAGCGAGCTGCTGAATCCCGTCAAGAGAATTCACAACTTGGTGGAGAAGCACAAGAAGCTGCAAAATTCCCAGATCAAGATGTCCTTTGATAACGAATAATTTTACACGCGAAAGACGCATTCCTTGGAGTGCGTCTTTCTTTTTTTGTAGAATATTCAAAGTTAATTTACAAAGAATTGTTTTCTATGAAAAGAAATTGTATTATAATGTTAAAAGATATTTTGGATATCTTTCAAGAAAAAGGAGAGATTGGCTTCGTATGATTAAAACCTTGGCAAAAAGTATACGAGAATATAAAACAAGCTCGATTCTGACACCCCTGTTTGTTTCCTTAGAGGTCGTGATAGAATGTCTGATCCCTTGGCTGACCGCTAAGATGGTTTCCGCGGTTTCCGCGGAGGTGGAAAAGGGCGGAGAAGGCGGTCTTGGCATCATCGTTCGCTTTGGCTTGCTGTTGGTGCTTCTGGCGGCGCTGTCTCTGACCTTCGGCGTGCTGTCGGGACATTTTTGCGCCATTGCCTCTTGCGGCTTTGCCAAAAATCTGCGGCACGATCTGTACGTGTCGGTTCAGGGATTTTCTTTTTCGAATATGGACAAATTTTCCACGTCGGGTCTTGTGACCCGTCTGACCACCGACGTGACCAACGTGCAAATGGCGTATATGATGCTGATCCGTACGGCGGTTCGGTGTCCCTTTATGCTGGTGTTTGCCCTGATCATGGCGATCGGAATCAGCCCGAAGATGTCCTTGGCGTTTGCCGTGATCATTCCCGCCCTTGCTCTTGGACTGTTTTTCATTATCCGAAACGCACACCCCATTTTCAAGTCGGTCTTTAAAAAGTACGACAGACTGAATGAATCGGTGCAGGAGAACGTACACGGGATTCGTGTCGTCAAGGCGTACGTGAGAGAGGAGCACGAGCAGAAGAAATTTGCCGATGCCTCGGAGGAGGTCACCGCCGATTTCACGAGGGCGGAAAAGCTGTTGGCGCTGAATAGCCCCTTGATGCAGTTTTGCTTTAACGCCGTCATGCTGATGGTCTGCTTTTTCGGCACGCAGCTGGTGGTCAAAACCAACCAAGCCGAGCTTGCGATCCCCGAGATCTCCGCGCTTCTGACCTACGGCGCGCAGATCCTGATGAGCCTGATGATGGTTTCCATGATCATCGTAACGGTGGTCATGTCGGGCGCGTCCGCGGCGCGAATCGCCGAGGTTCTTAACGAGCAAAGCGCCATCGTCAATCCGCCCCACGCCATAAAAGAGGTTGCGGACGGAAGCATTATTTTTAATAACGTGAACTTTCGGTATTCCGAAAAAGCGGGAAAGAACGCTTTGTCGGATATCAATCTGTATATCGCGTCGGGCGAAACGGTGGGTATCATCGGGGGAACGGGCGCGGGAAAAACCAGTCTGATCCAGTTGATTTCCCGCCTGTACGACGTAAGCGGCGGCTCGGTCATGGTGGGCGGCGTGGACGTGCGAGAGTACGATCTGGAGGCGTTGCGTAACGAGGTTTCCGTCGTTCTTCAAAAGAACGTGCTGTTTTCGGGAACGATCAAGGAAAATCTCCGTTGGGGCGATCCCGATGCCACCGACGAGGAAATGGTGCGGATCTGTCGGCTTGCGCAGGCGCACGAATTCGTCAGCTCCTTCCCCAAGGGCTACGATACTTATATTGAGCAGGGAGGAACCAACGTATCGGGCGGACAGAAGCAACGGCTTTGTATCGCGAGAGCCTTGCTCAAGAAGCCCAAGATCCTGATTCTTGACGACTCCACCAGCGCGGTGGATACCAAAACCGACGCGCTGATCCGCAAGGCGTTTGCCGAAGAAATTCCCGATACCACCAAAATCATTATCGCCCAACGGGTGGCGTCGGTGGAGCACGCCGACAAGATCGTGGTGATGGACGGCGGACGGATCGAATCCGTGGGCACGCACGAAGAGCTTCTTCGTAAGAGCCCCATTTACCGCGAGGTGTATGAATCTCAAACACAGGGGGTGAGTGAAAATGAGTAAGCCCCAAATGAAAAAAAGACCGCCTATGAAGAAGGGCGTATTGAAGCGCTTGCTGGGCATCTTGTTCCGAGAATATCGGGCGCAGCTGCTTGCGGTGGTGGTTTGCGTGGCGGTGGTTGCCGTTGCTTCCACCATTGCCAGTTTGTTTATGAATCGCTTCCTTTTGCTGATGGAAGACGCTTTGGCGGGGGGCGGTTGGGAGTCGATCCGCGCCGAGGTCCTCAAAAATCTTTTGATCATGGTGATCATCTACGCCATGGGCTGGCTCGCATCCTTCCTTTACACCCGCCTGATGGCAATCGTGACCCAGAGCTTTTTAAACAAAACGAGACAGAAGATGTTCTCGGTGATGGAGACCCTTCCCTTGCGGTATTTCGATACCCATCCTCACGGGGATATCATGTCCTACTATACCAACGATATCGATACCCTTCGGGAATTGATCTCCCGTAGCTTGCCGCAGATTCTGAACTCGGGTCTGATCCTGATCTTGCTGACCTACAATATGCTGACCCTCAGCATTTGGATGGCGTTGGTGATCGGCGTAGGCGTGATCGGTATGATCTTCGTCACCAAGATCGTAGGCGGAAACAGCGCCAAATTCTTCCTCAAGCAGCAAAAGTCCATCGCAAAGACCGAGGGCTTTATTGAGGAAATGATGCACGGACAAAAGGTGGTCAAGGTATTCTGCCACGAGGAAGCGGGAGAAAAGGATTTTGACGCGGTGAACGATCAGCTTTGCCGCGATGCCACCAGCGCCAACCGCTTTGCCAATATTCTGATGCCGATCATGGGAAATATCGGGAATATTCTCTACGTGCTGATCGCCTTCGTGGGAGGCTTGCTGGTAATGCTGGGCGCGCCCAACCTATCTCTGTCGGGGCAAGCAATGACCTTTGCCGTGGTGCTTCCGTTCTTGGGAATCGCGCGGCAGTTTACCAATAACGTCAGTCAGGTATCGCAACAGATGAACGCCATCGTCATGGCAATGGCGGGCGCGAATCGCGTATTTGAGCTGTTGGATCAGAAGCCCGAGGTGGACGAGGGCTACGTGACCTTGGTCAACGCCAAGGAGGTGGACGGCGAGATCGTGGAGAGCCGTGAACGGACGGGAATGTGGGCGTGGAAGCACCCCCATTCGGCGGATGGAAGCGTGACCTATACGAAGCTCGCGGGAGACGTTCGGATCGAAAATATGGACTTTGGTTACGTGCCTGAGAAGCTGGTGCTTCGGGATATCACCCTTTACGCCGAGCCGGGACAGAAGGTTGCCTTCGTCGGCGCGACGGGCGCGGGAAAGACCACCATTACCAATCTGATCAATCGCTTTTACGACATCGACGACGGAAAGATCCGCTACGATGGGATCAATATCAACAAGATCAAAAAGGCAGACCTGCGCCGTTCGCTCGGTGTGGTCTTGCAGGATACCAATCTGTTTACGGGTACGGTGATGGAGAATATTCGTTACGGCAAGCTGAACGCTACCGACGAGGAATGTATCGCCGCGGCAAAGCTGGCGCACGCCGACGACTTTATTACCCGTCTGCCCGAGGGATATAACACCATGCTGACCGCCAACGGAACGAATCTGTCGCAAGGACAGAGACAGCTGATCTCCATTGCCCGCGCGGCGGTGGCAGATCCCCCCGTGATGATCCTCGATGAGGCGACCTCCTCCATCGACACCCGTACCGAGGCGTTGGTGCAGAAGGGAATGGATGCCCTGATGAAGGGACGTACGGTATTCGTCATTGCCCACCGCCTGTCCACCGTCCGCAATTCGGACGTGATCATGGTGCTGGAGCAGGGACGGATCATTGAGAGAGGAAGCCACGAGAAGCTGATCGAGGAAAAAGGAAAATACTATCAGCTGTATACGGGAGCGTTTGAACTGGAATAACGGTGAGAAAGGAGAGCCTATGCAATACTCACTGGGAATCGATATCGGCTCCACCACGGTCAAGACCGTGTTGATGGAGGGGGATCGGATCATATACGAAAAATACGAAAGACATATGTCCCGTGTTCGGGCAAAGGCGTTGGAGCTGTTGGAGGAAATGAAGCCGCATCTTATGGGCAAGCGATTTGCCGTTGCGCTGTCGGGCTCTGCGGGTCTTGGACTTGCCGAGGCGTGCGGAATTCCCTTCGTGCAGGAGGTTTTTGCCACGGGGGAGGTCGTCAAACGGCTGGAGCCCGAGGTCACCGCGGTGATCGAGCTTGGCGGCGAGGACGCGAAGATCATCTTCTTTGACGGCGGAACCGACGAGCGAATGAACGGAAGCTGCGCGGGCGGTACGGGGGCGTTTATCGACCAGATGGCAACGCTTCTCGATCTGGATGCCGACGAAATGGATCGGCTGAGTCTGGCGCATACGAGAATCTATCCCATCGCATCCCGTTGCGGTGTTTTTGCCAAGACCGATATTCAACCGCTTCTGAATCAGGGCGCAAAGAAGGAGGACGTGGCGGCAAGCATTTATCAGGCGGTGGTGAATCAAACCATCGCGGGCTTGGCGCAGGGAAGAAGGATCAAGGGAAAGGTGCTGTTCCTTGGCGGTCCTCTGTACTATTGTAAAGGACTTCGTCAGCGGTTTCAGGAGACGTTGAAGCTTTCCGACGAGGAGGCGATCTTCCCCGAGTACGGCAGATACGCCGTTGCCATGGGGGCGGCGATCTACGCCCAAAAGACGGGATACGAGACCGAGTTTGATACGCTGATCCAACGGATTGAGGGAAGCGTATCCGCCGCTACGGTGTCCAACCGTCTGCCCGCGCTGTTTGAAAATCGGGAGGAGTACGAGGCGTTCCATGCCCGTCACGCCAAGGCGGACGTGGCGCGGCGCGCCATCGAAACCTACGAGGGACGGGCATACCTCGGCATCGACTGCGGCAGCACCACCACGAAAATGGTGTTGCTTTCCGAGGAAAAAGAGATCCTGTATTCTTACTATCACTCCAATCGGGGCAATCCCGTAGAGATCGTCAGAGAGCAGCTGCAAACCATTTTCTGGCTTTGCGGCGATCGCATACGGATCGCGGGAAGCGCGGTGACGGGCTACGGCGAGGAGCTGATCAAAAACGCCTTCGGCGTGGACCTCGGTGTGGTGGAGACCATCGCGCACTATACCGCCGCTAAGTATTTTCTGCCCGCCGTTGATTTTATTCTGGATATCGGCGGACAGGACATCAAGTGCTTCCGTATCCGCAACGGCGCGATCGACAGCATTATGCTGAATGAGGCGTGTTCCTCGGGGTGCGGTTCGTTTATCGAGACCTTTGCCCGTTCCATGGGCTACGAGATCGACGAATTCGCAAGCAAGGGCTTGCTCAGCCCCGCCCCCGTGAATCTGGGAAGCCGTTGTACGGTGTTTATGAACTCCTCGGTCAAGCAGTCCCAACGGGACGGCGCGACGGTGGAGGATATCTCCGCGGGACTTTCGGTCAGCGTGGTGAAAAACGCCATTTATAAGGTCATTCGCGCGGGAAGCGCGGAGGAGCTTGGGCAAAATATCGTCGTGCAAGGAGGCACCTTCTATAACGACGCGGTGCTTCGCGCCTTTGAGCAGGAGCTGGGGAGAGACGTGATCCGTCCTGCCATCGCGGGACTGATGGGCGCGTACGGCGCGGCACTGTACGCCATGCGCGTGAAGGAAACCACGCTGATCGGCAAAGATGCGCTGGCAAGCTTCGTACATACCTCAAAATCCGCCGTTTGCAACGGCTGTACCAACCGTTGCCATTTGACGGTCAATACCTTCTCGGACGGAAAGAAATTTATTTCGGGCAACCAGTGTGAGCGTGGCTTGGGGCTGGGCGCGGTTTCGGAAGAGATACCCAACCTGCACGCCTTCAAGCGGGCGTACCTGACGGGGCTTTCCGAAAAGAAATCGGAAGGTGTGAGAGGTGTGATCGGCTTGCCCTTGGCGCTTGGCATGTACGAGCTTTTGCCCCTTTGGCACGGGTTGTTTAGCGAGCTTGGCTTCCGCGTGGAAATTTCGGGTATGTCTACCAAGCGCACCTATGAGAAGGGACAGTTTTCGATCCCTTCGGATACCGCCTGCTACCCTGCCAAGATCATGCACGGACATATCGAGGAGCTGGTGGAGCGCGGCGTGGACGCGATCTTCTATCCTTGTTTGTCTTATAATATTGACGAAAAGGATTCGGACAATCACTATAACTGTCCCGTGGTGGCGTACTATTCCGAGCTGTTGAAGGGAAATATGGAAGCCTTGGAGCAGACCAAATTCCTTTATCCGTATCTGAATATCAACAGCCGCCGCGAGCTGACCCGAGGACTGCATACCTATCTTGCCGCGTTCTTCCCGAAGATCTCCAAGGGAGAGATCGCCCGCGCCGTCAAGCGCGGCTTCGCGGAATACGACCGCTATATGGCGGCTGTCCGTAAGGAGGGCGAGCGCGCGGTGGCATACGCCAGAGAGAAGGGAAAGCGGATCATGGTGCTTGCGGGCAGACCCTACCATGCCGACGCGGAGATCGGACACGGTATCGATAAGCTGGCGACCTCTCTTGGCTTCGTGGTGGTCAGCGAGGACAGCATTTGTCAGCTTGCCGAGCATCATCCCGTCCGCGTGTTGAATCAATGGACCTATCACGCTCGCTTGTACCGAGCCGCCCGCTATGCGGCAGAGAACTCTGACGTAGAGCTGGTTCAACTGGTATCCTTCGGTTGCGGCGTGGACGCCATCACCACCGACGAGGTGCGGACGATTCTGGAACAGAACGGAAAGTTTTACACCCAGATCAAGATCGACGAGATCACCAATCTGGGGGCGGTTCGTATTCGTTTGCGCAGTCTTATCGGCGCGCTGGAGCAATAAGGGAAGGAGGACGGACTATGAAAAAAACCGAAAAAAGCTATATTTCCTTTACGGAAGAAATGAAGAAGGACTACACCGTTCTGATTCCCAATATGCTTCCCATGCACTTTACGCTGATCTCTAAGGTGTTCCGAAATTACGGGATTCGCTCGGAGCTTTTGCTGACACAGGGACAACACATTAAGGATACGGGCTTGAAATACGTACATAACGATACCTGCTATCCCGCCGTTTTGGTGATCGGTCAGTTTATCGATGCCCTGCAAAGCGGCAAGTACGATCCCCACAAGACCGCGCTGATCCTCTTTCAGACGGGAGGCGGCTGTCGGGCGTCCAATTATATCAATCTGCTCCGAAAGGCGCTCCAAAAGGCAGGCTACGACTACGTTCCCGTGATCTCCATGAGCCTTGCGGGCTTGGAGGATCACCCTGGCTTTCAAATGTCGATTCCCATGGTTCACCGCCTGCTGTACGCCATTCTGTACGCCGATCTGTTGATGCTTCTTCGCAATCAGTGCCGTCCCTACGAGATCAAAAAGGGAGAGAGCGAGGCGTTGGCGCAGATCTGGACCGATCGTTTGGCGGCTGAAATGGACGTTTCGGGAAAAATCTCTTATCGAAAGATCAAGGAAAACTACAAAAAGATTCTTGCGGATTTTAACAAGATTCCCCGCGCGGAGGAGCGCAGAATCCGCGTAGGCGTAGTGGGAGAGATCTTCGTCAAGTATTCTCCCCTCGGAAACAACAATCTGGAGGACTTTCTGGTCAAGGAAGGGGCGGAGGTCACCGTTCCCGGACTGTTGGACTTTTGCCTCTATTGCGTCTACAATAATCTAATGGATACCAAGCTTCTGGGACGGAATAAAGGACAGTATCTGATTTGGCGGATCGCCTATCGGTTCTTCCTAAAGAAGCAAAAGGATCTGATCGAGATCATTCGGCAGAACTCCGAATTTGACCCGCCCACGCCCTTTGAGCATACGGTGTCTCTGATCAAGGGATATATCGGCATTGGCGCGAAGATGGGCGAGGGATGGCTTCTGACGGCGGAAATGCTGGAGCTTGCGGACAAGGGAATCAAGAATATCGTTTGTACCCAACCCTTCGGTTGCTTGCCCAACCACATTTGCGGAAAGGGCATGATGCGCCCCATTAAGGAGCGAAATCCCGATATCAACATCGTTGCCATCGACTACGACGCGGGCGCGACGGCGGTCAATCAGGAAAACCGAATCAAGCTGATGCTCGCCAATTACTCCGAGTGAAATACATAACATACCCCCGCCTGCGGCAATGCCGCAGGCGGGGGTATGCGGTTATAACAAAACGAATCGATTTTTATCGCAATCCAAAATTCCTTCCTTTTTCAGCTTTCCGATCTCGGCAGACAGACCGCTGCGATCTACCTCCAGATAGTCGGCAAGCTCCTGACGGTCAAAGGGAATGACGATCTTCCTGCTTCCTTCCTTTTTGGATTGCAACAGCAGATAGGTCATCAGCTTTTCACGGGTGGTTCGCTTGGAGGTGACTTCGATTCTTTGGTGGAACAGAAGCGTTTTCGTGGCAAGATCTTTCATTAAGTTATAAATCAACTGTTGATGAAAGCCGCAATGATTGGAGCAGGTATGTAAAATATGAGAGCAGTCGATGAACATGACCTCGCAGGGCTCGTTGGCAATCACCGAGACGGGAAGGGAGGATACCTCGGCGCAGGCGAATGCCTCGCCAAAGATCTGGGACGCGGTCATCTCGCTGAGAATACTTCGGTTGCCGTAAAAGTCCACCTGAACCGTCTGTACCGAGCCTGAGAGAACGATACCAAGATACTTCGCGGCTGTTCCTTCCATCAAAATCGTGTATTTTTTATCGTATGCCGACACGGTTGCCCCAAGGCAGGGCAGCATGGTCAGCAGATGCTCTTCCCCAATTCCGTCGAACAAAGGACATTTTTTTAAAATTTCCAAATATTTTTTCAATTTTTTCTCCTTTTGTTGAAAATTCAACAGACTTTCTGTTTACATTATACTATAATAGATTCAGAAAATCAAGGAGGTTTTCTTATGAAAATTGCTTTTTTTGACGCGAAGCCCTACGACAAGCCGTCTTTTGACCGATACGGCGCGGAGTACGGAGTGAAATTCAAATATTTTGAAACCAAGCTCAACGAGGATACGGTAGAGCTTGCGCACGGCTTTGACGGCGTATGCGTATTCGTAAACGATACGGTGAATGCCTTTGTGATCGATCGCTTGGTGGAAATGAAGGTGCGGGTGGTGGCGCTTCGTTGCGCGGGCTTTAATAACGTGGATATGAAATATGCGTTCGGAAAAATTCACGTTCTGCGCGTGCCCGCCTATTCGCCCTACGCCGTTGCCGAGCATGCCATGGCGATGCTTCTGACCTCGATCCGACGGATCCACAAGGCGTATATCCGTACCAAGGATTTCAATTTCAGTCTGGCGGGCATGACGGGCTTTGACTTGCACGGCAAGACCGTGGGTGTCATCGGAACGGGACGGATCGGTCGCGTGTTTATCGATATTTGCCTAGGATTTGGCATGAAGGTGTTGGCTTACGATAAATTCCCCACGGAGGGGTTGGATAACGGAGACACGGTTCGGTACGTTTCCTTGGACGAGCTGCTTTCGGAGAGTGACGTGATCTCGCTGCACTGCCCCTTGACGGACCAAACCTATCACATGATCAACGAGGAGTCCTTGAAGAGCTGTAAAAAGGGCGTGGTGCTGATCAATACCTCTCGCGGTGCGCTTGTGGATGCGGAGGCGCTTCTGGCAGGGATCAAATCCCGTCAGATAGGCGCGGCGTGCCTTGACGTGTACGAGGAGGAATCGGAGTTCTTCTTTGAGGACTTTTCGGGACATATCGTGGAGGACGACGTGCTGGCGCGGTTGATCTCGATGCCCAACGTGCTGGTAACCTCTCATCAGGCGTTTCTGACCGAGGAGGCGTTGGCGAATATCGCTCAAACCACGGTGACCAATCTGGTTGGCTTTTTTGAGGACGGACGTTGCCAAAACGAGCTTTGCTATCGGTGCGGCAATACCGAGGATTGCAAAAACGGAAAATGCTTTTAAGGAGAAAATGATGAAGAGAAGAATGATTCGGATCGACAAGAAAAAATGCAACGGCTGCGGCGCTTGCGCCGCGGCGTGCCACGAGGGCGCGATTGAGATGATCGGTGGGAAGGCGGAGCTGACGAGGGAGGATTTCTGCGACGGCTTGGGAGATTGCCTGCCCGCGTGCCCCACGGGAGCGATCACCTTTGAGGAGAGAGAAGCCCCCGCCTACGACGAGGAGGCGGTGTTGCGGGCAAAGGAGCAAAAGAAAGAAAAGCCCCTTCCTTGCGGTTGCGCGGGCACACAGGCGAGATCCTTTTCGCGAGAGACGGAAAAGACGCAGAAGGAGGAAGCCGTGTCCTCTCAATTGAGGCAATGGCCCTGTCAGATCAAGCTTGTCCCCGCGGGGGCTACATATTTTGACGGGGCGAATCTCCTGATCGCCGCCGACTGTACGGCGTACGCCTACGGAAGCTTTCATCGGGATATGATGCGAGGTCATATTACGCTGATCGGCTGTCCCAAGCTGGACGCGGAGGATTACGCCGAAAAGCTGACGCAAATTCTGCGGCTTCACGAGATCAAAAGCGTCAAGGTGGTCCGCATGGAGGTGCCTTGCTGCGGTGGGATCGAGCAAGCCGTGAGACGTGCGTTGCAGGCAAGTGGGAAGATGATCCCCTGGCAGGTAGTGACGATCTCCACAGACGGAAAAATTTTGGAATAATTTTGGCGCGGCATTGAATATTTGCAAAAAATGTGCTATAATGACTATATCAACGAAAAAAGTAAATGGAGGAATCAAATGATTACCAACGACATCAAATACATCGGCGTGAACGACCATCGGATCGATCTTTTCGAGGGTCAGTACGTCGTTCCCAACGGAATGGCGTATAACTCCTACGCGATTCTCGACGAAAAGATCGCGATCATGGATACTGTAGACGCAAGCTTTACCCACGAATGGTTGGATAATATTCAAAACGCGCTGGGAAACAGATTGCCCGACTATCTGATCGTACAGCATATGGAGCCCGATCATTCGGCAAATATCGCAAACTTTGTCAAGGCGTATCCCACGGCGACCGTGGTGTCCTCTGCCAAAGCGTTTGCCATGATGAAAAACTTCTTCGGTACGGATTTTGCGGATCGCCGCATCGTGGTGGGAGAGGGAGATACCTTGTCCCTTGGCAAGCATGAGCTGACCTTCGTGAGCGCGCCCATGGTGCATTGGCCCGAGGTCATCGTCACCTACGACAGCACGGACAAGGTGCTGTTCTCGGCAGACGGCTTTGGCAAATTCGGCGCGCTTGACGTAAAAGAGGATTGGGCGTGCGAGGCGAGACGGTACTATATCGGTATCGTGGGAAAATACGGCGCGCAGGTGCAGAATCTGCTGAAAAAGGCGGCAGGGCTGGATATTCGGATCATTTGCCCGCTGCACGGACCCGTGCTGACCGAAAATCTCGGATATTACCTGAATCTTTATAACACGTGGTCGAGCTATCAGCCCGAGGAGGAGGGCGTGGTGATCGCCTATACCTCGGTGTACGGCAATACCAAAAAAGCCGTGCTGCAATTGGCGGAAAAGCTGAAAGCCAACGGTTGCCCCAAGGTAGTCGTGAACGACCTTGCCCGTTGCGATATGGCAGAGGCGGTAGAGGACGCCTTCCGTTACAGCAAGCTGGTGCTGGCGACCACCACCTACAACGCGGAGATCTTTCCGTTTATGCGGACCTTTATCAATCACCTGACCGAACGGAATTTCAGCAACCGTACGGTTGGACTCATCGAAAACGGAAGCTGGGCGCCCTTGGCGGCAAAGGTGATGAGAGGCATGCTGGAGTCCTGCAAGAACCTGACCTTTACCGATACGACGGTGAAGATCCTCTCTGCCTTGAACGAGGATAGCGCGGAGCAATTGAATCGGCTTGCGGAGGAGCTTTGCCGCGAATATCTGGCGCAACGGGACGAAACGGCAAACAAGAACGATATGAGCGCGCTGTTTCATATCGGCTACGGCTTGTACGTGGTGACCTCCAACGACGGCAAGAAGGACAACGGTCTGATCGTAAACACCGTCACACAGGTGACCAATACGCCCAATCGCATTGCCGTTACCATCAACAAGCAGAACTACTCCCATCACGTTATCAAGCAGACGGGGATCATGAATATCAACTGTCTGACGGTGGACGCGCCCTTCGCGGTGTTTGAAAAGTTTGGTTTCGTCAGCGGACGGAACGTGGATAAATTTGCCGATTGCGAGCCACTTCGCTCGGATAACGGCTTGGTATTTCTCCCCCGTCACATCAACGCCTTCCTGTCTCTGAAGGTGGAGCAGTATCTGGATCTGGATACCCACGGTATGTTCATTTGCTCGGTGAGCGAGGCGAGGGTGATCTCCGACCGAGAGACGATGACCTATACCTATTATCAGAACAACGTCAAGCCCAAGCCCAAGACCGAAGGAAAGAAGGGCTACGTTTGTAAGATCTGCGGCTACGTTTACGAGGGAGAGGAGCTTCCCGAGGACTTCATTTGTCCCCTTTGTAAGCACGGCGCGGCTGATTTTGAACCCATTCAATAAAAAAAATTGGAGGAAATGACCATGTTAAACGAAAAAGTACACGCACTGCTGAATCAGCAGATCAACAAGGAATTTTATTCCGCTTATCTGTATTTAGACTTTTCCAACTATTTCAAGGCAAAGGGACTGGACGGCTTTGCCAATTGGTATATGGTTCAGGCGCAGGAGGAGAGAGATCACGCCATGCTGTTTTATACCTATCTGCAAAATGAAAATATGCCCGTAACGCTGGAGGCAATCGACAAGCCCGATAAGGTGTTTGAGAGCCATATGGCGGTACTGGAGGCAGGACTGGAGCATGAGCAGTACGTTACCTCACTGATCAACGATATTTACGGCGCGGCGTACGACGTCAGAGATTTCCGAACCATGCAGTTCCTTGACTGGTTCGTGAAGGAGCAGGGCGAGGAGGAGACCAACGCCAACGATATGATCTCGAAGATGGAGCTGTTCGGCTCCGATCCCAAGAGCCTCTATATGCTCAATCAGGAGCTGGCGGCAAGAGTTTATACGGCACCCTCTTTGGTGCTTTAATAGAAAAGGAGAAAAAGAAGATGAAAAAATACGTTTGTGACGTTTGCGGCTGGGAATACGACGAGGCGGCGGGTGACGCCGATCTGGGTATCGCTGCGGGAACGAAGTTTGAGGATCTTCCCGAGGATTTCGTTTGCCCTCTTTGCGGCGTAGGCAAGGATACCTTCAGCGAAGCGGAATAAAAAACGAGGGGCAACCCGTTTTGCGCGAGCGTTCGTGAAAACGGCGTTGCCCTTTTCATAAGGAGAAATATATGACGATGGTATTATTGACCGCCCTTGGCGTGGGCGGCGCGACGGTCATCGGCGCGGTGATCGGATTTTTGTTTAAAAAGATATCTCATCGGTTTTCGGATATCGTGCTGTCCTTTGCGGCAGGCGTGATGCTTGCGGCAGCAGTGCTGGGACTGATTTTGCCTTCCGTGGAGTACGGGGGCAAGTGGGGACTGCCCATTGCGGTGGTTGGGATTTTCGCGGGGGCGCTTTGCCTGAACCTGATCGACAAGCTTGTGCCGCACCTACATAAAATGATCGGATCGGATATTGAACCCCACCAGAATTCCAATCTGAGTAAGGTGCTTTTGTTTGTGACCGCCATAGCGATCCACAATCTCCCCGAGGGTATCGCGGCAGGCGTGGGCTTCGGGTCGGGAGATACCTCCCAGGCACTCATGATCGCGGGAGGCATTGCCTTGCAGAATATTCCCGAGGGCATGGTGATCATCGGTCCGATGCTGGCGGCAGGGGTAAAGCCCGCAAAAACCTTCGTGCTTGCGATGATCACGGGACTTGTGGAGGTAGTCGGAACGCTGCTTGGCTATTTCGCCGTCAGCGTATCCGCGGCGATTTTGCCCTTCGCCTTGGCGTTTGCGGGAGGAACGATGCTTTACGTCATCAGCGACGAAATGATTCCCGAGACCCACGCTCACGGAAGCGAGCGCGGCGCGACCTACGCGCTTCTGGTCGGATTTTGTATCATGCTCGCGACCGACGTTTTGTTGGGATAAAACGGGAAAAATTGCAAATACGGTTGAATTTGTAAAAAAGGTGTGATATAATAAGGAGGAATCCACAAAAAGAGGAAAATCATGAACGGATATTTCATTCAAAGAAAGGCAACGTGGCGGAGGGGTATGATCGCGATGACGCTTGTTCTCTGCGCGTCCTTGCTTGCCTGCGGAAGGATCGGCAATGCGCCGAAAACCTTTTCCGTATCTGAAATGAGCATTACGCTGACCGAGCAGTTTAAAGAAACCCCGACGGATCAATATACCGCGCGGTACGATTCGGCGGAGGCTTCGGTGATGGTGGTGAAGCGTAAGTTTACCGCGTTGGGAAAGCTGCAGGGGTGTACCTTGCGGGAATACGCCCAGCTTATGCTGGAGACGAATCGTCCCGACGACTCGTTGACCCTGCAAATGCAAGACGGTCTGACCTATTTTGAGCAGGAGCACGTGCAGGGAGATTCGCAAGAGCGCTATACCTATATGGTCGTGATCTACGAATCGCAAAAAGCCTTCTGGATGGTACAGTTTATTACAAAAACCGAGAAGCTCGGCGAGTACCGTCCGCAGTTTTGGACTTGGGCAAAAAGCGTTACTTTTTCGGAATAAATCCGATCAAATATAAAGGAGAACAAAAAATGGAACAGGGAACTACGTATCATTTTGAGACGTCCTTGGAAGAAAAGGATCTCTTGTTTTACGACGTCAGACAAAAGCCGTTTTCCATATACGGCTTGTACGACGTGCAAAATCAGCAGACCTTTCGCAGAATTCCCGCGTCGGTTGCGGAGCAGACGAGTCTGAAGGTTTCCAAGCATGCCTTGAGTACTTCAGGGGGACGGGTTCGGTTTTCTACCGATTCGCCCTACGTAGCAGTTAAGCTGGAGACGTCGAAGGTCGCCCGCTTTGAGCACATGCCTCTGACGGGTACGCTTGGAATGGATCTTTACGAGGAGACCGACGGCGGAAGCCATTATTGCGGCACGTTCCGCCCCAAGGTGGACGTAGAAGACGGCTACGAAGCGATCCTTCGGTTTGACGACGCAAAAATGAGAAGCTTTACGTTGAATATGCCTCTCTATAATTCCGTGGACGCGCTGTATATCGGCGTGAAGGAAACGGCAACGGTGGGCGAGGGAACGCCCTATCGGAACGACAAGCCCGTGGTCTATTACGGCAGCTCGATCACGCAAGGCGCTTGCGCCTCTCGGGCGGGCTTGAGCTATGAAAATATCATTGCCCGTCGGTATGGGTTGGATTACCTTAATCTCGGCTTTGCCGGTAGCGGCAAGGCGGAGCTTCCCTTGGTGGAGTACATGGCGTCTCTCGATATGATCGCTTTCGTTTCCGACTACGACCATAACGCTACCGACGCGGAGTACCTAAGAGAGACCCATTATCGGATGTACGAGATCATTCGCGCTGCACATCCCGACATTCCGTATTTGATGGTGTCCGCGCCTAAGTTCCGACCCATCGAAAAATTTATTGATCGCCGAGACGTGATCATTGACAGCTTCCGCCGCGCCCGCGAAGCGGGAGATCAAAACGTGTGGTATATCGACGGCGAGGGTATCTTCCGCGGGCCGGATGCCGACTCCTGTACGGTAGACGGCACGCATCCCAACGATCTTGGCATGATGAAGATGGCGGACAGCATCGGAAGGATGCTGGAGCGCGCGCTCAGAAATACGAACTTTGGAGGTGAGGGCAATGAGTGAGGAAAAAAAGCTCTTTACGGAGGGCGTGGAAGTCGATAAAAATATGATCATTGAAACGAAGATCGAAAAGGACGATATTCGTTTCTACGACGTGAGAAAGCCCCCCTTTGACGTGTACGGACTCTACGAGTACCGTACCGAGCCGATCTTTCACCGTCTGCCCACTGAGGTAGGCGAGGCGACCTCGGCGGGTGTGGCAAAGCTGGAGAGAGAATGCGCGGGAGGACGGGTTCGGTTTTGCACCGATTCTCCTTACGTGGCGATCTCCGTCGAATATGAGAAGCTTGGACGGAACTCCCACACGCCTCTGGAGGCCAGCGGCGGCTTTGACCTGTACGAGGATTATCCCAACGGATTGTCCAAAAGCCGCTTCGCTAAGGCGTTCCAGCCCCCCTATTCTACAGAGCTGACCTACGAACAGTGCGTGGACGTGGGCGCGCCGAAGCTGAGATATTTTACCTTGAACTTCCCCCTTCATTCGGTGGTGAAGAACGTCTATATCGGACTGTCCGATCAGGCGACGCTTGGCGGAGGACTGCGCTACAGAAACCGCCGTCCCGTTGTCGTTTACGGAAGCTCCATCGTGCATGGAACGGGTCCCTCCCGTCCGGGTCTGGCCTATACCAATATGCTGACCCGCCGCATGAATCTGGACGTGCGTAACATAGGCTTTTCAGGAAGAGCCAAGGCAGAGGAAGCCATCGTGAACTATTTGAGCGAGATGGAAATGAGCATTTTCGTGTGCGATTACGACCACAACGCGCCCAACGTCGATCACCTTCGCGCGACACACCTGCCCATGTATAAGCGATTCCGTGAAAGTCAGCCCGACACTCCCTATGTGATGATCTCCCGTCCCGACGTGCTGATCAATCCCGCGGGGGCGGCAAGACTCAGAGACGTGATCGTGGATACCTTCCGTTACGCGAGAGAGCAGGGAGACAAGAACGTCTATTATATAGACGGAGAATCCTTCTTCCTCGGTAAGGTGGAGGAGGACTGTACCATCGACCGCATCCATCCCAACGATATGGGTAACTCCTTGATGGCAGACGGCGTGGAGCATACGCTTCGCCTGATTCTTGCCAAAGGAAATTATTTAGACTAAAAAATGCCAACCGATTCCGTTTTTGCGGATCGGTCGGCTTTTGGGATCGGAATTGTTTTAACTAATCCAAACAACCTCTTGACAATGTGTCCCCCAAATGTTATAATAAAAAAGATGAAGAATACGGTAGTTTCATTTTTTTACGGAAAGAAAGGAAGAACGGTATGAAAAAATTCGGTATTGCGTTCCTTGCAATTCTTTTGGTTGCGTCCATGCTTTTGGTTGGTTGCGCCAACAAGGAAGAGAATCCCCCCGCGCAGACCTCGGGTGTTGCCGACGAGACGACAACAGCCCCCGAATCCACCACCGAGGACAACACACCCGTGACGGTGAAGCGAACCTATATGCCAGAGGCGGTGTTCGCTGAGTTAAAGAATTTGTTTGAATCGAAATCGGCAAGCTTTAAAGCGTATTCTACGAATAGCGCGCCCTATGCGATCCGCGACGTGATGAATATCAGCGACGGAACGTTAAAATCGGTGACCGTGCCCGTTGCGGCGACCAAGGCTGCGGATGGCAACGGCGATTTCGTTCTGACGATGTACGTCATGAACAACTCTTACGCGGGCTTAAAAAGCGCGCCTCTCAGAGAATATAAGCTGAAGGTGAACGGCGCTTCGGCAGGCTTGACGGCAAATAACAGCGCGGTGTATCGTTTTGTCAAGATCGATCTCAGCGGCTACGACGTTACGCTGAGCGCGGAGGAAACGGTTGCGTTTTTCCATAAGAACGATACCCTCGTACCTGCCTATCTGTTAAAAGATGAGACCCACCAAAACAAAGCGTTGAATCTTCTGAAGGAGAAGTTCGCTCAGACCACGGGATTTTTTATGAAGGTAGGTACGGCAAATCTCGATACCTCGCTGGCTACGCTGTTCTATGATTTTGAATTCGAGAAAACCTATCCGAACAAAGCGGCTTACCAGGCAATTCTTGACGAGGAGACGACGTATCAGAACATGGTTGCCGATCTGAAGGCGCAGTATAGCGGCAAGAGGATCTCTATTATCGGAGACAGTATTTCTACATTTAACGGAGTATCCAACGGCACCTCGTATAATAGCACCATTGGTGGTAACGCCGTTTGGTATCCGACGAACAACAGCAATCTCACGTCGTATACCGATACCTATTGGGGACGTTTGATTGAAGACCTTGGCATGGAGCTTTGCGTGAATAACTCGTGGAGTGGTTCGCGCATATATGGAAATGTCAGCAAGAATTGCCAAGGCAATATGCTGGTTCGCGCCACGGAGCTGGATAACGACAACGGAACGCCGAATGATCCTTCCGACGACATCAATCCCGACGTGATCTTCGTTTATATGGGTATCAACGATCTTCATACAGGCACGCCCAACGATGCGACGCTGTATTCTGCCCTGACGGCGGCAGGCGCAGACAAGAAAGCTGTAATGGAGAATTGGATCAGTTCGGTGATCGCAACGGCAGAAGCAAACGGATCGACGGTGGTCGGAGGAAAGACCTATACCTCTTGGGAAGCGGCGTACGCCCTGAGCTTACGCGCGATGAAGGAGAAATATAACAATCCCGAGCTGTTCTGTATGCTTTTGGTACAGACGCAGGATACGAGAGACACACCCGAAAAGATCGCCCGCCACAACACCTGTATTCGCGCCATCGCGGAGTATTTTGGGGCGACGGTGATCGATCAGCAGGCGGACGGCTACGTAACGTATGAAAACAGTCACGCTTACGGAAGCGATGACTCAGGACTGCACCCCAATCCTCAGGGACACGCTCTGATGGAGCGATTGATCGTGGAATCGATCTGGAAAAAGAAAAATGCTTAAATGAGATAGGGCTGGCGCAAATTGCGTCAGCCCCTCGTTTCTTTTTTATTTTTTGTCTTTCTTTTTGGGAATCAAGAGAATGATCAAAACGACGGCGATGACAACGATCAGAATGGCGATCGCAAGACCGATCCAGCCGCTGTTCCCATCCTCCTTTGCCACGTCGTCGGTGGAGGGCGCTTCCGCGCTCTCGTTTCCGATGATACCGTCGCTGTCGTTGACTGCGCCGTCTGCTCCGTTCATATCGAGAGCGTCGCTGACGGCATGTCCCGCGTCACTGACGGCATCTCCTACGTCTCTTGCGGCGTCACCGAGGAAGTTTTCCGCGTGAACCGAGAGCATGGAGGCGCTGAGTACAGTCAACAGCAGGGCGAAGATCAAGGTCCAGACCGAGATCCGCCGAAGGGCTTTCTTTTTTATGATACACATCATTCGCATTTCCTTTCTGGTAGCGTTTTGCTATTAGTTTTTTCAGGAAAGCGACGATTATGTGATCCAAAATATTCCGAAACGAAACCGTATTATTGGTTTTGTTTCTTTTTTTGTCGGTATTCACTGGGGGTACAGCCCATTTGCTTGATGAACGCGCGGTTAAAGGTGCGCAGGGTGTTAAATCCGACTCGCGCGCTGATCTCGGTGACGTTGAGCGCCTCTTTTTCCAATAGCGTGCAGGCGGCGGAGACACGCAGCGAATTGACGTAATCGTTAAACCCGATCTTCAGCTTGCTGTTCATAATATGGGAAATGTAATATCTGCTCAGATGCAGATCTTTTTCCAAAACGGCAAGGGAAAGCTCCTGATTGAAATTTTTACTGCAATAATGCATGATCGCGCCGACGACGTGGTAGTCTGCCGACTGTACGTCCACAAGGTCGATCTTTGGCAGAAGGATACCCAAAAAAGCCAGTAGGTATCCTCGCAGGATTGACTCTCGATAGGACATATTCCCATAATAAACGTCGGAGATTTTTTGAATCAGGGAGACCATTTCCTCGTCCTTTGCCGCGTTTCGAATCACGTTTGACGAGGGGATCGTAGAGGTGAGGACGTAGGTCAGCTCGGGGAAAAGATCGGGATTGATCTTCAAGAGGATATATTGCTCCCGTTCGATGGTGCGGAAGGTATGAATCTGATTGGGAAAGGAGATCACCGCATCTCCGCCAAAGACGTCGTATTCCATGCTGTCAACGGTGACGTGGGTATGCCCACTCCAAAGGAACGCCAGCTCAATTCCATAGTGAAGATGGGGGCGGTATCCCAATGTTTTCGATACGTACCGTGTGTCCCGACAGTAGATGTCCGTGGTTGGGTTTTCATAGGCAGCCTGCATAGATTCCCTCCTTTCCTGTGACCGTTTCGATTCATTATAGCATATTTTTTTGAATTGCGCAACAGCTCGCGAACATTTTGCCGCTTTTTTTCTCATATATCTTGGATAGAGGAAAAAGAGAGGGGAAAACTATGAAAAACAGGGAAAAATACGAAGCGATTTTTTTGTTGCTTGTCATGCTTCTGACGGCTTGTACCGCCTGCTCGTCGCTTCGAAGCGTGCCCGATTACCGCTTGCGCGCATTTTCAGCTAAGCTCTTATGGGAGTCCGAGGGAGTTTCCGTCTGCGCGGTGATAGAAGCAGACGCGCCGTCAGCGCGGGAGAGCGACGGTCGGGATTTTACAATGACCGTTCTCGAACCGCCGTCGATGCAGGGACTTACTTATTCTTGCCGTGAAGGAAAAGAAAAATGGACTTGCGATGGGATCGAATGGGAAGGAGACGCGTTTCGGAGCGTATCGGCGTACGGTTCGCTCTTATTTCCCGTAGGACCGTTAGAGCCGATCTGCCCCGCCGAGACGGAGGGAGAGGGCATGATCTACGCGGAAATAAAAGGGGAAAACCAAGTGACTTACGCGCTGTATCTTGACGAAAAAACGGGAGCGCCTGATCGGATCGGGGACGGAGAGAGATCGGTGGAGATACGGGAGTTTCGGTATTTGTCTTAGAAAGGAAGAGAAAAAGTGAAGCTATTGTTGCTGATCGATCGAATGGACCGCGGCGGCGCGGAGACCCATCTGTGCGACCTTGCCACGGCACTTGCCGCAAAAGGATATCGGGTGACGGTCATGTCTTCCGGCGGCGCGCTTGTAGAGCGATTGGCGGAGAGGGGCGTTTCCCATCGAGCTTTGCCAATGCGGAGAAGCCGTCCGTTTTCTTTGCTTATCAGCTACCTTCGCCTGCGCAGATGGATCAAACGGGGGCATTGGGATCTGATCCACGCCCACGCGCGCCTGCCTGCCTTTCTTGCCGCGCCCATTGCCAAGCGTTGCGGCGTTCCCTTCGTGACCACCGTTCACGCCCGATTCCGCGCAAAGGGAATTCTTGGACGGCTGTCGCGGTGGGGAGAGCGAAGCATTGCGGTGGGGGAGGATCTCAAACAATATCTGTGCGAGGTGTACGGCATGGATTCCGAGAGGATTCGAGTCATTCCCAACGGTATTGATACCGATCGGTTTTGTCCGAAGCCAACGGCGGTTGGAGAACGGCGGAGGGTGCTGTTTCTCAGCCGATTGGACGAGGATTGCTCCCGCGTTGCGTCCCTCCTGATTGCGATTGCCCCTGCCGTCAGAAAGCGGTTTCCCGATGCGGAGATCCTTTTGGCAGGCGGAGGGAATGCCTATGAATCCTTAAAAGAAAAGGCGGAAAAGCTGAATCGAGAGGATCCGTACCCTATGGTAACCTTGACGGGGTGGGTGGAGTGTCCCGAGGATCTATTGCGTTCGGCAGACGTGTTCGTCGGCGTATCGAGGGCAGCGCTGGAGGCAATGGCGTGCGGCATTCCTACCGTTCTTGCGGGAGACGAGGGCTTTTGGGGAATCGCCCACGGCGTTTTGCCTCTGGCGGAGCAAAGCAATTTTTGTTGCCGCGGTTGCGGTGCGGCAACGGAAGAAGGATTGCTGGAAGCCGTACGGACACTGTTGGCGATGTCTCCCCAAGACCGTCGTGCCATGGGAGACGATCTGCGTGCTTACGTAAAGAAGCGGCATAGCCTTGCCCATATGGTCAAAGAAACCGAGAGGTTTTATAGAGAAACGTCGGACAAGCCTCTTGCAAAAGGGAATGGAAAAACCGTATTGTGCGGCTATTACGGATTTGGAAACATGGGGGACAATGCTCTGCTGCGAGCATCGATTCGTCGCGCAAAACAGAAAGATCCTTCCGATGAAGTCGTTGCGTTGACCCGAAGGGGAAAGCGGGACGAGGTGCGGTTCGGGATTCCCTGCGTCAGAAGAACGTCCTTTTTTGCGATTAGAAAAGCGTTGCGTGGCGCGGACCGGCTGGTCTTTGGCGGTGGAACGCTTTTGCAGGAGGTCACCAGTCTGCGCTCTCTTTGCTATTACGTCTTTCTGTTGCGTTGCGCTCAGAAAAAAGGGATTTCCACCGAGCTTTGGGGAAACGGCTTGGGCGAGCCTCGTACCGCTTTGGGCAGGAGATTGTTGAAGCGCGCCTTGTCGGGGTGTGATCGGATCGGCGTGAGGGATAAGCGCGCCGAGGAGCTGGCGCGCGGTCTGTTGAAATCGGGGGAGGATCGGATCGTCTTGGAGAAGGACTTGGCAATGGAGCAAGCAGCCGCTGACGAAGCGCGGATATCCTTTTTGTTGCGGTATTACCGTCTTTTGCGCCAAGGAGACCGTCCGATTTCCTACGTGATCGTTGCGCCAAAAGGAAAACGGGCAGATTCCGATCTGTGCCGCCGCCTCGAAGCGCTTCGCGGGAACGCGGTCTCCTTGCTGTTCGTTCCCATGTATCCCCGAGAGGACGGGGCGCTTTGCCATGCTCTTTGCCATACCTTTGGGGGTGTGGTGGCGCATGGCTTGGGCGCGTCCGATCTTTTGGGGCTTGCGGCGCGCGCCGAGGCGGTTTTGGGACAGCGATTGCACGCCCTGATGTTTGCCGCTATGGCAGACGTTCCCTATGAACGCTTCGGAAACGATCCGAAACTTCAAGCCTTTCCCGAAGCGTATCGGTTAAAATAAAAAAGTCGGCAGAAAAAGGGCTGTACTCTTAAGGACAGTTTTGAAATTTGATAGAATACGTTACCTACCGACAGAAAAAGGACGAAGAGTTATAAAAACTTCTCGTCCTCTTTTCTTTGCAACTACTGACTGAATTAAAGCCACAAAAGACGTAGGGCGGGGGCTTGCTGCCGCCGTTTTTTGTTTTATGATTTTAAGGCGGCGGGAGATAAACCCCCATATATGGGAACTTAAGAAAAATGCAGGTGTAGCAAAGGCTCCCTTGTGTAAACAATATCATTAAGTTAAGAAAGTGGCAAAAAGAAGATACACATAACAAAGCAGAAAAAAGCAGAGTTATGTGTATTTTTCTTACAAAAAAGCATGGCGAAAAGACAGGCAAAAAAGTCTGTCAAAAA